>NZ_CP071953.1:1564550-1877460 GCF_020084865.1 Candidatus Kaistella beijingensis | reverse complement strand
CATCGTCATCAAAATTCACGTCGCCCATAACTTCCTCGGTGAGTTGAGCGAAATCGGCTTCGTTGGTTTTTATGTTTTCTTCGTACGCGGTTTTGTCCCAAACTTCAAAATAATCAATCATTCCGGCGACTACCACTTCTTTTTCTAAATTTGCAAAAGTTTTGAGGTCTTTTGAAATCAAGATCCTTTCTGCTTTGTCAATTTCTACGGTCTTCAAACCAGCGGTAAATTTTCGGATGAATTCTAGGTTTCTGGCTTTAAATCTGTTTACTTTGCCGATGGTTTGGATGGTTTGTTCCCAAGTTTTCACGGGATAAACTTCAAGACAAGTGTTGAAAACCGAACGTTTCACCACGAAATTTCCACCGAGATTTTCCAAATGCTTTACCAATGACGAAGGCAGTTTCAGTCGGCCTTTGTCATCAATTTTGCACTCGTATGTCTCGAAGAATTGAATCATTTGGGACAAATTTATATAATAATTTTGAAATTTTCCCACTTTTTCCCACTTTTTGACATATTGTTAATAAGTTTTGGAATTTTCGATTAACCATTTGATTGAAAACGATTTATGGCAGCAGAAAATAAAAAGAATAAATTGCAAAGAAAATCGTGTTCTGAATATAAAAGTGGCATAATAATTATTACTTTTAATGCCAAAAAAATTGATTTTACCGTTAAATTCGTATTTTTGCAATCGCCTATTTAGGAAAACATATGTTATTCAAGACAAAAAAAAATAAACAATTCAAATTTCTCGCAGAAGGTGAAGGGAGACCAATCGTTCTGTTGCAGGGATTAATGGGAGGATTGAGCAATTTCACCAAACTGATTTCCTATTTTTCGGCGAGAGGGTACCGCGTATATTTTCCTGAGTTACCAATTTACGATTTACCCGTTTTAAATACGAACCTGACTTCCATTGCGAAATTTGTAGCAAGGTTTATCGAGGAAGAAGTAGGAGAATCTGCAATTATTGTGGGGAATTCGATGGGAGGACACGTTGGCTTGATTTTGACTTTGGCGCGTCCGGATGTTGTAAGTGATTTGGTTTTGACGGGCAGTTCCGGTTTATATGAACGTTCATTTGGAGACAGTTTCCCGAGGAAAAATGACCGAGATTATATCAAGAAAAAAGCGGAGGAGGTATTTTACGATCCAAAAATTGCCACGGAAGAATTGGTAGACGAAGTTTTCTCGATTGTTAATGACCGCGGAAAAGGAATTAAAACCGTGATGCTTGCAAGAAGCGCCATTAAACATAATATGGAAAAGGAACTTCACAAAATTCAAGTTCCAACTTGTCTAATTTGGGGTAAGCAAGATACCGTAACTCCACCAGAAGTCGCGATCGAAATGAACCGATTGATTCCAAATTCGGAATTATTCTGGCTCGATCAATGCGGACACGCCGCAATGATGGAGAAACCAGACGAGTTCAATGAAATTCTCTACAGTTGGTTAAAGAAAATTGAAAACAAATAGGTGGAAGTTTTAAGCTTCCATTTTTTATTTGATTAAATTTGAAAAAAATTCAAGGATGGTTATCAAAACAGCGGAATTTGTGAAAAGTAGCGGAAAATGGCAGGATTGCCCTGAACCCAACTTACCTGAATATGCATTTATCGGAAGATCCAATGTGGGGAAATCTTCCTTAATCAATGCGATGATGAATCACAAAGATTTGGCGAAAACCTCTCAAACCCCAGGAAAGACACAACTTATTAATCATTTTTTAGTGAATGAGAGTTGGTATTTGACCGATTTGCCCGGTTACGGTTACGCGCGGGTTTCGAAAAGTTTAAGGAAAGATTTCGAGAAGCTGATCACCAATTATATCCTGAACAGAAAAAACCTGGTGAACCTTTTCGTCTTGGTTGATTCCCGACATACGCCACAAAAAATCGATCTGGAATTTATTGAATGGTGTGGCGAAAACGGAATTCCCTTCTCTATAGTTTTTACTAAAGCTGATAAACTAAAACCCAACGCAGCAATTTCTAATGTTGAAAACTATCAAGCAGAACTTCTGAAAACATGGGAAGATCTGCCGGAAACATATGTTACTTCTGCAGAAAAAAAGGTGGGAACGGATGAGATTCTAAACTTCATTTCCAAAACGAATAAGTTTTTAGAAGAAAACCATGTAAATTTTAAGGGATGAAAGATATTCTTTGGAAAGTCAAAAAATTTGATCAACTGACTTTAAATGAGCTTTACTGCATCCTAAAAATTCGGCAGGAAGTTTTTATCGTGGAACAGGCATGCTACTATCTTGATGCAGATGGTTGCGATGATCAGGCCGTTCACCTTTGGGCAGAAAGGAATGGAGAAATTTTGGCCTATTGCAGGGTTTTTGACGAGGGTGTTAAATATGGGGAGTCGTCAATAGGACGAGTTCTTACAGGTCAAAAGTTTAGGAACTTAAAATTGGGAAAAGTTTTGATGAAATTTGCTCTGGAAGTTATAGAATCAAGATTTAAAAGTAAAAGGGTGAGGATTTCTGCACAAGATTATTTAATAAAGTTTTATACCGAGTTTGGTTTCTCAGAAACCGGAAAAAAATATTTCGAAGACGATATCCCGCACACGGAGATGTATCGACAAATAGAAGGAAGCGCTTTATAGGTAACTATCAAAAGTGTTTTTTGACACGAATTCAAGCGATTTGATTAAAAAATGGCAATATTGTTTGCATATTATTTTCAAATAGTATAATTTTACAAAAAATCATTAAACTTATAAGATTATGAAAAAACTTTTACTTACAGGATTTGCACTTGTTGCAATGATGACACAGGCACAGACTTGGACGACACAGAACTCCAATTTTCCTGCAGCTGGAACATATCCTTTGTCTTTTTCTGTAGTTGATGCCAATACAGTATGGGCAATGGGAGCTGATGGTTCTGGAGGGGGCGCAAACGTACAAGCATACACAAGAACAAGCAATGGAGGAACAACTTGGACAGGAGGATTAATTAATGTAGGCAATACCGCATTGCTTATTTCCGACATTAGTGCAACTTCTGCTACAACTGCTTATGCTGTAGCTACCAATTCCAGCGGAGGCGCAGGTGGTGGTGTATGGAAAACCACAGACGGAGGTGCAACTTGGGCAAAACAAACCGTTCCGGGATTTAATGCATCTACTGCTTTCCCAAATGTTGTTCATTTTTTTGACGCTAATACAGGTTACTTAATGGGTGACCCAGATGCATCAGGAAGGTATGAAATTTACAATACAACAAACGGAGGAGCTACCTGGACCAGAAACCCGGCCGCTAATTCCCCTGCTATTTCAAACGAATTTGCTTATACCCATTTGAAAGCAGCCGCAGGAAATGTTTCATGGTTTGGAACTGACCTTGGAAGAGTGATGAAATCGAATGACAAAGGAGTTACTTGGACAATTTCTTCGACACCAATCGTAGATTTTGGCGGGGTTACAACTCCAGGAGCAAGCGGACAAATTGCATTAAAAGATGCAAACACCGCTTGGGTTATGGATCAGGATGGCCTAATTTACGCTACAACTGATGCCGCAGCAAACTGGGCAGTGGTGGATGTTACTGCGGGTACTTCTTTTACAGGAGATATTGCTTATGTACCTGGAACAGCAAACACGTTAATTACAGCGGGTGCTTCATCAACTTCAAGAGGTTCTGCTATTAGTACTGATGGAGGACATACTTGGACAGCCCTTACTCCAGCACCAGGAGATACGGATGGAATCGCTAACTTAGGTGTGTTTAATGCTTCAGCAATTTGGGGAGGTGGATTTAAAGATGCTGCTACAGGAGGAGGAATGAATAAATTAGGACCACTTTTGGCAACTGCAAACGTTAATGCAGCGAAAAATGCAGTTACAGTTTATCCAAACCCAACTAAAGGACAAGTTAACATCCAGTCTAAGAGTACTGTGAAATCAATTTTATTGGTTGATATGAACGGAAGAACAGTAAAAACTTTTGAAAACATCAAACAAATTGATTTGTCAGGCTTACAAAAAGGAGTTTACATGCTAAATGTGACCTTATCTGATGGACAAAAAACATCAACAAAATTAATCAAAGAATAACTTTTTGAATAAATCTGAGAATAAAGGATGGGGAAACTCATCCTTTTTTATTTTATTAATTTCATCTGAAATGATTTTCTTAAATTAGCGAACATAAAAAATTTATCAATGAAAAGAATATTATTACTGCTCACTTTCATGTTGAGCTTTTTCCAGCTAAAAGCTGATGAGGGAATGTGGCTTTTGTCGATGGTCAAAAGACTTAATGGGGTTGATTTGAAAAAACAGGGATTAAAATTGACGGCTGAAGAAATTTACTCCATCAATAATTCTAGCTTAAAAGATGCTATCGTGCAATTTGGTGGTGGTTGTACTGCTGAAATCGTTTCTAAGGAAGGTTTGCTTTTCACCAATCATCATTGTGGTTACGGTAATATCGCGGCTCTTTCAACTCCTGAAAAAGATTATTTGACCAACGGTTTTTGGGCAATGAAAAAATCTGAGGAACTTCCTGCAAAAGGACTTTCTGTAAGATTTATGGTGAGAATGGATGATGTCTCTCAAAGAATTAATGCAAAATTAAACAACAGCATGACTGCCGAAGAAAGAAAAGCGGTTATTGATGCAGAATACAAAGCCATTCAAACAGAAAACTCAGAGAACGGAAAATATACAGTGGTAGTAAGAGATTTCTACAATGGAAATGAATTCTACTATTTTGTTTACCAAGATTTCAAAGATGTAAGATTGGTAGGAACTCCACCAAACGCTTTAGGAAAATATGGCGGCGATACTGATAACTGGGAATGGCCAAGACATACCGTGGATTTTTCAGTGTTCAGAGTTTACGCAGATGCAAACGGAAATCCAGCGGAATATTCTCCGAACAACGTTCCAATGAAGCCAAAACATGCGCTTCCAATTTCTCTTAAAGGCTACAAACCTGGAGATTTCACGATGATTGTTGGTTATCCCGGAAGAACAAACAGATACCTTACTTCTTACGGAATCGAGCAAATGGTAAATAAAGATTATCCAGCTTGGGTTGAAGCCTCAAAAATGGCCATGGATGTGATGAAAAAGTACATGGACAAAGACCAGGCTACAAAACTTCATTACGCTTCCCAATACGCTTCTGTTGCAAATTATTGGAAGAACAGACAGGGAACAATTGATGCAGTTGAAAAAAACCAAACCATAGCAGGTAAAAAAGATTTAGAAAGCAAATTCCAGGTTTGGGCGTTACTTCCTGAAAATCAAGCTGTTTATGGCGGAGTTTTAGAAGATATTAAAGGAAATTACACCCAGTTTTCAAACAGAAACGTAGAGAGAAACTACTCTTCCCAACTACAAAGAAATGCGAAATATCTTCCCATTGCTTACCAGTTAGGTTCTTTGTTGAAAACTTATGTTGATCAAGATGATGCCGGAAAAGCTGGAATGAAGACCAAAGTTACCGACGCAATCAACAGAATGTACGATGGTTTAAACACCCAATTAGAGGGCGAAATGTTGAACTCAATGGTTGGTCTTTATCAGCAAAGAGTAAACAAAGACGTTGCTTCACCATCTTTAATGTCGGTTGATGCAAAAACGTTGTCAAACATAGCATTCTCTTCGATTTTCGCAACTAAAGAATCAGCACTGAATTTCGTAAACAGTCCTGATAAATTAAAACTTGATGCAGACCCATTATTAAAAATTGCAAACAGCTTCATCGAAGATCAAAAATTAATGGGAGAGAAGTTCGCAAAAGTTGATGACGCTTTCGCGAAAAACAGCAGAATATTTTTGGATGGTTTAAGGAAGTCTCAACCTGAAAAAGCATTCTATCCTGATGCCAATTCTACGATGAGATTAACTTACGGTTCTGTAAACACTTTGCCTGAAAGAAGCGACAGAAAATATTACGGAATTAGCGAAAAAAACAATTACTACACCGACATCAACGGAATGGTGGCGAAGTACAAGAAAGGTGATGAAGAATTCGATTTGCCACAAAGATTCCTGGATTTGGTGAAGAAAAAAGATTTTGGTCAGTACAAAGACAAAAAAGGTTTCATGCCTGTAAACTTCTTGTCAAACAACGATATTACCGGTGGAAATTCAGGTTCGCCAATTCTTGATGGTAGCGGAAATCTTTTAGGTCTTGCTTTCGACGGAAACAGTGAGGCTTTAAGCGGCGATATTATTTTTGACCCGAAATTGCAGAAAACCATCAACGTTGACGTGAGAATGGTTCTTTGGACGATTGAAAAATACGGTAAAGCAGGTCACTTGATCAGTGAGATGACTTTGGTAAGATAAAATTTTAAAATACTTGAAAAGCCGCTGATTTTTTGGCGGCTTTTTTTATGAAAAATGAATTTAGAAAATTATAATAAAGACCAGAAAACGATCGACTTGATGAAAGCCAATCTTGTCGCGATAAAATATCTCATTTTCTTTGCGATAATATTTACCGTTCCCTATTATTTGATTTGGGGAAACAATTTATCTGAAAGTTTTTATAAAGGAGCAAATCCGTTTCTAAAAATGTTTTTTCCCTTGATTGCATTTATTATTGGAATTGTAATTCACGAATTTGTGCACGGAATTTTCTTTGCGAAATATGCTACGAAAGGATTTAAATCGGTAAAATTTGGCGTGCTTTGGAAAATGTTGACGCCTTATGCACATTGCAAAGAACCTCTACAAATCAAACATTACATCATCGCTTTATTGGCTCCACTTGTTTTAGTGGGGATTTTACCCGCAATTTTAGGAATGGTTCTTGGAAATCCAGGTTTGCTACTGTTTGGAATTATATTTTCCGGTTCTGCAGCGGGGGATATCATGATTTATAACCTCATCAAAAAAGAAAATCCTGAAGATTATGTTCAGGACCATCCATCGGAAGCGGGTTATTATATTTTTAGAAAGAAGTTATAACACCATGCTGATCTCTAAAAAACTTATAAAATGAGGTTAAGTACCAAAAATTATACGTTCTGAACGCCAAATTATATCTTCTTCAACCTAAAATTATACGTCAGCTACTCCAAATTTTATATCAAAAACCGAAACGGAGGTCTACAAGACCGAAACCAACTGTTTTTGACTAAATCACCAAAATAAAAAGCCGTCTTTCACGAGTTGTGAGACGGCTTTTTTATTTAATTTGCGACTTCTGATTTCAACATTCCAAGTTCACCGTAATGTTTTTTGAATTTGGCGATTTTTGGACCAACAACTGCGCTGCAATAGGGTTGGTTCGGGTTGGCTTCATAATAGCCTTGATGATATTGTTCAGCTGGCCAAAACTTCTCAAATTTTGCCAGTTCCGTGACGTATTTTCCGTGCCATCTTCCGCTTGCTTCGGATTGTTTGATGGCTTCTTCGGCTTTTGTTTTTTCGGCATCGTCTTTATAGAAAATTACTGAACGATACTGTGTTCCGATGTCATTTCCCTGTCTATTCAATTGCGTGGGATCGTGCAGGAAAAAGAACACATCCATCAACTGTTCATAAGAAAGTTCCTTCGGATTGTAACCGATTTGCACCACTTCTGCATGTCCTGTTTCGCCGGTACAAACTTCTTCGTAAGTAGGATTATTTTTATGTCCACCGGAATAGCCAGAAACTACCGATTCAACTCCTTTTAAATATTGAAAAGCGCCTTCTACACACCAAAAACATCCGCCCCCGAAAGTGATATATTTTAAATTTTGTTTATCCATTTTTTGATTTTTTGTTAAAGATTTCTTGGATTCCTGTCCGCTACAGGAACTCAAAATAAAGCTCATCAAAATTACTAAAATCTTATTCATGATTTGATAACGGTTTTCTATGAAGGAAATTTTATAAATGAATGGTGAAAAAAGATCGCCACAAAAGCACTAATGATATTCGTGGCATAAAATTTTTAGTTAAACCAATTCAGTCACTTTTCCCAAACCAAAGCACTTGCGCCCAAAATAGCGGCATCAGCTTCGTCCAGTTCACTGAAAACGAGTTTTACCTTATTTCTGAAAATCGGCAAAAGATTTCGTTCCATGTTAAGTTTGGTAGGCTTTAAGATAAAATCTCCCGCTTTAATTACGCCCCCAAAAAGTAGAATTGCTTCGGGAGAAGAAAACATTACGAAATTTGCCAAAGCTTCCCCTAATTTCTGCCCTGTATATCGGAAAACTTCAATTGCCGTGGGGTCGCCTTTTAACGCACATTCATGAACCACTCTAGAATCGATTTTTTCTTCAGGATAATCATTGAGCATCGAATCGGGAAATTCTGCCCGCATTTTTTTTGCGGTGATTGAAATTCCTGTTGCGGATGCGTAAGCTTCCAAAGAACCTTCAGAACCGGTGCTCCAATGTTTTCTTCCGCCTGGTTTTATAATCGTGTGTCCCAATTCACCTGCGAAACCATCGTGACCGTAAATTAATTGTCCGTTGGAAATAATTCCGCTTCCAACGCCGGTTCCGAGTGTAATCATGATGAAATCCTTCATTCCTCTTGCTGCACCGAACATCATTTCACCTAAAGCCGCTGCGTTTGCATCATTGGTCATTTTACACGGGACACCAAACTTCGCCGTCATTAATTCAGCAAAAGGAACAATTCCTTTCCAACGAAGATTTGGAGCCTGTTCAATGGTTCCCCGATAATAATTTGCGTTGGGTGCACCGACTCCAATTCCGTCAAACTGTCTTTCCGTGCAGTATTCATCAATAAGTGGTTTTACTTTATTGTAAAGCGCCTCGATGAAGTCTTCCACTTTCTCAAATTCATCAGTTCTGATGCTTCCTTTATCTAGAATTTCGCCGCGGTGGTTTACCAAACCGAATTTGGTGTTAGTTCCGCCAATATCTACTCCTAATGCGACCTGTTTCGACAAATCTATTAATGACATCCGTTGTAATTTTAGTTTTTAAAAGTACAAAAAATTAATATTCGTTAACAAAAAAACTTCTCCATTTCTGAAGAAGTTTTTAAAGGTTATATTGTATTTCTTATTGCGGAATTTCTCCTTTGAACAAGAATGACACTATTTCTTTGTTTACTTTTTCCACCATTTCGCTGAAAAGATAGAAAGATTCTTGTTTGTAAATTACCAACGGATCTTTCTGTTCGTAAACTGCACCTTGTGAAGAACGTCTTAAGTCGTCCATTTCTCTCAAGTGAAGTTTCCAGTTCTCATCGATGATGGCGAGTGAAATATTCTTTTCAAAGTCATTCACCAAAGAATCGCATTTTGTTTCATAAGCTGCTTTCAAATCGGTAACAATGGTCATCGTTTTAATTCCATCGGTAAAAGGAACCTGAATCATCTTAAACATTGAACCTTGGTTTTGGTAAACGTTTTCAATGATTGGGAAAGATTTTTCTTTCAAAAGGTTCAGCTTCATTTGATAATCTTCTTCAGCTGCTTTAGAAAGGATTCTCGTCAATTCAGGAACTTGTTTTGTCTTAAATTCGCTTTCAGAAACCGGCGCTTCCATCGTGAAATGTTTGATTACTTCATATTCGAAATCTTTGTAGTCACCTTCCATTTTCGTTTTGGTAACGATGGATTGTGACACATCGTAAATCATGTTCGAAATATCGTATTTCAAGTGGTCACCGAACAATGCGTTCTTTCTTCTTTTGTAGATCACGTCACGTTGTTTGTTCATCACGTCGTCATATTCCAAAAGTCTTTTTCGGATACCGAAGTTGTTTTCTTCAACTTTTTTCTGCGCTCTTTCAATCGATTTGGAAATCATCGAATGCTGAATCACTTCGCCTTCTTTGTGTCCCATTCTGTCCATCATTTTCGCGATTCTTTCCGAACCGAAAAGACGCATCAAATTATCTTCCAAAGAAACATAGAATTGTGAACTTCCCGGATCTCCCTGTCTTCCTGCACGACCTCTCAACTGACGGTCAACACGTCTTGAATCGTGTCTTTCCGTTCCGATGATCGCTAAACCGCCGTTTTGTTTTACGTCGCCCTGCAATTTAATGTCGGTTCCACGTCCTGCCATGTTTGTTGCGATAGTTACCACACCCGGACCTCCTGCTAAAGCAACGATTTCCGCTTCTCTTGCGTGAAGTTTAGCGTTCAAAACATTATGTTGAATTTTTCTCAACTGAAGTGCTCTCGACAGCAATTGAGAGATTTCCACCGAAGTTGTACCCACCAAAACGGGTCTTCCTTGAGCGGTTAATCTTTCGATTTCCTCGATTACGGCGTTGTATTTTTCACGATTGGTTTTGTACACCAAATCTTGTCTGTCATCTCTTTGAATTGGTCGGTTTGTAGGAATTACCACTACGTCGAGTTTATAGATTTCCCAAAGTTCGCCTGCTTCTGTTTCTGCAGTACCGGTCATTCCCGCCAATTTGTTGTACATACGGAAGTAGTTCTGTAGCGTGATCGTTGCAAAAGTTTGAGTCGCCGCTTCAATTTTTACGTTTTCTTTTGCCTCAATCGCTTGGTGAAGTCCGTCAGAATAACGTCTTCCTTCCATGATACGACCTGTTTGTTCGTCCACGATTTTTACTTCACCGTCAATAACTACGTATTCATCATCTTTTTCGAATAAAGTATATGCTTTCAATAACTGACTTAAAGTATGAACTCTTTCAGATTTTACGGCAAATTCGCTGAATAACTTTTCTTTGGCTTCGAACTCTTCTTCTTTGCTTAAACCTTTAGATTCAAGTTCTGCAATTTCAGTTGCGATGTCATTCAAAACGAAGAAATCTTTATCTTCGTTTCCTGCAGACATGTATTCAACCCCTTTATCGGTAAGGTCAATCTGATTGTTTTTTTCGTCGATAACGAAATACAAATCCTTGTCAACAATTGGCATATCCCTGTTGTTGTCTTGCATGTATTGCGCTTCGGTTTTTTGAAGAAGTGATTTGTTTCCGCTTTCGGAAAGGAATTTAATCAACTGACGGTTTTTCGGCAAACCTCTGTAAGCTTGCAATAATTTGAAACCGCCTTCTTTGGTGTTTCCGTTTGCGATTAATTTTTTAGCTTCATTAAATATAGAAGTCACTGTCTTTTTCTGAATTTCTACAATTCTGTCAACAGAAGGCTTCAACACATCAAATTCCTGGCGGTCCCCTTGCGGAACAGGTCCTGAAATAATCAACGGCGTTCTTGCATCATCCACCAAAACGGAATCCACCTCATCCACAATCGCAAAATTTAATTCCCCTTGAACCAATTCTTCGGGTGAAGTCACCATGTTATCTCTCAAATAATCAAAACCGAATTCGTTATTCGTTCCGTAAGTGATACTTGATTGATAGGCTTTTCTTCTCGCGTCGGAGTTGGGTTGATGATTGTCGATACAGTCAATCGAAAGTCCGTGGAATTGGTAAAGTGGTCCCATCCAAGCCGAGTCACGTTTCGCCAAATAATCGTTTACGGTCACTACATGAACTCCTCTTCCAGGAAGTGCGTTTAAATAAATAGGTAAAGTTCCCACCAAAGTTTTACCTTCACCGGTTGCCATTTCCGCAATTTTTCCGCTGTGAAGAACGACACCACCAATGAACTGAACATCATAGTGAACCATGTCCCAGGTTACGGCGGTTCCGTGTGCATTCCATTGGTTTTTCCAAATGGCGGTATCTCCCTGAACTTCAACGAAATCTTTAGTTGAAGCAAGTTCTCTGTCCATTTCGGTTGCAGTTACTCGGATTTCACCATTTTGGGCAAGCCTTCTTGCGGTTTCTTTCACTAAAGCAAATGCTTCGGGAAGAATTTCGTTCAAAACTTTCTCCTCGATTTGGTAGGAATCTTTCTTCAAAGCTTCAACCTTTGAGAAAAGCGCTTCTTTTTCATCAACGTTGGTGGAGTTTTTTATTTGTTCCTTAATATCCTCAATCTGCTTGGTGATATTTGCGGTGGCAGATTTAATTTTATCTTTAAATTCTGCGGTTTTTGCCCTTAAACCGTCATCAGAAAGTTCCTGAATTTTTGGTTCAACAGCTTTGATTTTGTTTACAACTTTTTTTACTTCCTTAAGGTCGGTGGCGTTTTTGTCGCCCAAGAAACCTTTCAGAACTTTGTCTAATAAACCCATATTGTTTGCATTCGGCTGTCTGCATTTGCATTCAGCGTTAATTTTTCTGCTTTAAAATATTTGGGGCAAAAACAGCAGAAAGCAGACTGCTGATTGCCGACTGCATTCTTAATATTCGTCTTCGTTCCAAAGGAAATCTTCGTCCGTTGGATAATCGCTCCAAACTTCTTCGATCGACTCATAGATTTCTCCTTCGTCTTCGATTGCCTGAAGATTTTCTACCACTTCCATGGGTGCACCTGTTCTGATTGCGTAATCAATAAGTTCTGCCTTCGTCATTGGCCAAGGTGCGTCGCTTAAATAAGATGCTAATTCTAATGTCCAGTACATATATTAAATTTTTTGCAAAAGTATAAAATTAGGTGAGAAATCAAAGGTTTTTGTCGTTGATTTTCAATCTTTTTGAGGTTCGAGTTGCGGGATGCGGGTTTCGCGGTTTCATCACGTAAAAACTGAATGTTGACCTTACCATTCTCCCAACTGGTATCTCGAATCTCGAATCACTTTCCCAAAAACCATTCCACAAATTTTTTTATGCCATTTTGGAATTTTGTGGTGGGTTTATAACCGATTAAATTTTTAGCTTTGGTAATATCGGCGTTGGTTTTCATGACATCTCCCGCTTGAAGTGGGAGCATTTTCTTTAAGGCATTTTTTTGAAGACTGGCCTCAATGGTGGAAACCATTTCATTCAGATTAATAACTTCATTTTCACCGAGGTTGATGATTTCATAAACGTTGTCATGAGTTTCAAGGTAGTGAATGGATTTCAACATTCCATCAATAATATCATCGATAAAAGTATAATCGCGCGAAGTAGCGCCATCGCCATAGAAAGGGATTTCTTGGTTTTCGGATATTAATTTAGTGAATTTATGGATGGCTAAATCAGGTCTTTGTCTTGGTCCATACACGGTGAAAAACCTCAACTGAATCATATCAATTTTATAAAGATGATGATAAACGTGTCCTAGAATTTCACCACATTTTTTCGTGGCTGCGTACGGGGAAATCGGGTTGTCAACGTTATCGGTTTCAGAAAAAGGAATGGTTTTATTATTTCCATAAACACTTGAACTTGAAGCGCATATAAATTTATTAATATTAAATTCTTTACAAAGTTCCCACAGATTCATCGTTCCTTTCACGTTCACCTCTTCGTACTCTAAAGGTCTTTCTATTGATGGGCGAACTCCCGCTAATGCCGCCAAATGAATAACGAAATCAATTTTATGTTTTTGAAAGATTTTTTCTAAACCATTTTTGTCTCTAATGTCCTGATAATAAAGCTGATAATTTTTTGATGAGGTTTCAAAAATGAGCTTCTGAATGTCGGTGCTTTTATTATGAAAAGTAAATTCGTTGGTTTTCCCAACCGATTCCAAAGTGTTTTCTATTTTTATTTTATAATCATAGAAATCATCGAAATTGTCAATATTAATGACAGAATGTCCGTTTTTCAGAAGATGTTCTACAAGGTGCGAACCGATAAATCCGCTTCCGCCTGTGACGAGGTAATTCATTTGAGTTTATTGTAAAGGCAAATTTAACGAATTAAAAAATCAAATTCACTCTTCTTTTTTTCTATTTTTACTAAAAATAAACCATGCCTTTTTATAATATTAAACGCAAGCTTTCGCTTCCCAAAGAAGAATCCGAAGAATTTACTTTTAGAGAAATCGAAGATGGAATCTATTTTCAGGGGCATAATTTATGGCTTCTTGTTTTATCGATGCTCATTGCCTGTATCGGTTTGAATATCAACAGTTCTGCCGCCGTAATTGGCGCGATGCTCATTTCTCCTTTGATGGGACCCATTGTTGGAATTGCTTTTGGGCTTTCTATCGGTAACAAAAGACTTTTAAAACTTGGGGTTTACAATTGGATACTCATGATTGCGGTCGCTTTGATCTCCTCAACGCTTTATTTTTTGATTTCTCCTTTTCATGCAGAAACTTCACAGCTTGAAGGTTTCAAAAATGCTACGGTTTTCGACTGTTTTTTGGCACTTTTTGGTGGATTTGCCTGGTTTTTAGGAATTATTAGAAAGGAAGCGATAAAGGTTATTGCGGGAGTTGCAGTTTCCACGGCATGTATTCCGCCGCTTTGTACGGCAGGTTTTGGAATTGCAACGGGAAATTGGGATTATTTTGTTGGCGGTTTTTATTTTTATGTCATCAACTGTTTTTTCATCGGGGTGGGAACTTGGATTTTGAGTATTATTTTAGGTTACCAAAAGTATTATTTAGCACAAAACCGCAAAAACAATAAAACCACTTCCGTATTAATTTCTATTTTTTCGGTCATTATTTTGATTCCGAGTATTCTATTAACTAAAAAGAAATGGGATAACGAAAATTTTCGTGAGCAGTCGGAAAATTACATTTCCATGATTAAAGCAGAACATCCTGATTTGGCGATTGTTAATTACGAACCATTTGAAGAAAAAGGAAAATAATTTCTGAAAGTCACTATTTTAAATGACAGCACTTATATAAGCAGGGAACAGCTTAATTCTCATAATTCTCTTGTTAAAGACATTGATTTAATTTGGCGTTATTCCCGCGGAAATGCCGAATTAAGTTCAGAATTCAAGCAACTTCAGCAACAAATTTCTGACCTTCAGTCACAAGTGAAAACTTTGCAGGCGAAGACAGAATAGATTAAATTTACAAAAAATAACGACATGCATTTCCACGGACAAATCCTAAAAATGACCACCCAAAACGGAAAACCCATCCAATATTTTCTCAATCTCTCCAATGATTTAATCAATATGAATCAGCTGATTGGAAGGAATTTGAAAATAAAACACGTTGGTTATCAATGTGTAAACTGTGGAAGTGAAGAGAAAATCTACAGAATGGGTTTCTGCAAAAAGTGTTTTTTCGAAAGTCCGTATGCAAGCGACACGATTATTCGTCCTGAACTTTCTACTGCACATTTAGGAATCGCCGAACGGGATTTGGAAATTGAACAATCCATTCAGTTACAACCGCATGTGGTGTATCTTGCTTACACAGGCGACGTGAAAGTGGGCGTTACAAGAGAATCGCAAGTTCCGACACGTTGGATTGACCAAGGTGCAACTTTCGCTTTACCGATTGCAAAAACCGAGAATCGCTACGAGGCGGGAATGATTGAAGTCGCATTAAAAGAACACCTTGCCGACAAAACCAATTGGCGAAAAATGTTGGAAGATGATTTTGAAGATGATTTGGATTTGGTCGATTTCCGTGAAAAAATAAAAAATTACTTTCCTGAAAATTTTCAAAATTTTTATCGCGACGAACATGAGATGATTCGTCTAGACTATCCTTACGAAAAACCTGAAAAAATCAACTCGTTTACTTTAGACAAAAACCCTGAATTCGAGGGAATTTTAAAGGGAATTAAAGGACAATACCTTGCTTTCGATGGCGGAAACTTCATCAATGTGAGAGGACATGAAGGTTATGTGATTGACTTGGAAGTTTAAAAATGACCATGATTAAATAAATCACTCCGTTAAATGGCACAAAATTTTAATCTTCAACGAAATGAAGAAAAACTACCTCAAAATTATCGCCATTTTTCTCGGGATTTTTCTCGCACTCTTCATTGTTGCCAATTTTGGGATTAATTATTGGCTGAAATCTCAGCTCCCGCAATATGTTAAAAACAATTCACATTACCTAATTTCCTACAAGACATTGGATGTGGACATTGCTACGGGAAACATTCATTCCACAGGAATTTCAATTAACAACAAAAACCCTCAAAATCAAAACGTTATAGGATTGCAGGGAACGATTGACACCTTATCAATTTCCCGACTAGGAATTTATGACGCGATTTTTAATAAAAGAGTCAATACCTCCAATTTACTTCTCAAAAGTCCCAACCTTAATATCGTTCTCGCGAAACCTATTGATGAAAAAACGGGCAAACAAAGAAATCCCGTCGCTTTTGAGAATATTAAAATTAACAACGGGAATATTCAAATTTTCAGGCATACCAAACAAAAATTTCTTTCAGTAAATGATTTGAATTTGAATGTCGAAAACCTACAAATGACCGAAGAATCGGTGGAGAAAAAACTTCCTGTGGTTTTCGACAAGTATGATATCAACGGGAAGAATTTCTTTTTCCGTCCCGATAATGTTTACGCATTCACGGCGAATTATGTTACCACGAAGGAAAATCAGATGAGTATTAAGGATTTCGCTTTGGTTCCACTTCTTTCTTATCAAAATTTTACAAAATTTTATCCAAAAAAAAGAAATCTTTTTGACTTTACATCTTCTGAAATGGAGTTTAAAGACATCATTTTGAAGGACAATAAAATCAATCTCACCAATGTACGTTTCGAGAATCCAGAGCTGAAAATGTACACGACGAATGTAATAATAAGTGAGAAAAAAAAGAGTTTTACCTACGACGTAAATTTAGAAGATGTGTTGATGAATAACGCCAAAATCAAAATTCTAAAACCAAACGGAACCCCTTTGTTTATCGCAGAAAATCTCACTATGAACATCAATAAATTCTTGATGAACGATGAAACTGCTAAAGGAAATATTCCCTTTAATTATGACAATTTTAAAATGAACGGGAAGAATTTAAACTATATTTCCGACCGTGAAAATGTGAAAGTTTCGGCTTTGGCGATTAATCCGAAATCGGCGGACTTAAGAAATGTTTCGGTAAAACCTACGGTTTCGGTGTCTGATAAAACCTTGATGGATTTGAATGCGAATCGAATTAACCTGAAAATCAACGAATGGAACTTTCTGAACAATAAGCTGAAATTGGATGTTCAAAATGTTTTGATAAATGGCTTAAACGGAAAAGTTACCGCCGCAAAAAACCCGAACAAAAAGAAACCAAATTACAGCGGAATTCAGTTGCCATTGAAGATTAAAAATATCGATTTAAAAAATTCAAACCTTACGATTGACAATCTCGACAAACCATTAGTTTTCAATGATTTGAATGCAAAAATTCAGAATCTTGAAATGAATGAAAAAACCGTTCGCGAAAAAATCCCCTTTAAAACCGAAAATTATCGATTGACGACAAAGAATTTCAGTTTTAAAATCAACCAATTTTATCAAATAAATATTGGTGCTTTGACGCAGAATAAAAACGCTTTGTTGGTCAGTAATTTTTCTCTAAAACCTTTGGTTTCCAGAGCGCAGTTCATCCGAATGATTCCTGCGGAAAAGGATCTGTATGATTTAAAAATCAATCAAATTTCCGCAAAAGGAAATTGGGATTTGGCTTCGGAAAGTAAGTTCCTTGATGCGTCTGAAGTTACTCTAAACGGGATGAACGCCGATATTTTCCGCAGTAAAATTCCAAAAGACGATTTGACGGAGAAACTGCTTTATTCCAAATTGTTGCGAACGATTAAGTTCCCGATGTTTATTCAGAATTTGGATGTAAGAAATTCAGTTTTGGTTTACGAAGAAGACACCAAAAAAAGCGATGGTCCCGGAAAATTAACCTTCAACAATTTTAACTTGAATGCAAAAAACTTGAATTCGGGGAAGATGAAGGGTAAACCAACTTTGGTTCCAATTTCTATCAACTGTCGATTCATGAACGCATCGCCGATGAAAGTGAAATGGAGTTTTGATACGGCAAACATGAACGACGCTTTTGCGATTTCGGGAAATATTGCGGATTTGCCTGCAGCAGAAATTAATTCTTTTATTGAGCCATATCTAAAAATTCGCGCAACGGGTCTAATTTCTGACCTCATTTTTAATTTTAGAGGGAATTTTAGTGGAATTCATGGAACTTTAAAAATGGTACACCAAAATCTTCAAGTTGCGGTTTTGAAACCGACCGGTGAAAAAAACAAGATGCTATCAGCAGTTGCGAATATGGTAGTAAAAACCAATTCTGGAAATTATCCCGAATCTGTTGCGGTAGAAAATGTGGAGCGGGATAAAACGAAATCTTTCTTCAACCTTTTTTGGCGCGGAATCGAGCAAGGTTTAAAGAAGACGTTGATTGGCAAGAATGCACCAACAACAGAGGTGAAAGTTAAAAATGCAGTTGAAGTCACCAAATCAACCCTGAAACAAACCAAGGAAGATATCGCTGAAACCAAAAGCGATGTAAAACAAAAAGTTCAGGACACCAAAGAAAAGGTTAAGGAAAAGGGAATTTTCAGAAATATTTTTAAAAAGTAGAGACTTTCTCAAAAGTGAGGCGTCCATTTTTTAATGGAAATTATTTATTCGGCATAAGGCAGATTTAACAGCCAGTTTTTCATCTATATTAAAGTAGCAAGATCAAAATTCATTTTCTTCAAAAATTCGTAACTTTACTTTTCTATAATGCAAAGTAAAATGCGCCAAAAAATCCAAAAACAAAATCCAGATTTCACAAGCAGTTTCGAAGATAAACTTCCTTATTTCTTTGAAAAAGATGGTTTGGAAATGAAGTCTTCTTACACCGAACACGACTCCAAAAGTCTTACAGAAAAAGAATACTCCGCAGGAATTGCACCGTATTTGAGAGGGCCATATTCCACCATGTATGTTCAAAAACCCTGGACCATTCGTCAATACGCAGGTTTTTCTACAGCGGAAGAATCGAACGCGTTTTATAGAAGAAATTTGGCGGCTGGACAAAAAGGACTTTCCGTGGCGTTCGATTTGGCGACACATCGCGGTTACGATTCCGACCATCCAAGAGTTGTAGGCGACGTTGGAAAAGCAGGAGTTGCCATAGATTCCGTGGAAGATATGAAGATTCTTTTCGATCAAATTCCGTTGGATGAAATCTCCGTTTCAATGACCATGAATGGAGCGGTTTTGCCAATTTTGTCTTTCTATATCGTAGCTGCGGAAGAACAAGGAGTTTCACAAGAAAAACTTTCAGGAACGATTCAGAATGATATTTTGAAGGAATTCATGGTTCGGAATACGTACATTTATCCACCGACACCATCGATGAAAATTATCGCCGATATTTTTGAATATACCGCTAAAAATATCCCCAAATTCAACTCGATTTCTATCTCTGGTTATCACATGCAGGAAGCAGGAGCAACGCCAGTTTTGGAAATGGCCTATACTTTAGCCGATGGGTTGGAATACGTTCGAACCGGAATAAAAGCAGGAATGAATGTAGATGATTTTGCACCAAGACTTTCGTTTTTCTGGGCAATTGGAATGAATCATTTCATGGAAATTGCGAAAATGAGAGCGGCGAGATTTATTTGGGCGAATCTTTTAACTCAATTCAATCCACAGAATCAGAAATCTTTGGCATTGAGAACACATTCTCAAACTTCGGGGTGGTCTCTAACGGAACAGGAACCTTTCAACAATATTACCCGAACTGCAATTGAAGCACTATCTTCCGCATTGGGTGGAACACAATCTCTACATACGAACGCTTTAGACGAAGCAATAGCTTTACCAACCGACTATTCTGCGAAGATTGCAAGAAATACCCAAATTATCTTACAGCAGGAAAGTGGAATTTGCGATGTAGTGGATCCAATGGGAGGAAGCCATTTGGTGGAAACTTTAACTCAACAAATGATTGATGAAGCCATGAAATTCATTGATGAGGTGGAAAAAGAAGGCGGAATGACAAAAGCAATAGAAGCCGGAATTCCAAAGATGAGAATTGAAGAAGCTGCTGCAAAAAAACAGGCGAAAATTGATAGTGGCGAAGAATTCATCATCGGTGTAAATTCCTTTAAATCAAATCTTAAGCAAATGGAATTGGAGATTTTGGATATCGACAATTCCGAAGTTCGCCGAAAACAAATCGAAAGATTAAACCAGATCAAAGCCGAAAGAGATCCTGTAAAGGTTGCAGAAATTATTGAAAAACTTAAAGAAGCGGCAAAATCCGGCAATGGAAACCTTCTCGAAATCTGTATCGAAGCGGCAAGAAGAAGAGTAACTTTGGGAGAAATGAGCGACGCAATGGAAGAAAGTTTCGGTCGTTACAAAGCCAATATCAGAACAATCCAAGGAGTTTATGCGATGAATGCAGGTAAAAACGAATATTTCGAAAAGGCGGTTTCTTTAACCCAAAAATTTGAAGACCAAGAAGGAAGAAGACCAAGAATCATGGTCGCAAAAATGGGACAAGACGGTCACGATCGTGGCGCTAAAGTCGTGGCAACCGCATTTGCGGACATGGGATTCGACGTGGATGTCGCTCCGCTTTTCCAAACTCCGGAAGAAGTGGCGAAACAAGCTGTAGAAAACGATATTCACATTTTAGGTGTTTCTTCTTTGGCTGCAGGTCACAAAACTTTGGTTCCGCAGGTGGTGGAAGAACTGAAAAAACTCGGTGCAGGTGATATCACCATTGTGGTGGGAGGTGTAATTCCGCAGCAGGATTATGAGTTTTTGTATGCCAATGGCGCGGATTTTATTTTTGGTCCGGGAACGAACTTGCCGAAATCTGCGTGCAAGATTTTGGAGGGGTATTTGGGATAAGATTCTCGCAGATTTAGCAGATGGCGCAGATTTTCAAATATCAATAGGAGCGGACTTTAGTCCGTTTTTTTTTGTTAAAAATTCGTTTGGCTTTAGTCAAAATTTATTTATTTTTTACGGTAAGCTTCCAATCAAATCCTCAACTTCCTTCTTCTGTTCCGAATATTTTTGTTGAAGCTCAGAATTTTCACCCATTCTTTTGTAATATTCCAACGCTTTTTCGCCGAAGAATTTTTTGTGGAAATCGGAAACATCGGGAATGTTTGGAAAAACTTTATGGAAAAGCATCTCGTAATAAGCTTGAAATTCTCTTTCGTTTTTATCTTCCACCAATGTTTCTGGCGCTTTTTGACGTACATGTAACATTTCGTGAGCGACCATATTGGCGACCAAATTCAAATCGAAATCGAACAAATTTTTAGGAATCATCACCATTTGTTTTTCTCCTAGTGCACCTTCTGTTGTTAAAAGCATTTTGTTCGGTTCCAATTCGGGTCGAAACCCGAAACCTGCGAAATTGTCACTTTCAAGACCGAAAGTTCGGATGAGGAAATTTGCCGCATCAAAAATTTGGTCATTTTCTTTGTAGGCGGAAAGATGGTTGGAAATGTTTTCGAGATTCATTTTTTTCACGGAGATTTGATATTAGGACAAAAACGCGACCCGACTTGAGTGGAGCTCTTTTTGTGAAAAGAAGTGGAACAAAAAAGCGGGAATACTTCGACATGCTCAGTATAAACTCGATGCGGAAATTGTCGCCCAAAAATAAAGAAAAAACGTGTCCCAAAACACGTTTTATATTTTTTAAATGTATTGGATTAAAAAATATCCTCAAAAGCCAAATTCACTTCTAATTTTTCTGCTAAAAGTTTGGATATTTTTAATTTAAGTGGTTCGATATCAATGTTTTCCATTGCATCATTAGCAAAAGCGTACAGTAATAAAGCTTGCGCTTCTTTCTTGGAAATTCCTCTTGCTCTTAAGTAAAACAAAGCGTCGTCGTTCAACTGACCAACGGTACAACCGTGCGAACATTTCACATCATCGGCGAAAATTTCAAGTTGGGGTTTGGTGTCGATTGTTGCGCCTTCGTTGAGTAAAACGTTGTTATTCTGTTGATAAGCATTGGTTTTTTGAGCAATTTTATCTACAAAAACTTTCCCGTTGAAAACGCCGTGAGATTTGTCCTTGAAAATTCCCTTGTAATTTTGGTAAGATTCGCAATTCGGCGTGTTGTGGTGAACTGCGGTGTGATGGTCAACCAGCTGCTCATTCCCGATAATCGTGATTCCGTTCATGAAAGAGTTGATATTCTGTCCGTTATGAATGAAATCCAAATTATTTCTCACGATTTTTCCACCGAAAGAAAAGGTGTTCACTGTCGTCAAACTGTCGCGTTCCTGTTTTGCAAAAGTGTGGTCGATTAAATAGGAAGTGTCGCTGTCATTTTGCAATTTATGCCAATCTGCTTTTGCATTTTGGTAGGTAAAGATTTCCGTCACGGAATTGGTTAAAACAAAAGTATCGTCAAAATTGTGGTGACTTTCGATAATTTCAATTTTGGAACCTTCTTCCGCGATTAAAAGATTTCTTGTGTTGTAAAACGTGTTTTCATCTTGATTTTGAGAGAGATAGAAAACGTGAATTGGTTTTTCTATCACCACATTTTTTGGAACTTTCAGGAAAAATCCTGTTTTTACGTATGCCAAATTCAAATTCACGAAAGCCAAATCTTTGTTGGCGATGGTGTTGAAATATTTTTCGAAAACGTCTTTGTGTTCAGGGCTGTTCAATGCGTAATTGAACGAAAGAAGTTCCACATTTTCAATAGAAATTTTTGATAATTCCTTGTGAAGATGCCCATTTACAAACACAATCCAATCAAAATTTTCTTCGCCTAAATGCAGTTCGTCTATTTGCTGTTTTGAAATCGTGTGGTGTTCGTTCGGAAAGAAATTGTAGTTCTTTTCGGTGATTTCGCGAAGATTGGTGTATTTGTATTCCTCATCTTTTTTGGTGGGAAAACCTTGTTGAAAGAAGTTTTTCAAAGCAGATTTACGGTTTTCATCCAAGAAGCTATGCTTCAACGTTTCAAGAAAAGACGAATGATTGTTTTGTATGTTTTCTAATAAAGCCATGTTTTTGTTTGATTTTGTTTGATATGATTTGAACTTGTTTGATACGGTTTAGAAAAGGATTTCAAGCCATATCAAATTTTCAAACGATTTCAAACTAATTTAAAAGCCAATCGTAACCTTTTTCTTCCAATTCTAAGGCTAAAGTTTTGTCGCCTGTTTTGATGATTTTTCCATCAGCTAAAACGTGCACGAAATCAGGTTGAATATAATCCAAAAGTCTTTGGTAATGGGTGATTAAAAGAACAGCGTTTCCTTCATTTTTGAAAGAATTTACGCCGTCTGCAACAATTCTCAAAGCGTCGATATCCAAACCTGAATCAGTTTCGTCGAGGATTGCCAGTTTTGGATTCAACATCAACATTTGGAAAATTTCGTTTCTTTTTTTCTCGCCGCCTGAAAATCCTTCATTCAATGAACGAGAAAGAAAATCTTTTTTAATTCCCAATTTTTCGGAGTTTTCGCGGATCAAACCAAGCATTTCTTTTGCGGGCATATCTTCCTGTCCGTTTGCTTTTCTCGTTTCGTTCATCGCTGCTTTGATGAAGTTTGTCACCGAAACTCCAGGAATTTCCACCGGATATTGAAACGACATGAAGATTCCTTTGTGCGCTCTTTCTTCCGGCGCATCTTCCACGATGTCTTCACCTTCGAAAATAATTTCACCATCGGTTACTACGTAATCTTCTTTTCCTGCAATTACAGAGGAAAGGGTGGATTTTCCTGCTCCGTTCGGTCCCATAATTGCGTGAACTTCGCCCGGATTGATTTTTAAATTAATTCCTTTTAAGATTTCTACGCCGTTTTCGATTTCGGCGTGTAGGTTATTGATCGTTAACATTCTATAACTCGTTTGATTTTATTTGACTTTGTTTGATTTTGTCTGATTTTGATTGAAAAAACGAACTTTATCGCACGGTTTCAAAATTTCAAACAATTTCAAATTAATTTTATCCGACACTTCCCTCCAATGAGATTTCCAATAATTTCTGTGCTTCGATAGCAAATTCCATTGGAAGTTTATTTAACACTTCTTTTCCGAAACCATTGACAATCAAGGCGATTGCTCGTTCCGTGTCGATTCCTCTCTGGTTACAGTAGAAAATTTGGTCTTCACCGATTTTTGAAGTAGTGGCTTCGTGTTCCAACTGTGCAGAAGGATCTTTGATTTCGATGTAAGGAAAAGTGTGCGCTCCACATTCATTTCCCATCAAAAGCGAATCACACTGCGAAAAATTTCTCGCTCCTTTCGCAGTCGGCATTACTTTCACCAAACCGCGGTAAGAATTGTTGGATTTTCCTGCCGAAATTCCCTTGGAAATAATGGTAGATTTCGTGTTTTTTCCGATGTGAATCATCTTCGTTCCTGTATCTGCATATTGATGATGATTGGTCACCGCGATGGAATAAAATTCGCCGATTGAATTGTCTCCTTTCAAAATACAGCTCGGATATTTCCAAGTTACGGCAGAACCGGTTTCCACCTGCGTCCAGGAAATTTTTGCATTATTCTCACAAATTCCTCGTTTTGTTACGAAATTGAAAACGCCACCTTTTCCTTCTGCATCTCCGGGATACCAGTTTTGAACGGTGGAATATTTAATTTCCGCTCCATCCATTGCGATTAATTCAACAACGGCGGCGTGAAGTTGATTCTCGTCTCTTGACGGCGCAGTGCAGCCTTCGAGATAGGAAACGTAGCTTCCTTCATCTGCAATAACCAACGTTCTTTCAAACTGTCCGCTTCCGGATTGGTTGATTCTGAAATACGTGGAAAGTTCCATCGGACATTTCACGCCTTTTGGAATGTAACAGAAACTTCCATCAGAAAACACTGCAGAATTTAAGGCTGCGTAGAAATTATCGCCTCTTGGAACCACCTTTCCGATATATTTTTTAACTAAATCCGGATAATTTTGAATCGCTTCAGAAATCGGACAGAAAATAATTCCTTTTTCCTTTAAGGTTTCCTGAAAAGTCGTTTTCACCGAAACGGAATCCATTACGATATCAACTGCAACTCCGGTCAATCTTTTTTGTTCTTCGATGTTGATTCCCAATCTTTCGAAAGTTCTCAATAATTCAGGATCCACTTCGTCCAAACTTGCCAATTCAGGTTTTTTCTTTGGTGCTGCGTAATATCTTATCGCCTGAAAATCAGGCTTTTCGTACGTAACATTAGCCCAATTTGGTTCTTCCATTTTCAACCAAACTCGGAAAGCTTCCAATCTCCATTCCGTCATCCATTCCGGTTCATTTTTCTTTGCCGAAATCATACGGACGATATCTTCATTCAAGCCAACCGGGAAATCTTCATACTCGATATCGGTATAAAATCCCGCTTCATATTCTTTTGTTTTAAGATCTTCTCTTAAATCATCTTCTGTATACTTCGCCATAATTTATAGACTAAAAGATTCTCCGCATCCACAAGTTCTGTTCGCATTTGGATTGTTGAACACAAATCCTTTTCCATTCAATCCTCCTGAAAATTCAAGCGTTGTTCCTGCAAGATAAAGGATGGATTTTTTATCGACAATGATTTTAATTCCATTATCTTCAAAAACTTGGTCGGAATCTGTTTTTTGGTTATCAAACTTTAAAACATATTCCAAACCGGAGCAGCCACCGCTTTTCACGCCGACTCTTATGTAATCCTCAAAAGGTTTGAAGCCGTCTTCGGTCATCAACTGAATGGCTTTTTCTTTTGCTTGATCGCTTACTTTTATCATTGTTTTTATTTAGAATGATTTTAGATTGCAAAATTACTAATAATATAATGAATATCAAATTCACCGCTGTATATTTGTCTATCGCTTTTATAGACGATAATATTTAACTTTTCAGAAAAACTCTCATCAAAAACTCAAATCATTCAAATGAAAAAATTAGGAATCCTCATTTTGGCATTTTCCGCCCAAATTTTCTTGGCACAAGCAAGCCGTTTTGTTTACCAGGTCACCATGAAACCAGATGCTGCGAATCCTTCCGACATCAAAACAGAAAACGCTTATCTCGATGTAAATAAAGAAAAATCAATTTTTTATTCTGAAAATCGAATGAAAAGAGATTCTATTTTTGGAAGAGCTCGACAAACAGGAAGTTTTAATTTTGATAGAAGTCAGATGCAAAGTTTGCGTTCCAACATCGATTTCACGATCGAGAAAGATTTTAAAACAGGTACAAAAACTTTTACATCAAGAATTGCAAGAGACCAGTATTCCTACGATGAAGACCGACCAATGGAATGGAAAATTCTTCCTGAAACAACAAGAATTGGCGACTACAAAACTCAAAAGGCAGAAACCAATTTTGGCGGACGAACTTGGTACGCTTGGTTTACAACAGATGTTCCCTTCCAAGACGGGCCGTATAAATTTTCGGGACTTCCGGGATTGATTGTGAAAGTGGAAGATTCAAAAGGTGACTATTCATTTGATTTAAAAGAGACGAAAAAAATTGCAGAACTTCAAAATTTGGATTCTTTTGGAAGCGTTATTAAAGTAAAAAGAAAAGATTACGAGAAACAAAATGCGGCTTTCCGAAACGACCCGGTTTCGTTTTTTCAGGCACAAATGAGTTCTGGAAGAGGAGGTTCAGGAATTTCTGCTCCAATGAGTAGAAGTGGAGGTGGAATGAGACAACCCGATCCAAATCAGCGCAAACAAATGGAAGAAAGAATTAAGGAGGAAATCAAGAAAACGAATAATCCGATTGAGATTCAGTAAAATTGCTTACTTCATCAATTCCTTCGCCTGTAAAACAGCGGCTTCCGTAATTTTTGAGCCCGACAAAAGTTGTGCGATTTCCTGTAATTTCTCGTCTTGGTTTAAAGAAATAATGTTCGATTGCGTTTTCCCGGAAACGTCTTGTTTCACTACTTTGTAATTGTTGTTTCCCTTTGCGGCGACTTGAGCGAGGTGCGTAATGACGATGAGCTGCATGTTTTCAGCCATTTCTTTCATCACATTTCCCATTTCCTCGGCGACTTTCCCGGAAACTCCTGTGTCGATCTCGTCTAGAATTAAAGTGGGAAGTTCCGCATTTTCCGCCATCAGTTTTTTGATGGAAAGCATCACTCTTGACCTTTCTCCACCAGAAATTGCGGTTTGGATCGGCTTTAACGGAAATCCCGAATTCGCCTGAAACAACAGTTGAATATTTTCTTTGCCGAATTGGTTAAAGTTTTGACTGTCTGAAAGTTCGACCTCGATTTTTGCTTTTTCAAGACCGAGTTGCTTCAGCAAAACTTCGACTTTTTTAATGAAAACAGGAACTGATTTTTTTCGGTTTTTCGATAAATCGGAAGAAATTTCTTCCAATCGGATTGTTGCATCGGCAATTTTCTCTTCAATATCGGCAATATCATTTTCAAGTTCCGCAAAACCGCTTTGTTCGCCGGAAATATCATCACGGATTTTCTTTAAATCC
This sequence comes from Candidatus Kaistella beijingensis, assembly GCF_020084865.1. Taxonomy (NCBI): domain Bacteria; kingdom Pseudomonadati; phylum Bacteroidota; class Flavobacteriia; order Flavobacteriales; family Weeksellaceae; genus Kaistella; species Candidatus Kaistella beijingensis. The sequence continues at coordinate 1,850,351 of NZ_CP071953.1, read as the reverse complement.
TCAACAGAATTCACATTGTGCTTTACAAATAGCGAATTGATTCTGTTGATTTTAGAATTTAATTCAAATAAAATTTCGGGACTGGTCTCCATTTTTTCTGCTCCGTTTTGAAGCTCGAAAATAATGTCTTTAAACTCAAGAAAATTTTCTTCTAAACGCTGATTTAAAAGAGAGAATTCATGCGACAATCCCGCCACTTTTGAAAGTTTATTTTTGATTTCAGCAAAGGAATCCAGAATTCCGATTTCCTCCAAGTCGAGTTTAGTAAAGATTTGGGAGAGGTTTTCGGTGATGGCTTCTGCATTTACTTGTTTACTGATTTGGTTTTGAAGTTCCTCGAAATCGAGCTCGTCAAGGTTTGCTTCATTCAATTCATTCAACAGAAAAGTTTTGTAGTCGCTTTCTTTATTTCCATCGGAAAGTTGTTTTTTGAAGTTTTCTAAATCTTTCTGAAGTTTTTTATAATCTGAAAATTCTTTCTGATAACTAAGAATAAGCGTCTTGTTCTTGGATAGTCCATCAATGATTTTAAACTGATATTCCTCGTCGAACAAATTGGATGTTTCAAATTGCGAGTGGATATCAATGAGTTTTGACGAAAGCATCTTCAGTGTTTCCAAAGTTACGGGAACATCGTTTACAAATGCTCTCGATTTTCCTGTGGGTAAAATTTCTCTTCGGATAACCGTTTGATTTTCAAAGTCTAAATCGTTTTCTTCAAAGAAATTTTTAAAATTTCCATTGATGTTGAATTCTGCTTCAACAATACTTTTGGTTTCAGAATTTTGGATTGATTTGGCATCGGCTCTCTCCCCCAAAATCAAACGCAACGCTCCAAGAATGATCGATTTTCCGGCACCTGTTTCACCCGTGATTACCTGTAAACCTTTGTTTAAAGTAATTTCAAGAGAATCGATAAGCGCAAAATTTTGAATGAAAATTCTTGACAGCATGCGAGATACGAGTTACGAGATAAGGGTTTCGAGCTGCAAATTTATGGTTTTTAAAACAGATTATGAAAATTTGAAATATTGAAAAATAAATATCAGCGTTTGAAGATTGTGATTTTTTAGACTTCCATCATCAACCGTCCATCTTCCAGTTCTTTTATTTCCATTTGTTCCACTTGCTGTCGATATCTTTTGGAGATAGAATTACAAAAAGTGCCTTCAAATCGTTGATGTTCACATTGGCGTTATTTCCCGTGCTGAAAATATCGAAGATTTCCTGCTTTTTGCTATCGATGAAAACATTTACAGGATAGTTCATCTGGAAATTATTCTCGTATGCTTTTAGCTGCATCAAGGCATCGAAAATTATTTTTTTTCCGGATGACTGGTCTTGTTTTCCTAAGTTGTCTAACCCCGCTCTGTGATAGGTATAATAAAGATTTCGCAAGGTGTTTTGTTCAGGCTTCATCATGTTGTCGATTAGGGCACCTCGAGTTTTCGGACCTTCCATTACCGACCATCCCGCAAAATTCTGGTTCATCGAATTGTTTGAGATTTTCTGAGCTTTTTCAAACCAAGGTTGCCCACCTTGAACTTTGAAACTGTCGCCATCATAACCCAAAATCGTGTACACATAATAGCTGATGACATCAATTAAATTCTTCCCCGAAAACTGCCTCTCATTGAAAGTTAAGTTTTCATTTTCCAAATATTCAAATCCGAAATTGGTATCATTGATGTTCATCAGAGGTGTTTCGTAAGTAGTTCCGAATACAGGTCGAACCGCCTGTACAACAAGGCTGCCTTTGAAATTGTTACCCGTTCTTTCATTTACCACCAATGCAAAATTGCACTTGATTTTCTCAAAATTTTGAAGTTTTTTCCCTGTCCAACTCGTATTGTTGATGAAATCGCGAAGGTTTTTCTCCAAAGTTTTGAACACCTGAGTGTTACTTCCGCCAAGTTGCTGTGCATTAACTTGTACAGTCGCTAAAAGTTCCTGCGAAAAATTCAGATTAAAACTAAAAATAAGGACGAATATCGTAAAAAGTTTCTTCATTATAACGGTAAAATTTGAGAACGGAAATTTAGCAATATTATTTCAGAATCTGCGCCTCAATGAAGTTTAAAATATCTTTTGCCACTTCATTTTTTGATTTGAGTTGAAATTCTTTGAGGCGGGTTTTTGTGAAGATTTTAATTTTGTTGGTATCAATTTTAAAACCTGCACCTTCATCACGAAGAGAGTTTAGAACAATCATATCAAGGTTTTTCTTCTCCAGTTTTCCTTTGGCGTTTTCTTCCTCGTTTTGTGTTTCTAAAGCGAACCCAACCAAAAATTGTTTGGATTTTCTTTCGCCCATCGTTTTCAAGATGTCGGGATTTTTTACCAATTCAATAGTTAAAGAATCTTCGCTTTTTTTGATTTTCTCTTTGGCAACTTCTTTCGGTGCGTAATCTGCAACTGCGGCACTTGCAATGGCGATATCTGCATTTTGGTAATGTTTAAAAACTTCGTCAAACATTTCCCTTGCAGAAGATATCCGATGAATTTCAATGTTTGGATCGGCGGTTTTCTGCGAACTTGGCCCCGAAATCAAAATTACTTTTGCTCCTCTTTTTGCCGCTTCTTCTGCTATTGAAAAACCCATTTTTCCGGAAGAATGATTTCCAATAAATCGCACAGGATCAATGGCTTCATACGTTGGTCCCGCTGTAATTAATACCGTTTTTCCCATTAAACTTTTATTAGAATTTGAATGAAAGAATTCCTCAATTTTTTCAGAAATTGTATCCGGTTCCGCCATTCTTCCCTGCCCGAAAAGTCCGCTCGCTAATTCGCCTGATTCTGCCGGAATAATGAAATGCCCAAAATCTTCCGCCAATTCTAAATTTTGTTTGGTGGACGGATGTTGGTACATATCCAAATCCATTGCAGGTGCGATGAAAACGGGACATTTTGCCGACATGTAAGTTGCAATGACCAAATTATCGCAAATTCCATGAACCATTTTCGCCAAAGTGTTTGCAGTACAGGGCGCAAACAAAATCAAATCTGCCCAAAGTGCAAATTCCACGTGATTGTTCCACGTTCCGTTTTCTGAATAAAAATCTAAAAAAACCGGATTTTTTGAAAGCGTGGAAAGCGTGAGTTTAGAAACAAAATTTTCTGCGGAAGGTGTCATTAAAACCTGAACTTCTGCACCTTTTTTAATCAAATCCCTAATGAGAAGATTGATTTTGTAGGCGGCAATTCCACCCGAAATGCAGATGAGGATTCTTTTTCCCTGAAGTGTCATTTAGCGAATTTTAGGTGAAACGAATTTAGTTAAAATTTTAGAACTGAAATTGGTAATAATCAAACTTAAAATTTTAACGCAATGACGCAAGGAGTTTTCTGATTTTTTAAGTAATTTCGTTCGCAAAGGCGTTTCACTTAGCAATTGAAACACCCAAATTCTTAAGAAGGATAAAAATTAAAATAAGATGGAAACTCATACTTTTCTTGAACTATGATTTGTTGAGCGGAACGCATTTGCGAACCTTAAAAATAATGTTGCATAATTAATAAATTGCGTCTTTGCGTTTGAAAAAACCACAAAAAAAGTCGCAAAAGTGAAACTCTGCGACTTTTATAATAATTAAGAAAAATAAATAATTAATTTCTTTCGTCTGTTTTTCTGAAATAGATTTCACCGTCCAACCATTCCTGGATTGCGATAGAAGTTGGTTTTGGCAATTTTTCGTAATGTTTTGAAATCTCAATTTGCTCTCTGTTTTCGAAAACCTCTTCAAGAGTTGAGTTGTGCACTGCGAATTCATCTAATTTATTGTGAAGTTCCGAGCGGATTTCTGCATTGATCTGTTCTGCTCTTTTTCCCATCACCACGATTGCTTCGTAGATAGAGCCTACGTTTTTTTCGATTTTATCTCGGTCGTAAGTTATTGTACTTAATTCGGCTTTAGAATCTTTTACGCTCATTTTCAGTTCGTTGTTATATTTTGAGTTTGCAAATATACATTTTTATTTTCTAATCGGAAAAGTTGCTGAAGGTGCTGGAGTTGCAGATTTAGCGCTGTCTCTTGCTGCTTGTTCGCCTTTTTTCACGGCATCACGCAAATCTTTTTCCTGATTTTGTTTTGCCTCCGCTTCTCTTTGCTTGTCCTGAAGCTCTTTTTTACGCGCTTCTACTTTCTTTTCAAGTTCTATTAAACTGACTTTCTCTTTTTCCAATTTCGTTCTTAAATCTGTTGCATTTTTAGCATTCGCAGAATTTGGAACTTCTCTTTCAACCTGTTTTGTAAAGGCAATTGCATTTTCAATTCGGTCTTTCTTTAAATCATAAATTGAGTTTACAGCAAGCTCATATTTAGACTTCAACATGTAGTCGTAGATTTTTTCGCGGAGTTTTGTACTCGGGAAATCTTCTAAAACATTTTCAAAGGCGACACTTGCTGCTCTGTAATCCGCCATCTTGTAGTATTGCCGAGCGTTTTCGTATGCTTTGAATTCAAGTTTGTAAGTGAGTTCATCAATCAATTCATTAATGTTTTTTGACTTTTCAGAATTCGGATAACTGTTAAGAAAATTTTGCAGCTCGTTAATCGCCAATTCTGTACTCGATTGGTCCAAATTGTAATCCATCGAACCTTGATAATAGCAAAGAGCCGACATGTATGAAGCGTCTTCTGCACGTTTGTCTTGAGGAAAAGTCACTGCGAAATTCTTAAACTGATGTCCCGCCAATTTGTAGTTTTTGTCGTAATAATTTGCATAAGCTGAATTGTAAACCACGTTTGCCGCGTCATCGGTTCCGGCTACCAAATTAGAAAGTCTTTCGTAAAGCGCGATGGCGTCTTTCCATTTTTTCTTTTCAAATTTTTCGTTGGCAACTTTTAGGATAAAGTCCTTGTCTGCACTTTTCATCGCCAAATCTTGTTGTCTGTTACAAGCCGATAAAGCAAAAAATGCGAAAATTACGAGCAATAGTCTTTTCATAAATCAATTATAGCAGAAGTATTTCTGCGGTTCAGTTTGCAAAAATATAACTTTTTTGGCAATAGATTTTTTTTTAAGAGAATTTAACTAATTAATTTAATCGGCGTTATAACCCAAAACAGAAAAAACGGTCACCAAAAGATTTGCCAGGATTTTTTTCTCCGCTTCCTGAAGGTAATTTTCCTCTTTCCCAGAAACGTAAATTTCATAGAAATTCTTATTTCTAATCACAAAAAGAGAAGAACCCACAATCAAAGTCAAAATATCTTCAGGTTTTGGAGCGTTATGAAAAACCCCCGAAGCAACACCCTTTTTAATGACTTCATCAATTTTTGTGGTGAAAGTGGTGTAAAATTCAAGCAAATCATCTTTTAAATGTTCAGTGTGACGAAGTTCCTGCGTAACAAATCCATGAAAATAACTGAACTTAAAAAGTTGGTTGATGACAAACTTTATGAGCTCTTTCATCTGCATTTCGGGTTTTCCTTCTTTGATGATTTCGGCAAATTCAGCAAAACTTTCCCTTGTTTTTTGAACGCGGTATCGATAAAGATAAGACATCATCTTTTCTTTAGAACCGAAATAATAAGAAATCATCGCCACATTGATTTTGGCGTTTGCAGAAATATCGCGAACAGAAGTGCCTTCAAACCCTTTTTTGGCAATAAGTTTTTCGGCGACATCTAATATATGGATTTGCTTTTCGGTAAATTTCTTTTTCATCCCGTTTTTTATTTTAGTAAAGTTAAGGAATTATTAACAATTTTTAAAACAAATGTTTAATGTTTCAAAGATGATTTTTTTAATATTTTTGAAAATGAAATTTTTCGATTTCCATCATCACCACCCCAAAGCCTGGTTTGGAATTTACAATCTAAAGTTTGGGGAAGAAATTCCTGAAACTTTATTTTCTGCTGGAATTCACCCTGATTCCATAGTAGAAAATATGGACGAACATTTTTTGTGGTTAAAGGAAATTTCAAAAAATAAAAACTGTGCCGCCATCGGAGAATGCGGTTTAGACGGATTAATTCAAGTGGATGAAAAATTACAGGAAGAAGTTTTTGAGAAGCAGATTTTTTTAGCTAATGAAATCCAAAAACCTTTAATTATCCATTGTGTGAGAAGGTTTTCGCAATTAATTCCTTTTCGAAAAAAAACAAAAGTTCCGATGATTGTGCACGGATTTAACAAAAGAAAAACCATCGGCGACGATTTGCTGAAACACGATTTTTATCTCAGTTTTGGAAAATCTGTTTTGCAAAATGTAAATTTGCAGGATTTTGTGAGGGATTTCCCAATTGAAAAAATGTTTTTGGAAACCGATTCTGCAGATTTTGATATTAAAGATTTGTATGAAAAAGTGGCCGAACTAAAAAACCTAAAACTGGAAGGATTCAATCAAAAAATCATGAAAAACCTTCACTTTTTAAATATTTCATCATAAAATGAAGAAAAATTGGCTTGAAAGAACCGAATTGCTCATCAAGGAAACAAACCTTGAAAAGCTAAAAAATGCGAATGTTTTAGTGATTGGTTTAGGCGGAGTCGGTTCATTTGCCGCGGAATTTTTAGCAAGAGCAGGAGTAGGAAAAATGACGATTGTAGATGGGGATGTTGTGGATATTACGAATATCAATCGACAACTTCCGGCACTTCATTCCACCATTGGAAAGTTGAAAGCGGAAATTGTTGGGGAAAGACTTTTAGACATCAATCCCGAACTTCAGCTTACTAAAATCAACGAATTTCTCAATCCTGAAAACATGGAGGACATTCTCGATTCGCAAAAGTTCGACTATGTTTTAGACTGTATCGACAGCGTAACTCCGAAGATTACATTGATTAAATCCGCACGAAGAAAAAAAATCAAAATCGTGAGTTGTATGGGAGCAGGTGGAAAAATTGACCCTGCAAAAGTGATGGTTCGAGATTTGAGCAAAACCCACAATTGCTACCTCGCAAAACAAGTGAGGAAACGTTTGAAAAAAGAAAAAATCAACAAGGGAGTTCGCTGTGTTTTCTCGAATGAAATTCAAAATGAGGAAAGCCTGAGAATGACGGATGGAACGAATTTTAAGCGCTCATTTTACGGAACGATAAGTTTTATTCCTGCGATTTTCGGATTGTATGCAGCAGCAGAAGTGATTAATTACTTGATAAAAAAGTTGGAAGACGGAAGTCCGAAGTCGGAAGAAAATTAGGTTTAAAAATAAATGACCAACCAAAAATATCCACGAAAGGAAAAACTCAAACAAAAGAGAGAAATCGATTTGCTTTTCGCGAAAGGCAAATGGAATTCCTGTGGAAATCTGCGGATTATTTCAATCGATTCAGAGAAAAAACCTCAAGAAAATTTTGAAATTTCAAATCAAAAAGCTGGAGTTTCGGTTTCTAAAAAATTTTTCAAAAAAGCGGTTCACAGAAACAGAATCAAAAGATTGCTGAGAGAAGCTTATCGTTTAAATAAAGAAATTTTTGCTGATAAATTCGGAAAACATTCGTTATCCATGATATTTTGGGCTTCGAAAAATCTTCCGCAAAATTATGACGAAGTGGAAAGAGAATTGCTAAAACTTTGTGAATCAAAAAAATAAAAAATAAAAGTTAGCACGTTTTTTGTAAATTTGGTTGAAAATAAACTTTAAACTTTACACGAAATGTTAGATAACATTCCTTATTTACCTTACGCAATCAGCGCATTTATCGGGATTGGTTTGGCTGCAGCAACTGGTTTCAGAGTTTTTCTGCCGATGTTCGCAGTAAGTCTTGCCTCCTACATGGGTTGGATTCCTATGAACGAAAGTTTTCAGTGGCTTTCCGGACTTCCCACTTTAATTACGACCGGAATTGCGACGGTTGTTGAGATTCTAGCGTATTACATTCCTTTTGTTGACCATATTTTGGACACGATGTCGGTTCCTTTAGCAACAGTTGCGGGTTCCGTAATGTTTGCCAGTCAGTTTGCAGATATCGGAACATTTCCGCAATGGGCTTTAGCATTAATTGCGGGTGGTGGAACTGCAGCTGCAATCAGTTCGGGATTTGCCGGCACAAGAGCGGCTTCTACAGCAACAACGGGCGGTTTGGGGAATTCTGTCGTCGCAACAACGGAAACTGCGGGAGCGGGAATCATGTCATTCCTCGCGATTGCCGCGCCCTTTATTGCCTTTATTTGTGCGATAATTTTGTTGGTTGTCGTTTTGGTTTTAGGGAGGAAAATTTGGAAGAAATTTAGAAATTTTAATTCCGACCGAAATGCAAAAACAATAGATGTAGAAGTCGTTGAAAGGAAATCTTTAGAATAAACTTAATCCCGATCAAATCGGGATTTTTTTGTAATCTTACTTTTGAAAAAACATCTTTGCCGCAACAATAACCATTAAGATGGCAAACGCTTTTCGTAAGGTTTCTTGTGAAAGGGTAATCGCGGTTTTGCTTCCAAGATAACTTCCTAAAACAAATCCGACACAAAGTAAAAGTGTAGTTTTGATATCGACGTTTCCTGTTTTGTAGTAATTCATCACGCCTAAAATTCCGACGGGAATGATCAGAAGCGCCAAAGTTGTTCCCTGCGCTTTATGCTGCGTGAAACCGAACAGCAAAACCAAAACCGGGACCATCACAATTCCGCCGCCGATTCCTACCAATCCGCTTAAATAACCTGCCAATAATCCGAGAAGAATCAATCCAATGATGATGGTTGCGTCCATTTTCATTTTATTTATTTTGTCGTAATTCTTTGATTTCCTTAATTTTATCCGCAAATTCAGATTTCTTGTCGGGGAATTTGTTGGATAGAATTTCATAAGCTTTGATGGCTTTCGAATACAGTTTTTGTTCGGTATAAAGTTTTGCCAAAGTTTCCGTCATTAAATGGGAAATGTCGTCGCTTTTTTCTTTAATCACAAAATCGGAACCTTCTTTCAGTTTTGAAATCTTTGGTTCATTTTCAATGAAATTGTCGATTACCTTATTTTTGATTTCAGTAATTGAAATTTCGGTTTTTTCTTCAGTTTTTGGCTGATTTCGGTCAATTTTTAACCAATTTTGCCAAGTATTGATGAAAGTTGGAATGTTGCTTTCAGCAGTTTCTTTTGGCGTTTCGTGAACTTTTGACTCGATTTCTTTTTGTTCCTCATTTTTTTCAGATTCGATCGGCGAAACTTTTTGAGTGAAAAACGATACGTTGAAAACAGGACGTTTTTCAGTTTTTGCTTCTATTTTTTCTTGAGGAATCGCTTCTTCAATAATTTCTTTTGGTTTTTCTTTTTTCTCGGAAACTTCTACTTTTGGAGTTGAAGTTTTTTCTTCAACGTTTTTAGCAATCAAAGAATCAGGAGTGTTTCCTGCAAATTGCATTGGTTTCCATTCGGATTTTAGTTCTGATGATTTTTCAACAAATTCAGTAGATTTTTGCTCTTTTTCATCAGCTTTTGATTCTTTTTTTTCCGATTTTATTAAAATTTCTGGTTTTTCAATTTCAGGTTTTTCTTCATTTTCCTTTACTGAAGTTTTAATTCCATCATCTTTTATAACTTCAAAATTTTGAGTTTCCGCAAAATTGACTTCGGTGTTTTGATGCGTTGCTTCATCCTTAAATTTTGATTTTTTGCCCAACTTCATTTTTGCTTCCACTTCTGCAATCAATCGCTGCATTTCTTCTTCGTGACGATTTAGAGTTGGTTTTGGGACCGAATACGATTCTGATTTTGAAGAACTTGTTTCTAATTTAACATCGGGAAGAAAAGATTCCGAAGCATGAAAACTGACTTGCGCCGGATTTTCAATAATCGGTTCTTCGGTAGAAATAACTTCTTCTTTAATGACGGTTTCTTTAGAAAAATCTTCTACGTCTTTCGCTTCTTCAAAAGTAGTAGATTCACTTCCCGTTTCGTTCGGAACTGTCACATCGGGCAAAAATACTTGCGTTTCTTGAAAACTGATATCAGAATTGTTTTCGATTTCCGGTTTTTCTTCTGTGATTTTGTTTTCATTAATGACGATATCTTTAGAAAACCTTTCTGCGTCTTCCGTTTCTGCAAGTTGAGTTTCAGATGTTAATTCTTTGTTTTCAACAGATTGAGTAACGATTACGCCCGATTCTAAAGTTGATTCCAAATCGATAATTTCAGAAGGTCTTTCAAGAAAATCTTCTTCACCCTCAAAAAGAATCCGGTTCACCTCACCGTTTACGATTACCGGTTTTGGTGCTTCAACCAATTTTACTTCAACTTCATGATAAATACTTTTAACCGTTTCAGTTGGTTTCCTTTCCTCAACGAAATCCGATTTTGTTTCAACCGTTTTTTTATTGATTAACTGATAAAGAATCTTTTTATCCGTTGTATAGGCCGCAGTTGTTGCAAGTTCAGACTGATAATTTTCCGGATTGAAAAGATGCGTTCCATACAAATGCAACGCTCTAAAACTCTGAATATAAGGATGCTTTTCAATTTCTTGATTCAGCAACTGCAAATCATTGATTTGAAATAATTCCGGATTCTTTATTAATTCTAAAACTCTTGCGTTCATTTTACCAGTTGGCTACAATATCATTAAAAATTTTGTTGATGATTCTTTCGTTCACCACCTTTACCTGCGATGCTTCGATAGCATTGATGTCCAGATCACTGCTGAAAACCGCTTCATCGGAATAGGTTCTGTCGAAACTTTTATCGGGTTCTATCTTGTTTTCGTAGTGAACTTTAACTGCGATGGTTAACTTGTTTTGTGCGGCTTGAATCATTCCACCGGGAGCATTTTGTGCAGACGAAATCGTGGTTGGAGTAATTGAATAGTCCGTGATTTCGCCCTCAATCAAAATATCAGGATTTTGTTTGGTTCCCTTTAAAGTCGTTCGCTGCAAAAACCTATTTTGAATATCCGTAGAAAATTGTTGCGCCAAACTTGGATTCACCAATGCCGCATTATTTGGGAAATCATTGATTTGAATAGTTTTGGTTTCCGGGCTTAAAGAAGAGCCGGTGAAGGAATAACAAGAGCCAAGTATAAAGAGCCAAGAGCCAAGTAATAAGACTTTCAAATGGTTCTTCGGACTTCGGACTTCGGACTTCAAACTTTTCATTCTTCTAAATTATACTGTTTTATCTTTCTGTAAAGCGTTCGTTGAGAAATTCCCAATTCATCGGCGGCTTTGTTTCTTCTACCTCGGTGTTTTTCTAACGCTTTCACAATCAGTTCTCTCTCATTATTTTGAAGCGATAGCGTTTCAGGTTTTGCTTCCTCAATTTCTATATCTTCCACATCTTCATATTCAGGATTTTGTTCTGAAACATAAGTTGGATGATGAACTTGAGCCGGATTATTACCTTCAAAAAACAGCAGCGAATTTGGATTTTGTGAAGCCGTTTCCTGCGTAAAAACCCTGTTTATCAAATTCTTTTCCTGATGACTGAACTCGTTATTCCCACGATTTTTTATCAGTTCCGAAGTTAAGGATTTTAAATCATTCAAATCGTTCCTCATGTCGAACAAAATCTTGTACATAATCTCTCTTTCCGAATTAAATTCTGAATTCGAGATTGAACCGTGATTTTTATTTACAACCGCTGGAAGATTTGCATTCATCGGGATATATTCCGATAATTTTGTGGAATTAATTTCACGATTTTGTTCCACAACCGTCATTTGTTCCACCAAATTTCTCAATTGACGAACGTTTCCGGGAAATGAATAATTTTCTAAATAATCAACGCCATCATCACTTAAATAAATTTCGGGCATCCTATATTTTTCCGCAAAATCGATGGCAAATTTCCTAAAAAGTAAGTGAATATCGCCTTTTCTTTCTCTTAAAGGCGGCATATCGATTTGAACGGTATTCAAGCGATAATACAAATCTTCACGAAATCTTCCTTCCTGAATCGCCTTCATCATATTCACATTCGTTGCAGCAACGATTCTCACATCCGTTTTTTGAATCTGCGAGGAACCGACTTTCATAAATTCGCCACTTTCTAAAACACGAAGCAACCTAACTTGCGTTTGCAAAGGAAGTTCGCCAACTTCATCAAGAAAAATCGTTCCACCGTCTGCAACTTCAAAATAACCTTTTCTTGTGGTGGTTGCGCCGGTAAAAGCGCCTTTTTCGTGACCGAAAAGTTCAGAATCTATCGTTCCTTCGGGAATTGCACCGCAGTTTACAACAATATAAGGTTGATGTTTTCTTTTCGATTCCGCGTGAATAATTTTGGGAATAAATTCTTTTCCTGTTCCAGATTCGCCGATAACTAAAACGGTAATATCGGTTGGTGCAACTTGAATGGATTTTTCTAAAGCACGGTTCAAAGCGGGATAATTCCCGATAATTCCGAAGCGGTTTTTTATGGATTGTAGTTCGTTCATTTTTATTAAATAAATATTTATCACATAACCATCACATAAGATTTTGCCTTTGTAACGGGGTTTTTCAAACTAATTAATTGAAATTATCACATAACCATCACATAAAACTACGCCCAAAAAGGAAGATAACTAGCAAACTTTCTAGACTTGCTTTCAGGATCATCTTCTTTTATGACATTATCTTCTAAAGCATCCCGTATAATTCTAGAAGCAATAGAATAATTATGATCATCAATTTTAAATCTTTCTCTTAAAGACTGATTAGTCATTTTCTCATTTGAAACATATTTCAGACAAGCATGTTGATAACACGCCCTGATTTTTTCCTTTTTGTCAAGATGATTTAGTGTTTTGTAAGAATAAATTGTAACTCTTGTCCTATTTTCGGATACTATAACCTGAATTGGAGGTAATTGATAAATTTCATTGTAAAAAATAACTTTATCTAAACCACTTCCTTTTTCTTCACAAAATCCTAATCTTCGCATTAAATCAGCAAGTTTATCATTTCTGGACAAATACGCGTCGATGAATCTTTCTGGCGTAACTAAAGGTGTTCCTGGGTTTGAAATTTCAATTCTGTCGGCAAAAATTTCGACCATTGGAAATCCTTTTTCTGTCAAATCTTGATGGATTAAAGCATTTGCTACGAGTTCTCTTATTGCAATTTCAGGATACATTCTTGATTCTGTTCTTAATGCTCTTCCAATCTCTTCATTAGCAGGAAGCTGACTGTTGATCCATTCTACTAAACCCTCAAAACCAATTGCGTAGCCTTTTCCTCCAACCTGTTCACGCTCTGTTTCAACTTTATTTTTTCCTTTATATACAATAACCCTTATCGATTTCCTTTCCACACTTTCAAAATCTTTTAGATTCTTTGCAAATAACAAAGCTCCCAACCTCGTAATTGAAAAAGTTTTTTCTTTAATTATCAAACCCTCTTCAATAAATTTTTCAATAACTCCTTCCTGATTTGACGGATATGGAATTTTCATCAAGTCGAAGTATGTTTCAGTGCTTAAATATTTTGTAATGTCGGAAATATTTAAATTTTTCTTGGCTATTTCTTTTTCAAAAGCAACCATTTCCTTTTTCCAAATTTTTGCCTGCTTTTGCGGAAATTCTGAAAGCTTTCTTGTTATAGAATTTATTCTTACATAAGATTTATGCAAAAATTCCACAGGTTGATTAACAGTTGCAGGAATTATGAAAACACATATCTTACGGTTTTCGTCATAATTAAATTCAAAAATTTCGAAATCAATTTTTGGATTTAGTCTTGTTAGCAGCCAATGCTCCAGATCCTCATTTCCTTTTTTATGAATTTTCGCTTTAAATGTTGTTCCTATAATTTTTTGAGTCTCATCCTCAATACCGAAAACGAGATAACCATATTTTTGATTATGAATACAAGCTCCATTAGAAATAGCAGAAATAGTTTCTCCAATTTCTTCGGCAGAATGAAAATTTAGTTTAAACTCAACCCATTCACTTTCTTTGGGTTGTTTAACTAATTCATTAATCAAATCTTTCAGTTGCTGAGTATCCATTTAATTTACCGTTTTCCCCAAAAGTGTTCCCTGCGTATTTCCGTGAACAAAAACAGTCACAATGTCGCCTAATTTTTGTCCTTCTTCTTTATCGAAAACACAGACTGCGTTTTGGGAATTTCTTCCTTTCCATTGGTTTTCGTTCTTTTTGGAAGTGCCTTCAATCAAAATTTCATGATTTCTTCCAACATAAGATTCCATTCTTTTTCGGGAAAGTTCGCCTTGAAGCGCAATCACTTGGGTCAATCTTCTTTGTTTTATATCTGCAGGAACATCATCTTCCATTTTTTTGTGGGCGGGAGTTCCAGGTCTTTCCGAATAGGCAAACATATAACCGTAATCGTATTCCACTTCTCGCATTAAACTCAAAGTCATTTGATGGTCTTCTTCAGTTTCTCCACAAAAACCAACAATCATATCCTGCGAAAATGCAATTTCGGGCATGATTTCTTTGGCTTTATTAATCAAGTTCAAATATTCTTCTCTCGTATGTTGACGGTTCATTTTCTCTAAAATTCGGTCGCTACCACTTTGAACAGGAAGGTGAATGTATTTGCAGATATTGTCGTGTTTTGCCATCACTTCAAAAACATCCGTCGTCATATCGTGAGGATTGGAAGTAGAGAAACGAATCCGCATTTCGGGAACCGAAGTTGCCACCATATCAAGGAGTTGTGCAAAATTTACCGCCGTTAATTTCTGTAAATCGGAAGCGTTTTTAAAATCTTTCTTTGCTCCGCCGCCAAACCAGAGGTAAGAGTCTACGTTTTGACCAAGCAATGTGATTTCTTTATAACCGTTTTCCCACAAATCTTTACATTCTTCAATAATGGAATGTGGGTCGCGACTTCTCTCGCGACCACGAGTAAATGGAACCACACAAAATGTGCACATATTATCGCAACCACGAGTAATCGTAACGAACGCTGTAACGCCATTTCCGCCTAAACGAACCGGATTGATATCGGCATAAGTTTCTTCTTTTGAGAGAATTACATTGATGGCGTCTCTTCCGTCTTCTGTTTGAGCTAAAAGATTCGGTAAATCTCTGTAAGCATCGGGACCAACAACCAAATCCACCAAATGTTCTTCTTCCAAAAACTTGGTTTTTAAACGTTCTGCCATACAACCAAGAACCCCCACAGTAAGATTGGGATTGGATTTTTTTTGATTTTTAAATTGCGAAAGTCGCATTCTCACGGTTTGTTCCGCTTTTTCGCGTATGGAACAAGTGTTTAGTAGAATTAAGTCCGCTTCTTCTACATTCAAAGTCGTGTTGTAACCTTGTTCGTTGAGAATCGAAGCCACGATTTCAGAATCGGAGAAATTCATTTGGCAACCGTAACTTTCCAAAAATAATTTCTTGGAATTTTCGGGTTTTTCAGCGATGGCAAATGCTTCGCCTTGCTTGGTTTCGTCTATGTATTTTTCTTGCACTTCAAAATAGTTTGATAAGGTTTGAAAATTGTTTGAAGTCGTTTGAAGTCGTTTGAACAATATCAAACCAAATCAAATGATATCAAACCAAAAGTTTGGGTGCAAAGATAAGAATTTTTGTGACAGAATGGCAGAAAATTCTTGTTGGTAAGAGTCAATACTATTCTGCTGAGAAAAGCAAGGGCAATCTGAACCGATATTTTATAGGAACTCCATGAATACTTGCAGGAGTCCATTTGTTTCTAATACCTTTTATCCGATTAACCAGCATATCGTCAAATTCTTTTAAACCAGATGACTGTGCAAGCTGCACATTGCTCATTTTGCCGTCTTTCTCTATTACAAAAGTTACTTCGATGCGAAATTTCCCGTTAAAAGTAAATCTCCTCATATCAATATCCTGAACAACTTTCTTCCTGAAATTATTTATTCCACCTTCGTAATTCGCCAAAATCATGTCGTTCACCGGATCATAATCCTCAGGTAATTCACCAAACAGCTCATTCGGGAAAATCCAGAAGCTGGTCATTGCTGCTACATTTTTTCCATCTACACTTGCAGGATTCCATCCGTCGAGATATTTTGCAACTTCTCTAGAAACATCAAATGCGCACTTATTTTCTTCCAGATATTTTTGATCTTCTTCTTTTATATATTTAATTGTTTGATCGGGATAAATAACCAATCGAAAGAGGTAGTGCTCGTTTTTTTCACAAGGCTTGATTTTTTTTTCAATCAAAACCTTTTTGAAATCTTTGTAAAATTGAACGTTTCCACCAACATAGTCGGTTTGACCAGGAGGATAGTTTTCATAAACCTGCTGTGAAAAACCAAAGACTGCCAAGAAGATAAATAAAACTGAGATTTTTTTTTTCATTTTAAAATTCTTAATCGTGGTCATAAACTTCCGTATTGAAATTGATGATAAAAGTATAATTTGAACTTACGGGTTTATTATCTTTTTGCGCAGGAATCCATTTTTTGTTTGTCTTACGTAAAACGTAATTAATATCGGTAAGGAAAAGGTCGTAATTTTTCACCTTCGGCTTTACATCTACAATTTTTGCCACGCCTTTATCGTCAACGAAAACAGAGAATGTCATTTTTCCAAAAACCGTATAGTCTTGATGCACATAGGTTAGCGCTCTTCTAAATTCAGCAAAATACTTATCGGAACCTTCTTTATAGTATGGATCTGCATCCCAGTTTTTTATTTGACTGAAAGTAGTCACAAATGCAAATAACAAAAAAGCAGAAAGTTGTTTTTTCATTTTAAAGTTTGATCTATTTTAAGCCAAACTTAAAAAAAATCTACAAAACCTCGATTTGATTTCTCAATAAATCTTCAAATTCATCTCTTTTTCTGATGAGATGCGCTTTTCCGTCCAACCAAAGAACTTCGGCAGGTTTCAGTCTCGAATTAAAATTGGAACTCATTTCAAAACCATAAGCTCCCGCGTTTCTGAAAACCAAAATATCGCCTTCATGAACTTCATTAATTTTTCTGTCCCACGCGAAAGTGTCTGTTTCACAGATATTTCCGACAACGGTATAAATTCTTTCCGAACCTTTTGGATTGGAAAGGTTTTCAATAATGTGGTAAGAATCGTAAAACATCGGACGAATCAAATGATTGAAACCGGAATTGATTCCTGCAAAAACAGTCGCTGTAGTTTGCTTGATCACATTGGTTTTTACCAAAAGATGTCCTGATTTTGAAACTAAGAATTTTCCCGGCTCAAACCAAAGCTCAAATTTTTTACCTGAACTTTTAGAGAATTCTGAAACCGCTTTCTCTACTTTTTTGCCTAAAGTTTTCACATCCGTTTCCATATCGCCATCTTGGTAAGGAACTTTGAAACCGCTTCCCATATCGAGATACTTCAAATTCGGGAAATGTTCCGCCAGTTCAAACATGATTTCCAAGCCCTGAAGAAAAACATCAGGATCTTTTATTTCGCTTCCGGTGTGCATGTGAAGACCTTCTACATTAATTCCCGTGGTTTTCATAACTCGTTCAATATGACGGAGTTGGTGAATAGAAATTCCAAACTTTGAGTCGATGTGCCCTGTCGAAATTTTATAATTTCCGCCTGCGAAAATATGCGGATTGATTCTCACGAAGATTGGGTAAGAATTTCCATGCTTATTTCCGAACTGTTCAAGAATGGAAATATTGTCAATATTAATGTGAACTTTCAGCGACATCGCTTCCTCGATTTCTGCCAAATCCACACAGTTTGGCGTGAAAAGAATTTTACTCGGTTCGAAACCTGCCTTTAAACCCAATTTCACCTCGTTGATGGAAACACAGTCGAGATTTCCGCCCAAACTTCTTACATATTTTAAGATGTTGATGTTGGAAAGTGCTTTACACGCATAAAAAAACCGTGTACTTTTATGGAAAGATGAAGTGAGTTTTTCGTATTGAATTTTAATGCTTTCTGCATCATAAACATAAGTTGGAGTGCCGAATTGGTCGGCTATTTTTAATAAATCTTTATTGGTCATTTTGATGAGTTTGAGTTTTGAAGTGCGAAGACGGAAGATGAAACTTTGTTTCAAATTCGAGACTGCAAATGTAGAAATTTTTGAAGAAAAATTATTTCGGAAGTGGCTGAATTTCAAAATCGCCACGCAATAAACCTAACTTTAAATCATTTTGCAAATCAACGGTTGAAGTTTTGACATCGATCTTCAATTGATTAATTTTCTTTCTGGATTGAATTTGGGTGTGGAATTCATAAAATCCGTAGGAAGTCAGTTTGCCATTTTCAAAAAGCAGAAAACTTTTTTCCCCTAATGTTCTTCCTGAAGAAAGCCAAATTTCATTGCGTTTTTTAAGGTTGATTAGTTTTGTGAACTCTTTTATATCGTCAAACTTTTCATTCGATTTAATAAAACTTACGGCTTTTAAACCTTGCGTAAATGATTTGAATTTCAGCAGTGGTTTTTCTTCTTTTTGATTGATAGTTCGGTCGGCAAAATATTTGTCGTTTTTGTGATAGAGCCCAAGAGGAAGGTTTTCCCGTTTTCGTAAACCTTTGGTTTTCATCATCAGTTTTGCCAAAATATCATTGCCCGTTAATTCGTACTGAATATTTTCGGTTTCTTCCTGAAGTTTTTCCCAACGCTTCTTTTTCGTGTTGAAAACCGATTTTGCAAATTTGTTTAAATCTTCCACAAAATCCGAAAAAATTATTTTGCCATCCGAATTTTGGAAATACAAGATTCCTCTTTCTGAAGGCAAATCCTGTGTTAAATCGCGAACTTTATTTAGATAAGTTTTTGCATTAACTTCTTCGTGATGTTGCTGGATGATTTCTGAATCTTTATCTTTAATAATTAGCAACTTAAATAGATCCAAAGTGGCTCTTGCGTCACCTCCCGCTCTGTGTTGGTCGGTTAACGGAATTCCCAAAGATTTTACCAGTTTTCCCAACGAATAACTTTCCGCTTCGGGAATCAATTTTTTTGCAAGTGGAATGGTGTCTAAAGTGTTGATTTTGAACTCGTAACCCAATCTTTTGAACTCCTGGCGAAGCATCCTGTAATCAAAGTCGATATTGTGTCCAACCAAAGTGGTGCCTTCCGTAATTTCAACAACTCTTTTGGCGATTTCATGAAATTTTGGTGCAGTTTTTACCATTTTTGGTGAAATTTTAGTCAGTTTTTGCACAAAAGGGGTGATCTCGTTTTCAGGATTGATTAACGAAATGAACTGATCCACAATTTCATGACCATCATATTTATATATTGCGATTTCAATAATGCTTTCCTTCCTGAAACCTGCGCCGTTACTTTCTATATCAATTATTGAATACATTTTTCTTCTTTCAGCTTTCGACTAAAAATTTTTGATTGTCGATTGCTCTTGCATAATTATCTTCTTCTTCCACCCAAACCAAACATTCCTAAAATCGCTTTTGCACCTTCTCTCATCAAAGTATTGGTGAAAGTTCTTCCGGCACGGCTTGTTAAAACTTGTTCTACCATTCCTGGTTCTTCTTTCACAGGTTTTGTTTTCACTGTTGCGGGAGCATTTTGAACGGCCTGTTCCATTCGTGAAGTCAACATTTCGTAGGCAGAATCTTTGTTAACGGCATTTTCATATTTTGCAACCAATGCGGAACGAGAAGTTAAATCTGCCACTTCAGCATCGGTAAGAACGTCCATTCTTGATTCGGGCGAAATTAAATAAGTATCCACCAAAGGTGTCGGAATGCCCTTTTCGTCCAATGCAGTGACAAAAGCTTCTCCAATTCCTAAATTTTGGATGAGATTTGCGGCATCGTAAAACTCCGTAATTGGGTAATTTTCAACAGCTTTGGTGATTTCTTTTTTGTCTTTTGCGGTAAATCCACGTAATGCATGCTGAATTTTTAAACCTAACTGCGACAACACATTTTCAGGAACGTCTCCTGGAATTTGGGTGATAAAATAAATTCCCACCCCTTTTGAACGAATGAGTTTCACCATCGTTTCAATCTGGGAAAGCAGAGCTTTTGAAGCTTCCTTAAAAATCAAATGCGCCTCATCAATAAAGAGAACGAGTTTTGGTTTTCCAACGTCGCCTTCTTCTGGGAAAGTCATGTAAATCTCCGCAAAAAGTGAAAGCATAAATGTTGAGAAAAGCTGAGGTTGCGTCTGGATATCGGCAACTCGTAAAATATTTACCACCCCTTTTCCGTCTCTCTGTTGCAATAAATCTTCCACGTCGAAACTTGGTTCCCCAAAGAAATTTGTCGCACCTTGTTGTTCCAAAGCAACAATGGAACGAAGAATCGCACCCAAAGAAGCAGGAGCAATGGAGCCGTAATTATTGGCTAAATCAGCTTTTCCTTGTGGATTATCGGTGACATATTGCAAAACTTTTTTCAAATCATCCAAATCAATCAGCGGCAAACCTTTATCATCGCAATATTTAAAAACGATCGACATAATACTTGCCTGTGTATCGTTCAGCAACAAAATTTTTGAAAGCAAAACGGGTCCAAATTCGGTCACGGTTGCACGAAGTTTTACGCCTCTTTCACCTGAAATTGTCATCAGTTCCACAGGGAAACTTTGGGCTTCCCAATTGAGTTGCGTTTTCGCATAACGTTCTTCAATAATGGCATTTCTTTGACCAGGTTCTGCAATTCCCGAAAAATCCCCTTTGATATCAAGAACCAAAGACGGAACTCCTGCGTGCGAAAGCTGTTCCACAAAAACCTGTATCGTTTTGGTTTTTCCCGTTCCCGTTGCACCTGCAATCAATCCGTGTCGGTTAATGGTTTTTAGAGGAAGTGTGACGTTGACTTCTGGTACTACTTCACCGTTGAAAATTCCTTTTCCGAGGATGATGTGTTCACCTTTCGGAGTGTATCTTGCGTTTAAATCTGCAATGAATTTTGCCTTGTCTGCCATTTTGTTTAAAAAATTTGAAAGGATAAAGATAAAAAATATTGAACCATAATTACATTTTTTAAAAAGAATTAGAACGTAGTTTTTAGTGACGAATATCATTTATGAATTCGGATTAAAAAGTCTTATATTTGAATTCTGAAATGAAAACCTTTTTTCTTTCCATATTATCCGCAATTATATTTTTGGCAAGTTTCCAAAACTCTTTGCTTTTGATTGATTATAAAATCAACAGAAATTTCTATGAAATCCACTGTATCAACAAGGCAAAACCCGAAATGAACTGCCACGGAAAATGCGAAATGAAAAAAGAAAGCGAGAAAACCAACTCGCCTTTCAAAGTGGTGAAAAGTTTTGAATTCAATATTCTTCCGACAAAAGCTTTAGAATTCAGTTTCAAGAAAGTAAAAGTTGTGAAGGAATATCAAAATTTCAACACCGTTTCAAATTTTGTTTTGAACAAAGGTTTTTTCAATATTCTTCCGCATCCGCCGCAAATCTGAATTTTTGATTTTCTGTCTTTCTGTTCAATGCTTTTTTTGAATGGAATCTAACCTCGTTTTTTAAAGTTAAAAAGACTTTAAGAACATCAACCTTTTTTAATCAAAAATTTAAAAAAATGAAATTTTCACTTAAAATATTCATTGCATTTTTTGCGATGACACTGTTCCTTACGTCTTGTAGAACCTCCGATGACCCTGTAACTCCAACCGTAAACGAGTTAGATGGATTAAATAAAATTAAAGAAGTTTCCAATGATACTCACGTTATCGAACTGTATTCCGCATCGGGAACTGCAAAAATGGGTTACAACAACCTTAAAATCAGAATAAAAAATAAATCCACGAATCAATACGAAAAAAGCGCGACAATTTCTTGGATGCCTGTAATGCACATGACTTCCATGTCGCATTCTTGCCCGAAATCTGCGGTTAAGAAAATATCAACTGATGGTACTTTATACGAAGGTTATATCGTATTTCAAATGGCAGAAAACGCTTCTGAATATTGGGATTTGAAAATTGATTACCAAATTAATGGAGCTTCTTATACAGCTACAACAGGAATTTCTGTTCCTTTGGAAAGCAAAAAAACGGTAACTTCTTTTTTGGGTTCGGATAACAGCAGATACATCGTTGCCTACATCGAACCAAGAACGCCAAAAGTTTCCGTAAACGATTGGGTTGTAGGAGTTTGGAAAATGGAGGATATGATGAATTTCCCTGTTGCAGACGGACTTACCGTGAAATTAGACCCAAGAATGCCCGGAATGGGAAATCACAGTTCGCCCAATAATGTAGATGCGAAACAAGTGCAAGCTGGTGGATTTTATTTCGGAAAACTTTCACTCACAATGACTGGTTATTGGAAACTAAACCTGCAACTTACAAAAGCCGATGGAACTGTTTTGAAAGGAGAACCTGTAACGGAAGCAAATCCTGCAAGTTCGCTTTATCACGAAATCGAATTCTAAAATCACTTTTTCAAAAGCAATGTTTCCGATGATTGTGAAGCATTGCTTTTTACCTAATTTTTCAAAAATGAAAAAAACAATTCCGCTGTTTTTTCTGTCGGTATTTTATCTGAATTTTTCTGCGCAGGATATTCAGCACGACTCGTTGAAACACAGCAATATTCAGGAAGTTATCGTAATTGGAACGAAAGATATTTCTCAAAAACAATCGAAACCTTTGAGTTCCATTGATGAATATTTAGAACAATCCGCAAACATCAATATGTTGAAACGTGGTGCTTATGCATGGGAACCGATACTGAACAATATGCCTACTGAACGAACTTTAGTAACGATTGACGGAATGCGGATTTTCGGTGCATGTACCGACAAAATGGATCCTGTAACTTCTTATGTTGAGGTTTCCAATCTTTCAAGAGCCGAAATTTCTTCAGGACAAAGTGGTTCTTCGCACGGAAGTACAATTGGAGGTTCCATAGATTTGGTGCGGGAAAAAAGTACGTTTGGCGACGAAAAGTTTCGCTTCGGACTCAATTCAGGATTTGAAAGCGTGAGTCTTCAGAAAATTTTCGGCTCATCCGCAAGTTACAGAAATACAAAATTTTACACCGATTTGAATTTCATGAACCGAGACGCGGAAAATTATAAAGCAGGAAACGGTGAAGAAATTCGGTTTTCGCAATACAGAAAATTTAACATTTCAGGAATCAGCGGAGTAAAAATAGGAAAGAACAAACTTCTTGAAGCGTCCGTGATTTACGACAAAGCCAATGATGTTGGTTATCCTGCTTTACCGATGGACGTTTCTTTAGCGGAAGCGTTAATTACCTCGCTGAAATTTCAATATCTTCCAAAAAATAAATTTATTTCTGATTGGGAAACCAAAATTTATTTCAACACCATCACACACAGAATGGACGATACGAAACGTCCTTCCGTTCCCATTCACATGGATATGCCCGGTTGGAGCAAAACTGCGGGATATTTTTCAAAACTGCAAACGACTTTGAATCAACATCACTTCAATTTAAATTTGAACGGATTTTACAATCAATCGGTTGCGGAAATGACGATGTATCCTACCAATCCTACGGAAAATTTAATGTTCATGTACACATGGCCCGATGTGAGAACTTTCAATCAGGGAATTTTTCTAGAAGACCATTTTCAGCTCGACGATTTTTCTGAATTTACATTTTCGGCCTCTTTAAGTTATCATTCCAATAAGGTTCAAAGCGATTTTGGTTTGAACAGTCTTCAAATTTTTTATCCTGAAATGAAGGTGCAAAACAATCGTATTTTAAAAAGTGTTTCCGCAAATTATAGCAGAAATCAGTTTGGTTTTGAGTACGGAATCGGCGTTGGTTACGGTGATAGAGCGCCTTCCGTTTCTGAAGGTTACGGATTTTATCTTTTCAACAGTTCTGAAAATTACGACTACATCGGAAATCCAAATCTAAAAAATGAATCTTCTCTTGAAGCCAACGCTTATCTAAGTTTGAAAAAGACCAATTTCTTTGGCAAAATTTCTTCGTCTTATTTCCATATTTCAAATTATATTGTAGGGAAAGTCAACCCTAATTTTGCTCCCATGACGATTGGTGCGAAAGGAGTAAAACTGTATTCCGCGTTAGATTATGCCACCATTTTTAACATCAGTTTAGATGCTGAAATTAAGGTTTTGCCTGAATTAAAATGGACTTCCCAAGTTGTTTACAGTCGCGGAAAAGATTTTGAAAACGTGAACCTTCCTTTTATAAGCCCCATTTCTTATTTGTCTAAAATTCTCTTTGAAAAAAATAAATTCAATGCAGAAGTTTCTGTAAACGGAAATTTGAAACACAGCAGTTACGCCTCAGTTTATGGCGAAAAACCTGTTTCTGATTATGTCTTGCTGAATGCAAATCTTGGTTACAAATTCGATTTTGGTCACAGTAAAATCTTTACTAAACTTGGTGTGGAAAACCTTTTGGACAGAAATTACACCACTTACGCCGATTGGAACCGAATTCCGAGACCGGGACGAAATTTCTTTGTGAATATCAATTATAACTTTTAATTATGATTTATCGCATTTCTAACGATTGAAGTTCGGTTGTAATTTTTCAGTAAATTTGTTAAATAGGAAAACTTAAAAAATGAAAAGGACAGAAATTTTAGAGCAAATAATCGCTGAGCAAAATAAAATCATTTCAAATTTGGAAGAAACCGTTGGGAACTACCGCAAAGCTTCAGATATGGATGAAGAAAGCACGCACGATCCTGAAGATTTTTCCCATCAAAGCGAGGCGAAAGACATGCAGCTGCGTTATGAAAAATTATTGGGCGATGCAAACCAAAACCTTGTTTTTCTAGAAAACGAAAAAGAAATGCTCCACAGTGAAATCGAAAACGGAAGCGTCGTTGAAACAGACAAAAATTTTCTGTTCGTGGGGATTTCTGTTCCTGTTTTCAAAATTGGCGATAAAGAGGTGATTTCTTTTTCGGAGGAAGCTCCGATTTTTGCAAAACTAAAGGAAAAAAAAATAGGAGATACAGTCGAAATTGGCGACAATAAGCTTATTATTCAATCATTTAACTAAAAATTCTTTTGTAACCTCGGTCACATTCAAACCTTAAATTAAAGTTTAACTTTGCCAAAAATTAGTAATGGAAATCATCGGATATCTTTCCGCAATCATCATCGGACTCGTTATGGGATTAATTGGTGGTGGTGGAAGTATTTTAAGTGTTCCGATTTTTGTGTATGTATTTGGTTTTGATGCGGTTACGGCAACTGCACTTTCGCTCTTCGTGGTTGGAGTTACAAGTTTGGTTGGAAGTGCGGGATTTATAAAACAGAAACAAATCGATTTTCAAACCGCATTTATTTTCGGGATTCCTTCGATTTTGGGAGTTTTGTTTTCACGCCGTTTGGTTTTGCCGCATTTACCGCATTATATCATCAACAGATGGGGAATTACGTTAACAAAAGACATGTTTTTATTGCTGCTTTTTTCAATTCTCATGTTGATTGCGTCGTTTAAAATGATTCGCAGAATTGAAAGACCACGACTCAGCAAAGATGGCGAAACCAATTACACTATTTTGGTTTCTCAAGGACTTTTGGTAGGGATTATCACAGGATTAATCGGTGCAGGTGGCGGATTTTTGATTGTTCCCGCTTTAGTCATGTTGCTCGGCTTGAATATGAAACGAGCGGTTGCAACTTCACTTTTTATTATCGCGATGAACTCCACTTTAGGATTTCTCAGCACCATGAAGATGGTGAAACACGATTGGACTTTTCTGTTGACATTCAGCGCATTATCTGTCGTAGGAATTTTTATAGGAACGGGAATCTCAAAAAAAATGGACGGAAAAAAACTGAAGCCACTTTTTGGTTGGATTGTGCTTGCAATGGGAATTTTCATCATCATTAAAGAAGTATTTCTAAAACAACAATTTTAAAAATGAAAAAATTAGCAATATTAATTTTCGGTTTGTTTTTACTGAATTCTTGTAAGAAGGAAGCTCAAACACAAACAGAAACTTCGACTCCGAATTCTAAAGAAGTGAGTTTGGTGCAAGATGCAGTGAAATTGAAAAACGACAAGGGAGAAGAAATCTCGGTAACTTATTTTGCCGAAGGAAGCGAAGTCGCCGTAAAACTGCAAAAAACAGGAGCAAAAGAAGAAAAACTTTCCGCAAAAACTACAAGTTCCAACGGAAATCCAATTTTCACCAACGAAGAATGGATGTGGGAAATGACGCAGGAAGGAAAAGGAGGAAGATTAACCGACAAAGCGGGAAATTCTTCCGAATACAGATAGAAAATTAGAACAATTGATGTTATCAATTGAAATTAAATTTTATATCGCTGTTTTGGTATAATTAATGTCGAAATTTGCGCAAAACTTTAAGAATAAAATTATGAAAATAGAACAAATATATACAGGTTGTCTTGCTCAAGGAGCGTATTATATTGTTTCCGAAAACGAAGCAGCAATTATTGACCCTTTAAGAGAAACAAAACCTTACATCGACCGACTTGAAAAAGACGGCGTGAAGTTGAAATACATTTTCGAAACGCATTTCCATGCGGATTTTGTTTCGGGACACGTTGATTTGTCGAACAAAACAGGAGCACCGATTGTTTACGGACCCACTGCAAAACCTGAATTCGACGCGATTATCGCCGAAGACAACCAAATTTTTGAAATCGGGAAAATCAAAATCAAAGTTTTGCACACACCTGGACACACGATGGAAAGTTCAACGTATCTTTTGATTGACGAGAACGGAAAAGAAACTGCGATTTTCAGCGGCGACACCTTATTTTTAGGCGATGTTGGAAGACCTGATTTGGCGCAAAAAGCCGCAAACATGACGCAGGAAGAATTGGCGGGAATTTTATATGAAAGTTTGCAGAACAAAATCATGCCGCTTTCCGATGAAATCACCGTTTATCCTGCACACGGAGCAGGTTCTGCATGTGGAAAAAATATGCAGAAAGAAACGGTGGATACGTTGGGAAATCAGAAAAAAACCAATTACGCTTTGAATCAACCAAACAAAGAATCTTTTGTAAAAGAAGTCTTAGACGGACTTTCTGCACCACCACAATATTTCGGGATGAATGTCGCCATGAACAAGGGCGGTTACGAAAGTTTTGAAAATGTGATGAAGAAAGGGAAAAACCCAATTTCCGTTGAAGACTTTGAAAATGTTGCTGAACAAAGCGGCGCCTTAATTTTAGATACAAGAAACGCGGCAGAATTCCACAAAGGATTTATCCCGAACTCGATTAATATTGGTTTGAAGGGAGATTTCGCACCGTGGGTTGGAGCCATGATTGTGGATGTACAGCAACCGATTTTGTTAGTTTGCGATGAAGGAACTGAAGAAGAAGCGATTACTCGTCTTTCAAGAGTTGGTTTCGATAATATCGTTGGATTTTTGAATGGCGGTTTCGAGTCTTGGCAAAATTCAGGAAAGGAAATTGATACGATTAACAGAATTTCTGCGGAAGAATTCGCACAGAAATTTAATGAAAATTCAAAAGTCATCGACGTAAGAAAAGAAAGTGAATATCAAGCGGAACATGTCAACGAAGCTTTTCAAAGACCGCTTTCTGATATTAATGAGTGGGCAAATTCGCTGAACAACGATGAACATTTCTTTATTCACTGTGCAGGAGGTTACCGAAGTATGATTGCCGCAAGTATTTTGAATTCAAGAGGAATCAGAAATTTTTCAGAAGTTGAAGGCGGTTTTAATAAAATAAAGGAAACATCGGTTTCGAAAAGTAATTTCGTTTGTCAAAGCAAAACGCATTAAAGAGTGAATTTTCATCGCTGCGAATTCGACTTCGGCGGTGAAATTCTTTCAGAGAGAATTCTTTTGGTGAATTTTTTAAAAAGATTAAAAATGAAAAGCAACATCCTAATTGGTTTTATGATAATCGGTTTTCTGACG
The DNA here is from genome assembly GCF_020084865.1 of Candidatus Kaistella beijingensis. NCBI lineage: Bacteria > Pseudomonadati > Bacteroidota > Flavobacteriia > Flavobacteriales > Weeksellaceae > Kaistella > Candidatus Kaistella beijingensis. The sequence goes on along the minus strand of NZ_CP071953.1, from coordinate 1,822,706 downwards.
GTCTCATGTAAGACGACGATTCCGCCCACTTCAACTCAGAATGTCAACATGGTAGAAATGGTCAACAATCCCGAAACCACTTTAGTTGATGTTAGAATGCAGGGAGAATTTGAACAGAAAACCGCAAAAAACGCAGTCAATATTCCATTAGCGGAAATTGAAAGTAATCTCGATTTTTTTAGAAAGCAAAAACAAACCGTTTTATTTTGCAATCGTGGATTTCAGGCGCAACAAGCTTTAGACATTCTTCGGAAACACGGGATCGAAAATGTCTATAGCGCAAAAACATTAGAAAATGTATCGGCAATTCAAAATCAAAAAGAATGAACATTTTAGAAAATATAGAATTTAGTACAGAAAAGGCGAATGTTTTTCATCTCCGAAAAAACGACAAAATAAAATATTTTGCAGTTGCACTGGGAAAGGATGCGGTTTTGAAAAAACATACCACCGCTTTTCCTGCGACTTTGTTGGTTTTAAAAGGAGAAATAGATTTCGTTTTTGACGACCGGCAAATTTTGTTAAAACAATTCGATACTTTTGAAATTCCTGTGGATGTGGTTCACGAAGTTGTAGGAGTTTCCGATGAAAATTTATTTACCGTAATCCAAGTATTGTAAAAATGAAAGAATTTATTCAAAAATATAAATTAGGGATTATCGGGATTTTTGTCGGCGGAATTTTAGGTTACGCTTATTATCACTTCATCGGTTGTAATACAGGAAGTTGTGCGATTACCTCAAAACCTTTTAACTCTTCAGTGTACGGAATGTTGATGGGTTATTTGTTGTTCTCCATGTTTGATAACGCTAAAAAGAAAGAAAATGCTTGATTTCATAAAAAAATTATTTGGCGGAAAATCTGTTGATTATAAAGAATTGGTGCGAAACGGCGCTCAAATTATTGACGTGAGAACTCCCGCAGAATTTTCTAATGGACATATCAGAAACTCCAAAAATATTCCGTTGCAACAACTTGCCGCAGAAATGAAAAAATTGGATTTGAAAAAACCGATTGTTACGTGTTGTGCAAGCGGAATGAGAAGCGCGTCTGCAAAAGCAATCCTCAAACAAAACGGTTTCGAAGCTTACAATGGAGGAGGTTGGGATTCACTTCAAAATAAATTAAACTCATGAAAAACTACTTGTCAAATTGGAATTTTAGAAGAATTATTTACCTGATTGGTGGAATTTTCTTCGTTTTAGTCGCAATTAACGACAGAACCTGGTGGATGATTCCGTTTGGACTTTATTTCATTTCGATGGCGGTTTTCCGTTTCGGATGTGCATCGGGAAACTGCGAAATTCCCCTTCAGAAAAAAGATTCCGAACTTCAAAACTAAAACTTTAGTTTAAGGTATTTGGACTAAAATTTGCTGCGAAAAATATCAATTATCATTTACCAATTATCATTTATAATAAGCGATGTCTCAAAAATTTAAAGAACTTATCAACTCGGAAAGACCTGTATTAATCGATTTTTTCGCCACTTGGTGTGGTCCGTGTAAAGTGCAGTCCTCCGTTTTAAAAACGGTAAAAGAAAATGTTGGTGAATTGGCAAGAATTGTAAAAATTGATGTCGATCAATTCCCTGCTATTGCAGCAGAGTATGGGGTTCGCGGCGTACCCACTTTGGCGGTTTTCAAAAATGGCGATTTGCTTTGGAAAGAAAGCGGCGTTCATGATGTGAATACCTTGACGGAACTTCTAAAAAAATTTGCCAATTAATCTTTGATTTCAAAAGAATCTCTATCATTTAAAAACTGAAATTTGTCTTGAAACGCTTTTAATTTTTCAGCATCAAATTCTGCGGAAACGATATTGTTTTCCAGCGTAGAAACCACGCTTCCATCAGCAAAGAAGCAATAAGAACTTTCAGGATAATTCAAATTATTTGCATCGGTCCCAATCCTGTTCAGACCAAAAACATAACATTGGTTTTCAATGGCTCTTGCTTTCAGCAAAGTTTTCCAAGCATCAATTCTTGGTTCAGGCCAATTTGCCACATAAAGAATGGCATCGTAATCATCATTGTTTCTTGCAAACACAGGAAATCTTAAGTCATAGCAAACCTGCAACAAAATTCTCCATCCTTTAAAATTGACAATGACTCTCTCGTTTCCTGAAGAGTAGGTTTTATTTTCTCCTGAAAAAGAAAACAGGTGTCTTTTATCGTAATGATGGTAGTTTCCGTTGGCTTCTACAAAATAAAAACGGTTGTAAAATTTTCCATTTTCCTCAATGGAAGCGCTTCCGCAAATTGCGGTATTCTTTTCTTGTGCAAAACTTTTCATCCAGGATAAGGTTTCCTGATTTCGGTCTGCAATTTCTTCAGGGTTCATGTAAAATCCTGTGGAAAACATTTCGGGGAGAATCAGTAAGTCTGAAGAGATTTTAACAAAATACTGGTCGATTTTAACATAATTTTTTTCTTTTTGTTTCCACAAGATGTCCAAATTTAATCCTGCAATTTTTAAACTATTCATAATGATATTAATGAAAATGGCCATTAAATATACAAAATTTTAAACAGTCTGAACTAAACGATTTTACCTTTGGTCTTATTTTTGATTGCTCGAAAGCATAACATTAAAATCTTAAATTATGAAAAAGTTACTATTAGTATGCACAATGTTCTTTTTAGGACAGTCTGCATTTGCACAAGCTTGGAACGGAAAGGGTGATCAAAAACTTCAAGTAGGGTTCAACGGATGGGGTTACGGAAACGGAATTACCGGAACCTATGATTACGGTTTAGGTAAAATTGTATCAATCGGAGCGGGAGCAAATGTATATTTTGACGGTTACAAGGATGGAAACAAAGACAACAATATTTTCTTCTTCGGACGAGTAGGTTTCCATTTACAAGAGCCACTTTCTCTTCCTGAAAAATGGGATATCTATCCAGGTGTAAATTTGGGAGTTCTTGGTAAAGATTTCGGTTTCGGAGCGCATCTTGGAGTTAGGTATTTCTTCAACAATAATGTAGGTGTTTACGGAGAGTTTGGAAATAATGGATCTTTAGGAGTTTCTTTCAATTTCTAAAAACACTTTAATATATGACAAAAGGTTCTCAAAATGAGGACCTTTTTTATTTGGCATGCTTTTGATAATTCGTATCTTCGCAAATCTTTAATTTTAATTAAAATCAATGACTTTAATACAATTATTTCAATTCATATTAAGTATTTCAATCCTTGTTATTCTGCATGAATTGGGACATTTTATCCCCGCAAAATATTTCAAGACCAAAGTCGAAAAGTTCTACCTTTTCTTTGACCCATGGTTTTCATTAGTGAAGAAGAAAGTGGGTGAAACTGAATACGGAATCGGCTGGTTACCTTTTGGAGGATATGTGAAAATTGCCGGAATGGTGGATGAAAGCATGGACACCGAGCAACTGAAAAAACCCGCAGAACCTTGGGAATTCCGAAGCAAACCGGCATGGCAAAGATTAATCATCATGTTGGGTGGAGTTACCGTGAATTTCTTTTTGGCTTGGTTTATTTATTCCTCATTAAGCTATTTTAAAGGCGAAACTTTCCACGACAATGCGAAGTTTGAGAACGGAGTTGCGGTTTCTGACGCCGGGCAAAAAATGGGCTTGAAAACCGGAGATAAAATTTTGAAAATCGATGGTAAACCTGCCGAAAGAATGGAGACTTCCACCATCAACATGCTTTTTGCAAACAATGCAACCGTTTTACGGGAAGGAAAAGAAATTACTTTCCCAATCAATGAAGATGGAGTCGCGGCAGTTTTGGCGCAAAGTGAGGCGAAAGCTTATTTTAGTCCACGATTTCCCGCTGTGATTGACAGTCTTTTCCAAAACGGAACAGCGAAAGCAGCTGGATTGTTGAAAGGTGACAAAATTGTTGGTGTTAATGGAAAACCTATTGCGTTTTTTGACGAGTTGGGACCAGAACTCGAGAAGTATAAAAATCAAAATATTTCTTTAGACATCGAGAGAAATAATGCTCCGCAAAAAATTGATGTCAAAGTTGACAACAAAGGAAAAATCGGATTTAGTACCGATACCAATGTTGCTCAAAAAGAATTTGAAAAATCACAAGTCACAAAAAAATATTCATTACTAGGGGCAATTCCAAGAGGTTTCCAAAGAACAATTGATGTTTTGACGATGCAGATTAAGCAGTTTAAAATTGTTTTCAACAGCAAAACTCAAGGTTACAAAAAAGTTTCGGGACCAATCGGAATCATCAAACAAATGCCGGAAACCATCAATTGGGAATTTTTCTGGAGCTTTACGGCGATGTTTTCAGTTTGGTTGGCTTTCCTTAATTTGATTCCAATTCCGGGCTTAGACGGCGGTCACGTAATGTTTACCTTGTGGGAAATGATCACGGGAAAACCGGTTCCGCAAAAAGTGCTTGAAAACGCGCAAATGATCGGAGTAATTTTCCTTCTTGGATTAATGGTTCTAATCTTCGGGAACGATATTGTGAAGTGGATTACTGGAAAATTTTAAAAATTTCTAAAAATAATTTTGGCAGTAATTAAAAAGTTTTTATATTTGCAAACGCTTAACGCAAAGAGCAAAATTCCTCTTTAGCTCAGTTGGTTAGAGCATCTGACTGTTAATCAGAGGGTCGCTGGTTCGAGCCCAGCAAGAGGAGCACTGAAAATGAGACACTTACAGAAATGTGAGTGTCTTTTTTTATATTTGTCACGAACATTTCACGAACAAAAGTATTTTATTTTAATGCTATTTTTGTGTAAGAATATTTTAGTACGTTATCTATGACTGACTTCTATATCGCAACATATATTCTAATGGTAACCTTTACAATCCTTGTCCCCTTCTATCTTGCAGGGCGGCTTTGGTTTGCGTTCAGTCCGTTTGCGATAAACTATTACTCCAAGGAAAGGGCAAACTGGTATAACGACTGGAACACCCAGCGGTTTTTAATCGTTTTGAATTTATTTTTGGTTTCATTGTCGCTTTCCTTTTTCTGGGGCGGGAAAATACTGGAAGATATCCATGCCGAGAAGATCGACTTTACCCAAATCCTATTCTATATCATTCTTCAAATTCTTGCCGTAATACTGTTCGAGGTAAAAATGGAACACCCATTTAAGCCAATTCAGGCATTCAAAAAATTCAAGAAAAACAGTTATAGCGAAAGGTTTGAGTTCCGAGAAAAGCAAGACGCGGCAGATAAAATAGAACACCATTCCAATGAGTTAAAAAGAGAATTTTTGAAAGTTGGCACTAAGATTTCAAACGAATTAAATAATCAACAAATCATTTTATCTGAAACCAACGAACTCGCAAAACACAACAATATTATCCTACAGGAATCCGATTTTGCTTTTGAAATAAAAAAGAATCCGAATATGGTCATTGATGACATTTTGCGGGATTATTTTATTTCTAAAGATTCCGAGAGGGATTTATCGGACTTTTTACTGCGGAAGAAAAACTCTGGAAAGATTCTGTTTACAAAGCCTGCAAGGAACGGCGTGAGCGTACAGCCTATTTTGGACTTTTTCTCGACCTTTACTAATGTTATGGAAAGTTGTAAATCCGGCACAATAACCCAAGCCGAAACCTGCAAAATTATCAACGCCGTCACCTCGGCAAAAGACAGGCTCGGAAATATCGCAGAAGAGCCAATAAACAGCAGGAACCTCTCAAAATATCTTTCCAACAGCGATGTTCAGGATGATATATAGTCTAAAATCCAAAAAAACATTTTCTCTTTAAAAATCATATTTGTCTGATAAACAGAATTATAAAGGTGACAGTTAGTCGCTTTTAATGGTTTATTGACTAAACCATTATAAAACAAAACCTCCTATTGAACGCACATTTCTTTAGGTTGTTTTATTTTACAAAAAACTTTTTAAGTCGCTTTTAGGCGGCTATTTCTTTGGGAAATATCTTGGCCTCAACAAAATTCAACGAAATGAAAGACCAAGAAAGACTAGCTGCGCTAGAAAGCCAAATGTCCACCTTGGTAAACTCGCAAAAAGAGTTTACCTCCAAGGCGCTACAGATGCTCGCCCTCGGAACCAAGAAGATCTATTCCAAGGAAGAGGCCGCGCTGTTCCTCAACCTGGATCCGGACTATCTCTACCAACTCAAACACCACGGCAAACTGAAGGCCTACAAAAAGAAGGGGCAAAAGAAAATCTACTTTCGCAAAGAAGATCTGGAAGCTTATCTTCTGGGGGATAATGTGGAGGAAATACAAAATGATGACTACGATGCATTCGAGCAGGAAATTCTGGAGCGATGGAAGAAATAACCAACAAGCCGGCTGAAGAGCAAAAAATCCCAGTACTCTACCAAACCGCTTCCGAGACCACTACCATTTTCGATATGGTGATGAAGTATCTGGAAAGCAAGTATGACCTTCGCTTTAACGCCATCGCCCTGGAGATAGAAATATCGCTCAAGGGAAAGGACGACTGGACAGAGCTAAACATCAACTCCCTGCTGATAGAACTCGTACAGGCCGGGATGCAGATCACCATGCAGAAGTTGGAGATCCTAGTACGGAGCCACCTGATAAAGAGATACAACCCGATAGCGGAATACTTTAAAAAACTCGCGGGCTGGGACGGCGAAGACCATATCCGGAAGCTGGCGGGATTTGTTCGGACCAACGACAGCGAAGCGTTCCACTACCATCTCGAGAAGTGGCTGACCCGCGCCGTGCTTTGCGCATTGAAGAAAGACTATGTCAACAAGCAGTGCCTCGTGCTGGCAAGCTCCAAACAGAACACGGGCAAAACCACCTTCCTGCGGTTCCTCATCCCGGACGGGCTCAAGGGTTATTATTCCGAAAATGTCACAGTGGACAAGGACGGCATCATTGCCATCTGCAAAAATTTCATCCTCAATGCGGACGAGCTGGCCGTCCTGTCCAAATCGGATGTCAACACTCTGAAATCCTTCATCTCGATGGGCGGCGCAAAAGTAAGGGTGCCTTACGGACGGAAGCCGGAGAACATGGATAGGATATGTTCCTTTGTTGCCTCCACCAACAGAACAGATTTCCTTACCGACGAGACAGGAAGCGTAAGGTGGCTGGTTTTCGAAGTTTTAAGCATTGACTTCAATTATTCCAAAGAAATAGACATAGACAAGGTATGGGCGCAGGCGTACCACAATGCTTTTGAAAGAAAAAATTACCAACCGGAAATGACGCTCTCGGACATAGAGGCTAATGAGCTGAGGAACGAGCAGTTTTCCCAGCTTTCACTTGAGCAGGAAATCGTTTCCGCACACTTCGAGAAATCGAAGGATATCAAGGACTTTCTTACGGCGACGGACATCGTTGTGGCAATGAACAACGCCCTGAATTTAAGATTGAACAACATCAAGGTCGGAAAGGCGCTCACCAGGCTCAAGTATGAAAGAATCAAGCATCCGAAACTCCAGGTGTACGGCTACCTGATCCGAAGAAAGATTGACTGAAAGAAAGTTTAAATCATTGACATTCAATTTATCCTACCTACTTACCTAATTGGACTTACAGAACTCATTTACAAATATTTATCAAGGTAATAAAATAGATAAGACTTTACCTAAACTACCATAGTTGAAGTAGGGATCCAATTAACAGGTAACAACAAGATAAGTCATAAAATGATATAACGAACTGATATTCAATGTCTAGGTAGGCAGGTATGGAAAAACGGTGAAAATATAACTGGATATAAAGAAATAAATTTTAAAAACACAAAAAATGAATTGCAAACAAGCCAACGAAAATATCAGCATCAAAGAAGTAATGGAAAGTTTTTCTCTATTCCCAAGCAAAGAACATCCGAAAACAGCCTATTATTATGCTATCAATCGACAAGAACGAACGCCAAGTTTATTAGTGAATTATGTGAAAAATATTGCCTTTGATTTTGGCACTGGAAAACAATACGATGTCGTGTCGATAGTTCAGGAGCTCAAACAATGCACTGTATCCGATGCTCTTGAATATCTTTCTCGTTTCGATTTTTCTTATAAAAAGCCGAGTGTGACGGAAGCAATTACTGCTGAAAATACAAATCAAATTCTCGAAGTAAAGGAAGTTATTCACCCGGCATTGTTAGACTATTTGAAATCAAGAAAACTCGAGTCACAAAAATCGCAATTGAGCGAAGTACACTACCGGATTAACGACAAAAGATATTTCGGGCTCGGTTTTAAAAACGATTCGGGAGGCTACGAAATCCGCAGCAGTTTTTCCAAAATCTGTCTTGGAAAAAAGGATATCACCACGATAAAAAATAATTCTGAAAACCTCAAGGTTTTCGAGGGCTTTACCGATTACCTCTCCCATAAAATTTTAGAACCGGAAAAGACACCTTCCGACTATCTAATTCTGAACTCTGTCGCCATGGTTCACAAGACATCAGGGCTTTTTGGAAATTATAAATCTGTCGAAATGTACCTGGATAACGACCGCGCCGGCGAACAGTGCCGGGATTCAATTTTGAAAATTTTCCCGAAGGCAAATGACCGATCGAATGAATATTTCCTCCATCAAGATCTGAATGATTTCCTGATATCACAGGAAGAAAAGACACTTGAAAATAAGCTTGAAAAAAATCAAACAGCCATACACGATGCTGAGGGAAACCGGAATATTTACAGGAGAAAAAGATGAAGATTTATACAAGCCGGGCTGCGCAAAATAAGCACAGGTGGAATACTCTAAAAAAGCTGGGTAAAAACTGGCCATGTATTTAGTGCAAAAAGTACCCAATGTTTACAACAAGCGTATGCTTGCCGTAAAAATCGGGCTTTTTGGTTTCCTCCTATCGTCGGAAACGCATGTCTGGAACTACGATTCAAGCCCATAGTTTAAAATTATAAAAAAATTAAACACCACATAAACACAATATGAAAAATGACTTTTTAAAACAGTTTGTAAGACAGATTTCCGAGCAGCAAATTGCAAAGGTTGCAGAAGAAAAAAGAAGGAACCGCTTTCGCGAAATCGGTAGAGAGGGAGGTTTGAAAAAGAAGACGGCGAACCAATTTTCGAAGGTAGTCTCAGTTCGTTTTACCGAAAAGGAGTTTGAGAAAATTCAAAAGGAGGCTGACTTCTACAAACTCAAAATTTCAAAATATTTAAGACTGATTTCTACCGAAAAGGAACTTAAAGTAAACGAGTTTCAAACCGATGTAGTCCTGTTGAATTATGGCAACAATTTTATAAGGATATCCAATCTGCTCCGGAACAGAGAATGGAATGAGTTTGAAAACAAGAAAGAGATCCTTGAGGAAATTCAAACTGCAACGAGGTTGATCCGGGAATACCTCTACCAACAAATCATCAAGCATGAACAATTCGGCAACGACGAGGAGGATCAGTAAGATAGCGATTGAATACAACGGCAATGACAAAGGCACGGCGGAATGTGTTTATTCCAACAACCTGCTTTCAACAATGCCGGAGGAAAGATTTGAAGAGATGAAGATTGTCGCCGAGAGAAATCCGAATGTAAAGAAATGGGCTCTCACAGGTTACATTTCTCCGGCAAAGGAAATTGGAGACATACTGACCAACGACGAATTGAAGGAACTGGCTTTAAAATCATTGAAAGATGTGGGACTTACAGAAAATAACCAAATCGTCTTGGATGTCCACAATTCCACGAAGCAGAAACATATCCACTTCATCGTGAACCGCATAGATGTTTATGGTAAATGCACGGTAAAATCTGCCAATATCGGAAGGCGCTTCGGCGAATCGGTTCGAAATGTCTGCAAAGAGATGAACCTGAAAACAGATGTGGAAATCGGAAAGGAGAAAAAGCAGCAGATGCTGAAAATCCTGCAAAACTGTATGAAGGTCTCAAGAAATTTTGATGACTTGGTCGATTATATGCGGAGATGTGGTTACAGAGTGACGCTCTCGCAGAATGTGAAGGACGGTATTTCGGGGATGCGGATTGTTAGATTAAAGGACATAAACGACCATACCCAGAGGCAGTACCATCCCGGTTACAAACTTTCGGAGATCACCAGCAAACTGAAGATTAAGGACATCAAAGAAATTCTAAACCGGAATGCGGAAAGCTACCAGTCGGCAATTTTCAGTCAGAGTAATCCACAAACGAACGAAATAAAACATCCGGAAAAATCAGCCCTCAGGGAGATTGAAAATGCCGTGAAGGAACTCCTCAAACCGAGCTACACACCGGCGGCAGACGATGAATTGCTGAGGAAGAGAAAAAGAAGACGATAAGTCAAAACAAAATTAAATTAATTAAAAAAATAAAATGAACAACGAATTTAACAACCAAGACATGAATACAGAAAATTATTCTTCACAAGATGCAGGCATCGAACTTTTGCACCGCGTCATAGAAAGCAATAAGGCGGTAGAAATTTCGGGGAAGGCGATTTTCCACATGTACTGCGACATCAAGGAGGATGTGAAAAAGATCCAAGCACTGGCACATGAAGAAAATCTAAAACGGCAGGAATTGCTTAAATCCATCCCCAACAATATTATCACAGAATTATCTCCGGACGTTATAAAGCATCTGGAAAAATTCCATCAGAAATCAGATACTGTTAAATATTGGTTTTTCGGAATCCTGGCTCTATTGCTGGTTGCATTTTTTATTTTAACAGCAACTGTTTATCTAGGAAAAAACTGGTACCGCGAAAGCATCCGCACCAAGACCGAGGTTCGAGAGGAAATCCTGGAGGAGATCAAGTATGAAAACAAGGCGATTTATGAAACAGAGCAAGTAAAACAGCTGGAGCACAATACCGCACTAATGAAAAAATGGATGAAGAAAAATCCAAAGGACGCAGAAAAGTTTTTGAAGTTTAAGGAGGGGTATGAGAGTAGGTAGACTAAAAATTATTTGTCCAGTTTTTTAATAAAAAACTGGACATTTATTGACGTATTTATTACAGTTTGCTAAGAGTAACATTGTGAATAATTTAGGAAAAATAAATTTCGTTTTAAGGAAGTAGTTTAGCTTCTAAAATAATTCCCTATCTTTGTGCTGTTTACTTACAATGGTCGGAAATTTTAAAATACTGTTGCTTTCCCTTACACTCGCGTTATTTCTGGCGCCAGGGATTTCTCAGGCTTGCAGTACAAAGGAGAAGCAGGTTATTAAAACCGCGACCAGTTCGCAAACTTTCATAAAACAGTCATTCGCACAGATACAGCCGTCTTGCGACAGCGGCGATTGCAAAGAAGAATGCTGTCACCCAAAATCACACAATTGTCAAACCGATGGATGCTCAGGAAATTGCAGCGGTAACCTTTGCAGCACTGCTCAGTATACCATTCTAGCAGACAGCAAATTTTTAGAGGATTCTAAAAACGAAGCGTCCGGTTACGATGACAAAAATTCTAATTTCTTTTATCAGAATCCCCATTACTCCGGTGGATTCCATACCATTTGGGAACCGCCCAAAATAGGTTAAGATCTTCTTTTACAGCCCGAATTGTGTCTGGTCGTGAAGTGTTTATGACACTTTCCGCAGATTATTTAGCGGTGCTGAATGTCCCTTCGAACTTCCATTTCTCCTTTAAGTAATCTTTTAGAAAAGAATGTTCTTTAAAGAACAACTTGAAGATCAGGATATTCGTACACAGTCTCTCAAGACGGAGGCTCAAATTTAACCTTTAACCGATAATTTAATGAAGAATATTCTTTTAGGAATACTGGCTTTTGTAGCAGTGTTTCTCGTTTCCTGCACCAATTCAAAAGCCGAAAATACCCAAATTACCAATGCACAGTTCAAGACCGGCGACATTGTTCCTCACGACCAGGTCTGTATGGTAAACAACGCCTACATGGGCAAAAAACAGCTCGAAGTAAAGCATGACGGCAAAACCTACTACGGTTGCTGCGAAAACTGCAAACTCAGAATCCCGCAGGAAGAAAATGCGCGCATGGCGTATGATCCGATATCTCATCAACTCATCGATAAAGCGACCGCAATTATCGCAATCTCTGATAAAAATGATAATGTCGTGTACTTCGAAAATAAAGCAAACTACGAAGCCTTTTTTAATAATAAATAACCTTTAAACTTATAAAATAATGAAAACACTAATATTCAGCCTTTTAGCAATTGGCACACTTGCACTCTCTTCTTGTAAAGAAAACAAAGAACAGAAAAGCACCACTGAAACATCCATGCAGCATGATATGAGCATGATGTCTGACAGTTCAGCGATGGGCGATATGCCTATGGATAGAAAGGTAACCGTGATAGACGCAAAAAAATCTTCCGCAAATCTTACAGAACTCTATTCCCATTACACCCATCTTACATTTGCGTTGTCGGGTGATGATGATAAAGAAGCAGTCAATGCTGCTAAGGGGATGTTAGAGGCGCTAACTAAAATAGACAAAAACGGATTTTCCGCTGAACAGAAAAAAGAATATGCTGACCTCGAATCAAGCATTAGAGAACATGCGCAGCATATTGCGGAGAATGCTGGAAAGATTGATCATCAGCGCGAACACCTGGACATAATGAGTGCAGATTTTTACGACCTGTTGAAGGATTTCGGAACTCCAAAACCGGTGTACAAAATCTTCTGTCCAATGTTCAATGATAACAAAGGGACTTTTTGGCTTAGCGATTCACGTGAGGTGAAGAATCCTTATTATGGCAAAGAAATGCTGTCGTGTGGCGAGGTTCAGGAGGAGATTAAGTAAAAACATACTGAACCATGATTCAAAATTTAATCAAACTCTCCCTCCGCAACAGGTATTTCGTTTTGCTGATTGCAATCGGCCTTTTTATCTGGGGTATTTTTGCGGTAAGGGACAATCCCATCGATGCCATTCCGGATCTGAGTGAGAACCAGGTCATCGTTTTTACCGAGTGGATGGGCAGAAGTCCCCAGATTATTGAAGATCAGGTGACTTTTCCTCTGGTCAGCAACCTTCAGGGAATTCCGAAAATTAAGAACATCCGGGCTTCCTCTATGTTTGGGATGAGTTTCGTGTATGTCATTTTCGAAGATAACGTAGATATTTATTGGGCCAGAACCCGGGTAATGGAACGCCTCAATTATGCGCAGCGTTTACTCCCACAAGATGTCACCCCTACGCTCGGACCGGATGGCACTGGTGTTGGTCACGTTTTCTGGTACCATTTGGATGCACCTAAAATGGATTTAGGAGACCAGCGCGCCCTCCAGGACTGGTACGTCAAGTTTGCCCTGCAGACGGTTCCCGGCGTTGCGGAAGTAGCTTCTTTTGGAGGTTTCGAAAAACAGTACCAACTCGTCGTAGATCCTGTAAAACTGCAGTACTATAACGTCTCTCTGATGGATGTGATGAACAAAGTGAAAGCCAATAATAATGATGTGGGCGGACGTAAATTTGAAATGGCCGATATGGCCTACGTCATCCGTGGACTTGGTTACATTAAGAATGTAGCCGATATCGAAGAAATCGCGGTGGGAAATTACAACGGTATTCCCGTGCGGGTGAAAGATATTGGCTCGGTACAAATGGGTGGCGATCTGCGTCTGGGTATTTTTGATGCAGACGGTGAAGGCGAAGTCGTGGGCGGTATCGTAGTGGCACGGTATGGCGAAAATGCAGATAAGGTCATCAACGATGTGAAAGAGAAAATGAAGGATGTTGAAAAAGGTCTACCGGAAGGCGTCACCTTCAAAACATCGTACGACCGTAGTACGCTGATTGAAGGGGCAATAGACAATATTAAAACCAAGCTGATTGAAGAAATTATCGTGGTGGCAATGATTGTTATTCTGTTCCTATTCCACTGGCGAAGTGCATTGAACATCATCATTCAGATTCCGGTCACCATTGCCATCAGTTTTATTCTGCTCAATGCGTTTGGACTTTCCTCAAATATCATGTCCCTTACAGGAATTGCGCTGGCAATTGGGGTGATCGTGGATAACGGAATTATCATGTCTGAAAATGCATATAAAAATCTCTCCGATTGGCAGAACCATCAACAAAATAAAACCCCCTAACAATGAAGACCAACTGGTTTAAAAATATATTCAGAAAAAAAGAGAAGGAGAAAGACAGTTACGTTAAAATTCCCGAAGACATTCGGTTGAAGATTATCGAAAAATCATCCTTACAGGTATCCAGAGGCGTATTTTTTTCTACGGTAATCATCGTGGTTTCTTTTCTCCCGGTATTTATGTTGACCGGTCAGGAAGGTAAACTTTTTCATCCGCTGGCGTACACTAAAACATTCATCCTGATTGTTGATGCAATCCTGGTGCTTACCCTTGCCCCGGTGCTCATCTCCTTTTTCATGAAGGGAAAATTTAAGGACGATAATAAAAACCCAATAAACAGAGGCTTGGAACGGATTTACGAACCGCTGATAAGATGGTGCATGAAATGGAAAAAAACCACGCTGGGAATTAATATTTTGGCACTGCTCATCAGTATTCCAATGATAATGAACCTTGGACGTGAGTTTATGCCGCCTTTGGATGAAGGATCCCTGCTCTTTATGCCGGTTACCCTTCCCGATATTTCAAACTCTGAAGCCAAAAGATTACTGCAGGTACAGGATAAAATCATTAAGGGAATTCCGGAAGTGGATCATGTCCTCGGAAAAGCCGGAAGAGCCAACACGGCGACAGATAATTCACCCATCTCCATGATTGAAACCATTATTTTGTTGAAACCGCAAAGCGAATGGCGCGAGGGCAAAACAAAAGATGATCTCATCAATGAGCTGAATGCCAAACTGCAGATTCCAGGCGTTACCAATGGCTGGACCATGCCGATTTCCAACCGAATCAATATGCTTTCAACCGGGATCAGAACGGATGTGGGCGTAAAAGTATACGGACAGAACCTGGACAGTATTGCCGTCCTTTCAGAAAAGATTAAAAAGGAACTCACAGGAATTGAAGGGATCAAGGACATGTATGTCGAACCGATTACCGGCGGAAAATATGTGGACATTCAAGTGAAACGCGAAGAAGTAGGAAGATACGGGCTAAGCGTGGATGATGTAAATGCCGTCGTGGAAAGTGCGCTCGGCGGAATGAAACTCACCACCACCGTGGAAGGCCGACAGCGCTTTTCGGTAAATGCCAGATACGGCCAGGATTTCAGAAATAATTTGGAATCTCTGAGAAGATTGCCCATGCAGACGATGGAATTTGGTTCCATTCCGCTAAGTGCAGTGGCTGACATTCGTCTTACAGAAGGACCACCAATGATCAATTCTGAAAATGCAATGTTGCGTGGAACTGTTCTATTCAACGTACGCGACCGGGATTTAGGCAGTACCGTAGAAGAAGCCCAGGCAAAACTCAATAACATGGTGAACAAAATGCCTAAAGGTTATTTCGTGGAATGGAGCGGACAGTACGAAAACCTGATTCGCGGTGAGCAGACTTTAAAAATGATTATGCCCCTCGTATTAATCGTGATCTTCCTTTCCATGTACTTTGCATTCAATTCTTACCGCGAAGCTTTTTTTAATCTCATCAGTATTCCTTTTGCCTTAATTGGCGGCGTATTCATGATTTCAATTTGGGGAGTGAATCTCTCGGTAGCTGTAGCAGTGGGCTTTATTGCCCTGTTCGGACTTGCGGTGGAAACCGGAATCGTGATGGTAATTTACCTGAACGACGCTATGGTTCAGCTTATTGCAAAAAATGGCAACTCACGGGAGACCATTACCAATGAAGAACTTCGTGAATATGTGATCAACGGTGCAGCGAAAAGATTAAGACCTAAAATTATGACGGTTTGCGTGACCCTCTTCGGACTCGTTCCCATCCTGTGGAGCCACGGTGTGGGAAGTGACATGATGAAACCAATTGTATTGCCGATGGTTGGTGGTGTTTTCACTTCGGCCATTCACATCCTTTTGGTAACACCCATTATCTTTTATATGCAGAAGGAATGGGAACTGAACAAACTGGGGAAAATTGACGTGCTCGACGCTTCCCATTAATCCTTAAATGATTACAAAATGAAAAAATTAATAATAACAGCAGTACTTGCATTGCTTTACACCACCATTGATGCTCAGCAAATGTCCCTGCCCGCAGTAATGGACAGTATCGCAGCCAACCATCCGGTGGTAAAAATGTACAATGCCGAAATCCGGTCAATGGATGCTGCCGCCAAAGGAGCAAGAAGCTGGATGGCGCCAACGGTGGGAGCAGGTCTTTTCATGACACCTTATAATGCAAAACTCTGGCAGCGCGACGGCGATATGCTAGGCATGGGCTCGGTAGCAGTTTCGGTGGAACAGATGTTTCCGAACAGAAAGAAACTCGACGCCAACGAAAATCTCATGAAGGCAATGTCTTCCGTAGAAAAGGAAAAGCTCTTTGCCGCCCTCAATGAAAACTTTCAGGATGCCAAAAAACTGTATTACAGTTCCATCGTCCTGGATAAAAAACTGAAAGTCGTGAAGGAAAACGAAAAGATGCTCGACTTTATGATTAAAAATGCCGAGATCAGGTATAAAAATGGGCTTTCCAAAATATCTGCATATTACAAAGCAAAAGCTGCGCTTGGCAGTTCCAAAAACATGCAGCTCATGTACGAGAATGACCTCCGCGTCAACCGGATCCGGTTGAATGCCCTTATGGGAAGAGACGCGCTCGCACCGCTGGAGATTGAGCCCGAATACAACCTGAATGACTACTCTCTCGAGACTTTTGGTCAGGATCTCTTTTATCAGAACAGAAGTGATCTCCGCGGCATCGACCGGGAAATCAATATTGCCAAACTCAAACAGGATCTGGAAAAGCAGAATCTAAAGCCGGAATTTGGCGTAAAGTTCGAAAACATGTTTGGTTTTGGTGGCCAGCCCATGCAGTTTTCTCTGATGCTGATGGCAAAACTGCCTTTCGTATCCTGGGCTTCAGGCATGAATAAAGCCAATATTGAAAGCCTGAAACTGAAAGAAGAAGCCTTGCAGGCACAGAAAGAAATGATGGTGAACGAATACAGCGGAATGGCCTACGGAATGCGCAATGAACTGGACCTGAATAAAAATCAGCTGAAACTCTACGAAGACACCATTATTCCGGCCTTAAAAAACAACTACAAATCCATGCAGTTGGGCTATGAGCAGAATACGGAAGAACTCTTCATGTTATATGACGCATGGGAACAGCTGAATATGGCCCAACTGGAATATTTCGAGATCCTTACCAAAGCACTGCAGACGCAAACTGAAATTGACCGCTTAATAGAAAGAAGATGAGAAAAATTATAATATTCACTATGCTTTTATTTGGTTTGACCGCGTGTGACAAAGTTAAGTTCTGGGAAGATAAGCACTCGGCAGAAGCTGCAATGCATGCTTATACCTGTCCGATGCACCCGGAAGTGATTTCAGACAAACCCGGCAAATGTCCCAAATGTGGGATGGATTTGGTCCTGAAAGATGCCCCTGAAAAAAAGGAAGAGGGGATTAAACTCGACGATCTGCTGAAACCAACCAATGAATTTGTAGTGTCGGAACAGCCCGTAATAAAAGTAAAAAGAGAAAACATACCCACCACGGTTGATGCTTTAGGGACGGTAGAATACGATACTCGACAGATTGGCAGTATTTCCTCACGCGTTGCGGGCCGTATCGAGAAACTCTATGTGCGGTATAAATACCAGAAAGTGTCGAAAGGGCAGCGTATTTTAGATATATACAGCCCGGAACTTTTAACCGCACAGCAAAACCTGCTCTTCGTTATTAAAAATGACCGCTCAAACAAAACAATGATCGATGCTTCACGCCAGAAACTCCTTCTTTTGGGAATGCCGGCTTCACAGATACAGAAAGTCATCCAGCGAGGGAAACCTGATCTCACAGTTCCGGTTTTCAGCAATTACAGCGGACACATTCAGCAGGCAGGATCGGCCGGAAGCATGGGGTCATCACCACAATCTGCACCCGCAATGGCTTCAAATACGGCAGCCACCGCTGAACTACCTCTAAAAGAAGGAATGTATCTCCAGAAAGGACAGAATATTTTCAGTGTCTACAATCCCAACAGAACCTGGGCTCTGATCAATATTTTCTCTGAAGACATCGCACTGGTCAGCAAAGGACAGTCAGTCATGATCATCCCAGAAGCTAATCCGGAGAGCCGCTTCAAAGGAACCATCGGTTTTATTGAACCGTTCTTCAGGCAGGGCAGCAAAACCGTAACGGCGCGCGTCTATTTTGATAATTCCACCGCAAAAATTCCTGTCGGAAGTCAGGTTAAAGCGGAGATTATGAGCCACAACAGAATGGCAGATTGGCTGCCGAAATCAGCGGTGGTTTCTTTGGGGATTGATAAAATTGCGTTCAAAAAAGTTGAAGGCGGTTTTATTGCCCACAAGGTTGTTACCGGCGCGGTGGTAGGCGATAAAATTCAGATCGTCAGTGGTTTGCTTCCTGAAGATGGAGTTGCCGAAAATGCACAGTACCTGATGGACAGCGAAAGTTTCATAAAAATTAACAGATAAAAATTGATAAGATGAAATTTAATATTTTAATGCTGGCCTTGCTGGTTTTTCTTTACTCCTGTAAAAAGGAGGAAGATCCTCATGCCGGCCACGATACCTACTACACCTGTTCCATGCACCCACAGGTAGTCTCCGATAAACCCGGAAAATGCCCGATTTGTCACATGGATTTGGTGCCTGTCGAGAAGAAAAAGAATGCTGATCCTAACGAAATTATTTTGAATGACGAGCAGGTTAAACTTGGGAATATCAAAACAGTCGCGCTATCAGATGGGTCTATGGCTGATAAACTTACGCTGACCGGAACACTCAATTTTAATCAGTACCAAATGCAGGCAGTAAGTTCAAGAGTAATGGGTAGAGTTGAACGGTTGTATTATAAAAACATTGGCGATTTTGTTCCGAAGGGGGCGCCGTTGGTCGATATTTACAGTGAAGAACTCAATAATGCAAAGCAGGAATATTTGCTGGCATTAGAAAGACGCAAGCTGTTCGTCGGTAATACTTCCATTGATTTTGATCAGCTGCTCCAAAGTTCCCGAAACAAGCTTTATTTATGGGGAATGTCCGAAGGCCAGATCAAACAGCTGGAAAGATCAGGAAAAGCCACACCTACCACCACTGTGTTCAGCAATGCAGCCGGTTACATCACCGATCTGAGCATTGCCGAAGGCGATTATCTTGCCGAAGGTAGCACCATCGTGAATCTGGCAGATCTTTCATCGCTTTGGGCAGAGGCGCAGGTGTATTCTTCCCAAATGGCTCTCCTTCAGAAAGACAGCAAGGTCACCGTATATATTCCCGATCTGGATAATTTGAAGATTAATGGGAAGATTGATTTTACAAACCCTGAAATAAGCGCCTCCAGCAGGATAAATCTGGTTCGCATTTCCGTGCCCAACAAAGGAAACCTGCTGAAACCCGGCATGCCGGTATATGTTCTGGTAGAAAACAAATCCCGTGATGGTATTTCAATGCCTGTGGATGCAGTAATCAGGGATGGGAAATCCTCCACGGTGTGGGTGAAAACCGCGAAGAACACCTTCGTCAACAGAATGGTGGAAACGGGTCTGGAATATGAAGACAGAATAGAAATCACCTCCGGAATTAAAGCGGGAGACGAAGTGGTGGTTTCCGGGGCTTTCCTGCTGAACAGCGAATATATATTTAAGAAAGGGGCAGATCCCATGGCGGGTCACGATATGAGCACCATGTAATATGAGAAAATTGAATATGATAGGCTGGCTGTCGGTGATAGTAGTGGCGGTTGTTTTAGCCATTCAATTCATACCGGTGGAGCGTAATGTCTCCACCGTTCCGCCAGGTCAAAGTTTTGAAAGAACCGAAAAGGTGCCCGCCAACGTGGCTGCTATTCTGAAAGTTTCCTGCTATGACTGTCATTCAAATAATACCCGTTATCCGTGGTATTCAGAATTGCAGCCCGGCGCTTGGTTTATGGCGCAGCATATTAAAAAAGGGAGAGACGAACTCAATTTTGATGAGTTCAATAACTATTCAAAAAGACGAAAAAAAGCAAAAATAAAAAGCGTAATCAGTCAGATTGAAAAAGAGGAAATGCCTTTAAGATCATACCGCATGATGCACGGAAACGCCAGATTATCAGCGGATGAAAAAAAAGAACTGTTAGATTTTTTTAATACCATTAACCCACACTAAAAAATTACTAGGATGAAAAATTTAGAACATGATCACAACATGCTTAAGGATACTGATTCAACAACAGGCAATCATTCCAAACATGAAATGGAATCGGGCAAGGAGTCTGTCCAGCACGCGCAAGAAAGCCATGCCTCTGCATACAAAAAGTTATTTTGGATGCTTCTGATTTCCTTTATTTCAATGTTTATACTAATGTATGCGATGGTGGACAAGCTGGCTAACGTAATTCCAAACATAAACCAGTTATACATGGCAGGCCTGATGGCTTCTCCTATGTTAATCATCGAACTGCTGTTAATGGGGAAGATGTATCCCAACAAAAAACTCAATAAAATTCTTATGGGCCTCGGAGTGCTGATGATGGTGCTGTTTTGGTCCGGGATTCGGCAGCAGACAGCCGTGGGAGATGTCCAGTTTCTAAAGTCCATGATTCCACACCATGCAGGGGCTATTCTTATGGTCGAAGAAAGTAATCTGGTCGATCCGGAAGTGAGAAAGTTGGGCGAGGAAATTATCAAAGCACAGGAGGAAGAAATTGCCGTCATGAGGGCGAAAATTAAGGAACTTCAAACCCGGAAGTAATCTCAAATAGCAGAATTTAACGCAAAAAAATTGAATTATGAAAAAATACACCTGTCCCATGCATCCCCAGATATTGAAGGACGAACCGGGGAAATGTCCACTTTGCGGAATGAACTTAATTCCCTTGGGAGGAACCGCCCGACCTGAAAAAGACGAACACAGCCATCATCATCAGAATCATGATCATCACTCAGAATCTGATAGTTCAGCGGCGGGATTTGACAAACATGCAGGTCATCATACTCCGGATTTTCTAAAAAGATTCTGGATTACACTGGTACTTTCTGTCCCGGTGCTGCTGCTTTCCCACATGATTCAGCAGTGGCTTGGTTTCACCATAGCTTTTCAAGGCGATAAATACGTGCTGTTGGTTTTGGGAAGTATTATTTATTTCTACGGTGGAATGCCTTTTTTCAAAGGGTTTTTGGGCGAAGTGAAAGCCGGAGCTATTGGGATGATGACGCTCGTTGCTTTGGCGATTACCGTAGCTTATGTCTATTCCGTTGCCGTCGTATTCGGGCTGCCGGGCATGGATTTCTTTTGGGAGCTCGCCACCCTAATTGTCATCATGCTTCTGGGTCATTGGCTCGAAATGCGTTCACAGATGGCAGCTTCAAAAGCGTTACAATCCTTAGTGGCATTGCTACCAAATGACGTAACCGTCGAGCATAACGGAAGTCCGGTTAAAATAAAACTGGAACAGCTGAAAAACGGAGATACCGTAATCATAAGACCGGGCGAAAAAGTCGCCGCTGACGGTATGATTGTCGAGGGCAGTTCCTATTTAAATGAAAGCATGCTGACCGGAGAAAGTGTTCCTGTAAGAAAAGAGTCCGGTGGAAAGGTTATCGCAGGGTCTATCAATGGAGACGGGGCTTTAAAGATAAAAGCAACAGGGGTTGGAAAGGATTCGTACCTCAATAAGGTCATTAATTTGGTTCAGGATGCGCAGGCAGCAAAGTCGAACACTCAGAATCTGGCGGATAAAGTAGCCAAATGGCTTACTATAGTAGCAATTGTGGTGGGAGTAGGAACTTTCGCTTACTGGTACATCACCATGGGAGATTTGGCTTTTGCTCTGGAACGGATGGTAACGGTAATGGTAACGGCCTGCCCTCATGCTTTAGGAGTGGCAATCCCTCTGGTGGTGGCCATTTCCACTACACTTTCAGCGACAAATGGTTTACTCATCAGAAACCGCACGGCTTTTGAAACCACCAGAAAATTATCGACCATTATTTTCGATAAAACCGGCACCCTTACGAAAGGTTCCCACACTGTGCAGAAAATCATTCCTCTAACGGAACACTATTCGGAAAACGATTTACTCCAGTATGCAGCAGCAGTGCAGCAGAACTCCGAACATCACATTGCAAAAGGAATCATGCAGACCCTTTCTGAGAAAAAACTGGAGCTATGGAAGTCAGACAATTTCCGCTACATGCAGGGAATTGGAGTGACAGGAATCGTAAACGGTAAATCGGTTGTCGCGGCCGGTCCTAATTATTTTGTTCAAAACAATAAACAGGTACCTGCCATTTCGGAAGAAATCAACCAGGATGCAGAAACAGTGAACTTTATTCTGATTGATGATGTGCCAGTGGGTATTGTTTCTTTAGCAGATACCATTCGCGAAGGCGCAAAAGAAGCTATTGATCAACTTCGAAGCATGAACATTAAATCATTCCTGCTTACAGGTGATAACGAAAAGGTAGCGGCGGCGGTGTCAAAGCAATTAGGAATGGACGGATATTTGGCAAATGTACTTCCGCACCACAAACAGGAAAAAGTAAAAGAATTTCAGGATAAAGGGGAAATCGTTGCGATGACAGGTGACGGCGTAAATGATGCACCGGCTTTGGCAGCAGCAGATGTAGGCATTGCAGTTGGCAGCGGAACTGATGTTGCTGCCGAAACCGCAGATATTATTCTGGTCAACAGTGACCCTCGAGACGTGGTGAAAATGATAGATTTTGGAAAGAAAACCTACAACAAGATGATCCAGAATCTCGTATGGGCAGTGGGCTATAACGTCGTGGCTATTCCACTTGCTGCAGGTGTTCTGTATCCCACATTTGTCCTGAGTCCCGCCATGGGCGCAGTGCTGATGAGTGTCAGTACCATCGTGGTCGCACTTAATGCAAGTTTGTTAAAAATTAAATAATTACAAGATGAAATATATATTTTCGCTCTTTCTATTTATGGCAATGTCCATAAACAGTTATTCACAGAGCACCAAAACCGTGTACACCTGCCCGATGCATCCGCAGGTGGTGAAATCAGCACCCGGTAACTGCCCCATTTGCGGTATGACCCTGGTGAAAAAATCCGTTACTGAGAAAAAAACGGCGGCCAAATCCGCGCCCGCTCCTAAAAAGGCCACCGCAGTTAAAAAAACTACGATTCAGAAACCTGAAGTGACCCCTGCAAAAACAAAGTCAAAAGCGGAAGTTAAAAAACCGGTGATGCCAAAGACTAAAGCAGTACCGAAAGATCCAACAAGCGTCAAAACGCCGGAACATTCAACAACTGCTCCCCATCAGCATGAAGCTCCGCAAAAAATGTACACCTGTCCGATGCACCCGGAAGTGGTTTCAGACAAACCCGGAAAGTGTCCCAAATGCGGAATGAATCTGGTCCTTCAAGAAAAAAAAGAAGATCATTCTGAACACGGGAATACAATGAAGGACGGTACTCATAAAATGGTCATGCCGATGCCTGAAAAAAACCTGAAAGCTGGGCGCAAAGTGACCTACCATCTTTATGTGAAAGATACCCTGGTAAATTTTGCGGGCAAACAGAAACGCGCCATTGCTGTGAACGGACAGATTCCGATGCCAAAACTCGTGTTTTACGAAGGAGATACGGCAGAAGTTATTGTCCACAATTTGATGGATGAAGAAACTTCTCTGCATTGGCACGGTCTTCATCTTCCAAATAAAGAAGATGGGGTTCCCTGGCTTACCCAAAAACCCATTCCACCCAAATCCACTTATACATATTCCTTTCCCATCATCCAAAACGGAACCCACTGGTATCACTCACATACTGGCCTGCAGGAGCAGATTGGAATGTATGGGATGATGATTCTGAAAAAACGTCCCGAAGATCCTACTTTCCGGCCGGGGATTG
The DNA here is from genome assembly GCF_020084865.1 of Candidatus Kaistella beijingensis. NCBI lineage: Bacteria > Pseudomonadati > Bacteroidota > Flavobacteriia > Flavobacteriales > Weeksellaceae > Kaistella > Candidatus Kaistella beijingensis. The sequence continues at coordinate 1,798,866 of NZ_CP071953.1, read as the reverse complement.
ATGATTTGCCCACGGAGCAGCTTATCCTGAGCGAGTGGACAAACCTGAACCCCAATAATGTTCAGCGGATGCTCCGCAATGCGAACGACTGGTTCGCAATCAAGAAGGGCGCTACGCAGAGCTATTCTGAAGCCATAAAACAGGGACATTTCAAAACCAAGCTTACCAATGAGTGGAAGCGCATGCTGGCCATGGATGTGAGCGACGTTTACTATGACGCATTTCTGGTTAACGGGAAAACCGAAAGCCAGCTGGCAGGATACAAAGCCGGTGACAAAGTTCGGCTTCAAATCGCCAACGGCGGTGCTTCCTCCTATTTCTGGCTCAATTATGCCGGAGGAAAAATAAAAGTAGTGGCCAGTGATGGATTGGATATTGAACCGGTCGAAGTGGATCGCCTGATCCTGGCGGTTTCCGAAACAGTGGATATCGTAGTGGAAATTCCTGAAAAAAACACTTCATACGAACTCCTTGTTACACCCGAAGACCGCACAAAATCTGCGTCAGTGTTTATTGGAGAAGGAGCTACGAAATCCCATGATCCATTACCCAAACTCAAATACTTTGAAGGGATGAAGATGATGAACGACATGATGAAGATGAACGGTGACATGAAAGATATGGGCATGAAGATGAGTTATCAGACGATGGATATGAATCAGGTGATGTACCCCGAAATTATTGCTGAAAATCATGCAGAAATGACCATGAATAAGATGGAAAGTAGTGATGCAGAAATGGATCACTCAAAACACCAGATGCCTGCTTCCGGGATTACCACATTGAATTATGGGATGATGAAATCGCCTTATGACACTTCGCTTCCGAAAGACAGTCCCGTGCGCGATCTGAAGTTTACCCTTACGGGAAACATGAACCGCTACGTGTGGAGTATGGACGATAAAGTTCTGGCAGAATCTGACAAAATATTGGTAAAAAAAGGCGAAATTCTCCGCATTACCCTATTCAATAACTCAATGATGCGTCACCCGATGCACCTGCACGGTTTTGATTTTCGGGTACTCAACAAAAATGGCCTTCAGGCACCCCTCAAAAATGTGTTGGATATTATGCCGATGGAAACTAATGTCATCGAATTTGAAGCTAAAACGGATGGGGACTGGTTTTTCCACTGTCACATCCTCTATCACATGATGGCGGGGATGAACCGTGTTTTTGCTGTTGGTGATTATCAGAATCCTTTGCTGCCCGATAAAGCTTCAGCTTACAAAAAGCTCCAGCGCGAAAGTAACATGTGGCACCTTATGGCCGAAAACGATTTTGCTACTAATGGTAACGACGGGATGGCGAGGATCTCAAATGCCCGCTGGGTATTGGGAACAGAATGGCGTTTAGGTTACAATCCCCATCACGGCTACGAGGTGGAAACCCAACTCGGCAGGTATGTGGACCGTATGCAGTGGCTGAAACCATTTATCGGATTTAACTACCATTATAGAAAGATTGACAGGAATAATATTGAAAAAAACCTTTTTGGACAGGCATCTACTAAAGATGAAAGAAAAACTTTCAGCGCTGGTATCATGTATAAACTCCCGATGTTGGTGGACCTGCAGGCAGAAATATTTACAGACGGAATTGTAAGGTTCCAGCTGAAACGTGAAGACATTCCGTTGACTGCGCGTTTGCGCGGGGCATTCATGGTCAATACCGACAAAGAATATATGGCAGGTCTTAAATATATCGTCACAAAAAATATCGGAATCTCAACCCACTACGACAGCGATATGAGCTGGGGTGCAGGGATTATACTGACCTATTAAAGGATGATGTTTGCAAATTATAAAAAAGTGCTTCCGGTCACCTGATGAGCGGTAATGCTCTTAAAAAAAAGAAAGTCTATCACAATGGGATAGACTTTTTTTTATTGTTCGTTCATACGCCTCATAAAAGAACTAAAAAAGCGGCAGATAACGGTTTTTATTTGGTCCTGTCAATAAACTGTTGTTGTGCTATAACTTGGTCCCGTTCACGTTTTTTAGGCTTTTTTCGGTATTCGTAATTCTTCTTCGGAAACACAATATCAGACAGCCAGAATTTCCCCAGCTTCAGTCCGTAATAATCGGTGGACTGTATTTTAACATCCAAAATTATCTGCTCACTTTCGAGAAGTTCTTCCACATCATAATTCCTCATTTCTGTGTAGAAAACATCGATTTCCTGCTCCTTCTCAGAGGTCACTATCCTAATGTGGTCCAAATGTTTTGATTTTATAAAGCCCCGGATTTCCATGAAGCAAAATTGTTACAAATAATGACAAAATAAAAATAATTATTGTGATAAATTGTAACAATCTTAAGATATTGAGGTTTTAATGGGTTTAAGAATCTTTGCTATAATCATTCATAAATTTTTTTTTCCTATATTAGCGCCGTGAAATTTTTCAGCTTTATCCTTTCATGTTTCTTTATGGTACTCACCATGGTGCCATGCACTGATGGTGCCAAAAGGTTAGGCGAAAAAGCATGTTTCACCACTACCGTTCATGTAGAAAGGAGCCACGGTCAAAGCTCTGATTTGTGTTCTCCCTTCTGTGTGTGCCACTGTGCGGGAATGTCAATGACAGTTGCACAGATCAGACAATTACTTCCTGAGAAAATTGCACTTGTCATTAAAGCCACCCTTCCTGAAAAGAATTACAGTTACGCGATTCTACATGTTGTCAATATCTGGCAACCGCCTCAATTAGGTTAGTATTATTAAATAAAATTTACGGTTTTGCTTTTCTGCGAACGCGTACTTTTTATTATCTAAATTTTACTTTAATCTAATTTTCTTTATCAATGCTAAATAAAATCATTGAATTCTCCATCAATAATAAATTGGTGATCGGAATTTTCACTATTGCGCTCATTATTTGGGGCGTCATGTCCCTTCGAACCCTTCCTATAGATGCCGTACCAGATATTACAAATAATCAGGTGCAGGTAATAACATTAAGTCCATCACTGGCAACCCAGGAAATAGAACAGTTTATTTCTTATCCTATAGAACAGACAATGTCTACTATTCCTGAAATTCAGGAAGTGCGGTCTATTTCTCGCTTTGGTTTATCTGTAGTTACTATTATTTTTCATGACGACATAGATATTTACTGGGCACGCCAGCAAGTCTCTGAACGGCTTCCTGAAGCCAAAAGTTCCATTCCAGCCGGTCTTGGAAATCCGGAAATGGCGCCAGTTTCAACTGGGTTAGGTGAAATTTACCAATATACGGTACACGCTAAACCCGGCTTTGAAGATAAATACGATGCTGTCAAACTGCGAACAATTCAGGATTGGATCATTAGAAAACAATTATTAGGTACGCCGGGAATTGCAGAAGTAAATAGTTTTGGAGGTCTTTTGAAACAATATGAAATTGCTTTAAACATTAATCAACTAAGAAGTTACAATTTATCTATTTCTGATATTTTCACAGCACTGGAAAAAAACAATCAGAATACCGGTGGTTCCTATATTGATAAAAAACCCAATGCCTATTTTATCAGAAGCCAGGGCTTGATCACAAGTCTTGGAGATATTGAAAGGATTGTAGTTAAAAATTCGGAGAGTGGTCTGCCTATTACAATTAGGGATGTTGCAAAAGTTCAGTTTGGCACCGCTACACGCTACGGTGCACTTACCAGAAATGATAAAGAAGCAGTTGGTGGAATTGTATTGCTATTGAAAGATAATAATGCTTCTGAAGTAGTTGGACGAGTAAAAGATAAAATAGACCAAATACGGAAAACTTTACCTGACGGTGTAGAGATAGAACCTTTTCTGGACAGAAGTGAATTTGTAGACAGAGCCATGAGTACGGTGCAAAAAAACTTAATAGAAGGGGCGCTAATAGTAGTATTAGTTTTAGTTCTTTTTCTGGGGAATATTCGTTCAGGCTTAATTGTGGCTTCTGTAATACCTTTAGCAATGCTATTTGCTGTAGCATTAATGAAAGTTTTTGGCGTATCTGGAAACTTAATGAGTCTTGGGGCGATTGATTTTGGACTAATCGTAGACGGTGCTGTAATTATCGTGGAAGCAACCATGCACCGTTTAGCCCGGCAAAAAGCAGGAAAAATTTCGCAGGCAGAAATGGATATGCAGGTTTCCGGTTCTGCAAAAAAAATGATGAACTCCGCTGCGTTTGGGCAACTAATTATTTTAATTGTCTATTTACCAATATTGGCTTTGGTAGGAATTGAAGGTAAAATGTTTCGCCCGATGGCACAAACGGTTTCCTTTGCAATATTTGGGGCATTAATTCTTTCGCTTACTTATGTGCCGATGATCAGTTCACTTCTATTGAGTAAAAATATTACCCATAAAAAGAACTTTTCTGATAAAATGATGGAAAAATTTCAGCGTATTTATGATCCGTTGATTAATGGTGCACTGCGATTTAAAAAAACTGTTTTGATTGTTGCAATTACGCTTCTCGGATTGTCAGCAGTTATTTTCAATTCTCTTGGTGGTGAGTTTCTACCAACGCTGGAGGAAGGAGATTTCGCAGTAGAAACAAGATTATTAGTAGGAAGTTCGTTGGACCAGACTATAGATAAAATAGAGCAGGCATCCAGCCTATTAATGAAGACGTATCCCGAAGTAAAAGAGGTGATTGGTAAAATCGGTGCATCAGAAATACCTACGGACCCAATGCCCATTGAGGCTGCGGATATTACCATTTTATTAAAACCTAAAAAAGACTGGACAAGTGCAGATACCCGGGAAGAATTAGCGGAGAAAATGCAGAAAACTTTAGAACAGGTTCCGGGAGTTACGTTCGGTTTTTCGCAACCTATACAATTACGGACCAACGAATTAATTTCTGGTGTACGACAGGATGTAGGTATCAAAATTTTTGGCGATGATTTAGAAACGCTTTCAGATTTAGCAAAAAAAATAGGGGCGTTAATTCCCTCAGTTGATGGTGCGGAAGATCTGTATGTAGAACAAGTAAGTGGTTTACCGCAAATTTCAATCAAATTGAACCGGGATAATATAGCCCGATATGGGTTAAATGTTGAAGAAATAAATAACGCTATTAACACTGCATTTGCTGGTGGTGTTGCCGGAACGGTATTCGAAGGAGAAAAACGTTTTGATCTGGTAGTTCGGTTAGAACAAGGAGAACGCCAAAGTATTGAAGATGTAAAAAGACTCTTTGTTACTGCCAGTAATGGAAACCAGGTTCCGTTGGAGCAGGTTGCAGAAGTAAGTTATCAATTGGCACCTAACCAAATACAGCGTGAAGATGCCAAAAGAAGAATTATTGTTGGCTTTAATGTTCGGGGTAGAGATATTGCCTCTGTAGTAAAAGACGTTCAGGCAAAAATTGACGAAAAAGTAAAAATGCCGACCGGCTATTTTATAACTTATGGTGGCCAATTTAAAAATTTGGAAGAAGCCAACAAAAGACTTTCTATAGCCGTACCGGTTGCATTGGGATTAATTCTTTTGCTGCTCTATTTTGCGTTTGGTTCCTTAAAATATTCACTGCTAATTTTCACAGCAATCCCAATGTCTGCCATAGGTGGCATATTTGCACTTTGGTTAAGAGGTTTACCTTTTAGTATTTCCGCTGGTGTAGGCTTTATTGCTTTGTTTGGTGTGGCGGTTTTAAATGGAATTGTATTAATAACTGAATTCAATCAACTTAAAAAACAAGGTATGAAAGATGTAAAACAAATAATTCTCGCAGGTACTGCTATAAGATTAAGACCGGTTTTAATGACGGCTACTGTTGCCTCTTTAGGGTTTTTACCGATGGCATTAGCAACCGGAGCAGGAGGCGAAGTACAAAAACCATTAGCAACAGTTGTTATAGGTGGATTGTTCACCGCAACATTTCTTACACTGGTATTGTTGCCGGTACTTTACTCTTATGTGGAGAATATAAAACCTTCCCGACGTAAGTTGAATAAGACAAAAATTGCAGGATCAGCAACGATTATTATTTTGTTTTTACTTTCAGGTTTTAATAATGGAGTTAAAGGTCAGATTACGACAAATCCATCTTCATCTGTAGGGACCATAGATTTGAATTCGGCAATTTCTGCTTCCCTGAATTCCAATCCAAACACAAGGGTTGCAAAATTAGGAGAGGAATACCAGTCTGCATTAAAAGGTTCTGTGAGAGATTACGGAAAAACAAATATCAATCTCACTTTTGGACAATATAATAGTCTTATTGCTTATGATAACAATATTACCATAAGCCAAAATATTCCGAATCCGGTTTATTTGAAAAGACTGACAGAACTTGCAGATGCCAATATAAACGCATCCAAAATGCAGGCAGGAATTTATAAAAATCAGATAACCTATCAGGTAAAAAGTATTTATTATAGTTTACTCTACAGAAAAGAACAAAGAACGTTAAATGAGGAATTAATCGCCCTTTATGAAAAAATACTTCGTGCCGCGGATATAAGATTTCAGACAGGTGAAACAAATATTTTAGAAAAATACAATGCCAATACCAGATTGCAGGAAGCAATTTCTCAAAAATTGCAGACTGATGAATATATAAAAATTCATCTGGAGCAACTGAAAAGATATACTGGAAATCAAACGATCGAAGATATCACAGACAAAACGCTTACTGAAAAATTTTTAGATTTATCACCAGAGAGTAGCATGTTTAATAATAATCCAGACTTGCTTGCTTTGAAAAGCCAGATAGAAGTCGCTAAAGAAGAAATCAGAGTTGAAAAAAGCAGGTTACTTCCCGATTTTAGCGTCGGTTATTTTAACCAATCGTTGGTAGGTAATTTCGAGAAAAATGGAGTTTCGAAGTTTTACGGAGTAGGAAAAAGATTTCAGGGTGTAGAATTGGGAATTAGCATACCCATTTTTGCAAAAGCGCAAAAAGCAAAAATCAAAGCCGCAGAAATTAACCAGCAAATGCAGGAAGCAAAAGTAGATGCATTTTCTTTCAGTCTTTCTCAACGGGGTTCGACACTGCTTTCGGACCTAAAACGATTGCAAATACAGATCAATTTTTATAGGGAAACAGCATTGCCACAGGCAAAATTGCTTATTGCAAAATCACAGCGTGCCTTTGAGGTCGGAGAAATGGATTATTACCAGGTTAGTCAATCTATAAATAATGCCGTGGAAGTCCAAAAGCAATACATCGAAAGTTTAAATCAATATAATCAAACAGCCATCGAACTGGAATTAATTTCTGGTTTATAATAAATAATTAAAGGTCCAAAATCATGAACAAATCAAAATATTTATATATCCTCATTTTAGGTTTTTTATTGTCAGCCTGTAACTCTGATAAAAAGGAAGAAACAGCAGTCACGGCAAATGTAGAAGTTCCGCACGATGCAAATAGCGTAGAATTTAGTGAAGAGCAGTACAAAAGTGTGGGAATGGAACTGGGAAATATAACCAATACTAATCTTTCCAATTATATAAAAGCCTCCGGAGCTATTGAAGTTCCACCGCAAAATCTGACCAGTATCACCTCTTCTTTTGGAGGTCATGTAAAATCCATGAACGTAATCGAAGGAAAATATATTGGAAAAGGAACCGTGGTGGCAACGATAGAAAATCCTGAATTTCTACAGATACAGCAGGATTACATGGAAAGCAATAGTCAGATGTCTTATTTAAGACAGGATCTTGCACGCCAAAAAGAACTGGTAAAAGAAAATATTGCAGCCAGAAAATCTTTACAGCGGGCGCAAAGTGAGTATAACAGTATGTCTGCACGGGTTGCCGGATTACGGGCAAGACTTCAGGTTGCGAACATCAATCCTGCTTCTGTTGCAAGAGGTAACATATCTTCGCGCGCCAACATTTATGCACCGCAAAGCGGATACGTAACAAAAGTATATACCAATATTGGAAAATATGTTGGAACTAATGAGGTTGTCGCAGATATTGCAAATACAGGTAATATGATGGTAAAAGTGCAGGTTTTTGAAAAAGATGTTGCAAAAATAAAAATTGGTCAAATTATTCGATTTCAGGCTACTGGTGACGCCGAGGAAAAAACTGCTAAAGTTTATCTGATAGGGAAAGATATACACGGAGACAGAACTGTAGATGTTTTGGCAAGAATTCAGAATGTATCTCAAAATCTGTTGCCGGGAATGTTTGTCAATGCTATCATAGAACTTGGATCTATGGAAACGCCGGCATTACCAGATGCGGCAATTGTAGGTTCCGGAGGTAAGAATTTTATTTTTATTTTAGAAAAAACTTTAGAAAAAACCAAAGATAAAGATGGGAAGGAAAAAGAAAAACAATATATCTTTAGGAAGGTAGAAGTGCAAACCGGTGTAAGCGAAAATGGTTTTACTGCGGTTACTTTGCCTGCAAAATTTAATGAATCCGATAAAGTAGTTTTAAAAGGGGCATATGACCTGCTTTCTAAAATGAATAATATGGAGGAAGAGGAGTAATCTTGGGATAATTTTAAAACCTTAAAACCTATTTACAAACCATTTGTTTCCATAAAAAGTTGCCAAAACTAGCATCAAAATATTTTTATGATTTCAATTTATTTATACGCCTTAATTCCAGTTGTTTCCATTTTATTGGGCGGGATTACCGGATTATTTAAAAAACCAAACGCGGGTTTTCGGAGTTCTGTGTTGCATTTTGCGGGCGGAGTGGTTTTTTCAGTTGTTGCAGTGGAACTTCTGCCGGATATTATTAAAAATCACAGGCCTATTGAAGTGGGAATTGGTTTCGGACTGGGCATCGCGACGATGTTGGCTGTAAAATATTTTTCAGAAAAATTTCAAAAAAACGCTGAAAAATCGGCAGTAAAAAATTCTTTGCCGATGGGACTTCTGGTGGCATTGGCCATCGATTTACTAATAGATGGCGTGCTTCTCGGCGTTGGTTTTGCGGCTGGAAGCACCGAAGGAATTCTGCTTTCCATCGCTTTGGCTCTCGAAATTTTTTCTCTGGGATTAGCAGTAGTTTTGGCTTGTATGGATTTAAATTTTTCAAAACAAAAAAGCCTGACTATTTTATTAGTTTTGGGTGCCTGCTTCTTTGTCGGAGCCGTTTTAGGAATTACATTATTAGCAGGATTATCACAGGAATGGCTGGAATTGGTGCTGTCTTTCGGTCTCGCTGCTTTATTATTTTTGGTAACTGAAGAATTATTGAAAGAAGCGCACGAAGAAAAAGAAACACTTTTGCAGACGAGTATGTTTTTTGTAGGATTTTTAATATTTCTACTGGTAGGAATGGTAGTTTAAATTAATTAAGATTAAAAAAATAAGCATAATCGTAAAGTTCAAAAAATGAATTTTAATTTAAAATTTTTAGGTTCAAAAATTAAACTTGATAAATTATTATAATAAGATACAAACGATATATTCAAAAATTAAAATATAAAAAATGGCAAAAAAGAAATTAAACTTAAGGGATATTGGAACGGAAAAACATGCCGGAGAGCATTCCCACGATGCTGGACATAATCACGATAATACGGACAAAACAACGTTACAAATGTTTTTGCCCGCCATTATATCATTCACATTATTAATAATTGCTATTGCTTTAGATAATTGGATTACCCAAAATTGGTTTAATGGATGGGTAAGGATTGCCTGGTATGTTGTAGCGTATATTCCCGTGGGATTACCAGTTTTAAGAGATGCGTTTGATAGTATAAGAAAAAGTGATTTCTTTTCAGAATTTTTTTTGATGAGTATCGCTACGATTGGTGCGTTCGCCATTGGAGAATTTCCTGAAGGTGTAGCAGTGATGCTTTTCTATGCTGTGGGTGAAGTTTTTCAAACACTTGCAGTACAGAGAGCAAAAACTAATATAAAAACACTATTAGACCAAAGACCAGATGAAGTTACCGTTGTTAAAGATAATCAATCAACAACTGTAAAAGCGGAATCTGTAGAGATTGGCGACATAATCCAACTAAAATCTGGCGAAAAGTTGGGTTTAGACGGCGAGTTATTATCTGAAAAAGGGTCTTTTAATACAGCGGCACTCACAGGAGAAAGCAAACCAGATTCTAAAGAAAAAGGCGAAATAGTTTTAGCAGGAATGATCAATCTGAACACCGTGGTTCAGGTGAAAGTAACTACCGCATACAAGGATAGTAAACTTTCCAAAATATTAGAATTGGTGCAAAATGCAACTTCACAAAAAGCACCCACAGAATTATTTATTAGAAAATTTGCAAAAATCTACACGCCCATCGTTGTATTATTGGCAATTCTCATTACAATTATTCCATTCTTTTTCGTACAGGATTACACCTTCAGTAAGTGGTTGTATAGAGCACTTGTTTTCTTGGTAATCAGTTGTCCGTGTGCTTTGGTAATTAGTATTCCACTAGGATACTTTGGTGGCATTGGTGCCGCAAGCAGAAATGGAATTTTATTTAAGGGCAGTAACTTTCTGGATGCGTTGGCAGAGGTCAAAAATGTGGTTATGGATAAGACCGGAACCATGACTGAGGGCGTCTTTAAAGTACAGACCGTCAATCTAAAGCAGGAATTTGACCGGGATTTAATTCTAAAATTAGTGAATGTAATCGAAAATTCATCAACCCATCCGGTTGCAACTGCCATTCACGCTCATCTCGGTGAACCCGACCATACTATAATTCTCGACAATGTAGAAGAAATAGCGGGACATGGCCTGAAGGGATCGTATCAGGGAAAACAGTTGCTCGTAGGAAACTTTAAACTGATGGATAAATTCAATATCCAATATGATGTAAATCCAAACGATATTGTAGAAACATTGATTGCCATTGCTTATGAAGGCAAATTTGCGGGATACCTTACCATTGCGGATAGCATCAAAGAAGACGCTGCCGAAACTGTACAGAAACTTACCAGTTTAGGTGTCAAAGTTACAATGTTGAGCGGCGATAAAACTACCGTGGTAAAAGCAGTGGCACAAAAACTGGGTATCCAGAATGCTTTTGGCGATTTGTTGCCGGAAGATAAAGTGAATAAGGTAAAAGAGCTAAAATCGCGGGATGAAACGGTTGCATTTGTTGGCGACGGAGTCAACGATGCGCCGGTTGTAGCTTTAAGTGATGTTGGCATAGCGATGGGTGGCCTTGGGAGTGATGCCACCATTGAAACCGCTGATGTGGTAATTCAGGACGACAAACCTTCAAAAATTCCAATGGCCATTAATATTGGCAAGCAAACCAAAAAAATTGTTTGGCAGAACATCGCGTTGGCCTTTGGAGTAAAAGCAGTGGTGTTGGTATTAGGAGCAGGGGGGTTAGCCACGATGTGGGAAGCAGTCTTTGCAGATGTGGGCGTAGCATTGCTTGCCATACTAAATGCGGTAAGGATTCAGAAAATGAAATTTTAAACAAAGCGGGCTTCGGTCCGTTTTTTTTCTTTCTGGGTAAAAAATTAAGTGTTGCGTATAGACGCAGAAAAATGGTGCAAAAATCTAATAGTTGATCACATAAATCGTCAAATAAAATACTGTTTCTCCGCTGAATGATATAGCAGCATTATTCACTTTCGCCACCGCGCACAGCAATATTCCTATGTGCCGACGCACATACCGCAATGACGACCGCGTACCAGATATTCTTCGATGGTCTGAATAAGTCACCATTAAATCGAGGTCGCTTTTATACTAAAATTACCCAAATTCAACTAGTGAATTTCAGATCTACTGCTCGTTGGTCACTTAGCTAAAAAATCAGCATCAATTTTTTCCGTATTTTCTAAACTGACATTTATAGAGGAAATTCCGCAGGCTGTTGGCAGTACGTTAATAATTAATGTTGTGTAGATTTTGATGCGGGTATTTTTAGTCCCTACTTCTAAAATCAGGGACTAAATCGGGGATTGTTTAATGGTTTATACGATGCCTTATGCGTTTATAAAATTATCTAACTTGCTTACTGTCAGTAAAATGATGACTTACATTGCTTTATTGGTTTAAATAAAAACTCCCTGTGGAACTACATGAGCATTTTGATGAAATTCACCCAAAAGTTTTAAATTTTTTAAATGACAATGAAGAGAAGATAATTGAGGGCTACGAAGAAAATGACGGGCACCCATTTCAGCATGTCTTTAATTCTTTTCTAAATTTATTTAAAGTAAGGTTTCCTCTTGTAACAAATTCAGAAGTTAACATTTTTAGATATTTTTTTGTTGAAAAGTTGCAAAGTCACTTCCGCAAAGAACTTCAGGACTCAATTGAAGTATGCAGTCAAACATATTTTGGAAAATTACTACATAACATTCGTGAAGATAAATCTCGATCCGAAAGATGTTTCTTCTGTTTATGCCGTTAAACCTAAACTTGACAACCCAAGGATTGCCAAGCAACATGGGGCATTCTTAATTTTTGGTATTAGTCCATCATTATTTACTGTTTTCGGGTTATATAAACCAATGGCTAAATTTAACAAAAAATGGATTGAAAGAGGAAGTGATTCAGATCAACGAATTATTATCGATAAAAAGTCTAAAACTCAAATATTACAACAACTGGAAAGCTTTGGTTTCAACCAAGCTACTTTATTTCCAGAAGTCGATATAGTTGCAAGTTTTGTAAAATTCAAATACTTAAAAAAACTGGATTAATAGATTTTGGATTTTAATAATAAATATGAAACATTGGATGATTTTATTTCTTCCCGCCTTAATGATGAAGAAGTGGGAATCTGGTTTTATGACAATGGTTTAGAGAAGTTTATTATTAAGTTGCCTAATCATATTATTAGAGCCATCAACCAAGGATGTAAATTAGAAATGTTAGTAGGGCAGTATTTTGTTTCAGAAAAAACATACCCTGTTATTAGATTATTCATTTATGACCATATTGATAATCCCTTGATTGTAACTCAATCCAGTAATTTTCTGCTTGAAATAGATGCACTTAAAATAATATTGAAAAGTGGGAATTCAATTTTAGTGGACTTTTATGATGAATTGGGGGTTCCCGTTTTATCAAGCAATGCTACCCTAAGTGAGAATACTGTTGAAATTCAATGGCAAAACATTGATACTGAATATAACAATGATAATTGGAAGAAAGTTTTAGATCAAATGAAATTGGATTTTGACGCCAAAAACTATCAAGATTTTCAAAGAATAGAAATAAATGTCTCCAATGGAGTTGCGATACAATCTGCTTTTATTACTGATCAAAATATTACCACTCATTATTTAGAGGAAAAAGAGGGAGATCAACTTGAAAAAAAAGTGTTCGTACCCTTAGAATCTATATTTAAAACCAATAATATTTTTCTCAATCCTTATTTTAATTCTTCAGGCAGAAAAAAGGAATTCACCGATATTTTTGCCCATTATGAATTGGGAACATTTTATATTGAATCCAAGGTTTTATCTTCTCAAAAGGCTTTTGATAAATCCATTTCCAAACAACAGGATAATATTAAAAAGCAAATATTAAAGGCGGTTAATCAACTTGCCGGAGCTTTGAGAAGTGTATCAAATGAAATATCGGTATTTGACTCTAAATCAAATCTGAAAATTGAGATTAACAAAGGATTAGTGCCACAATGTATTATTTTAGTTTCAGAATTACCCTCATTTGGGGAATGGGAAGATTTTAACATTTCAATTTTTAAATTAATTTCACAATATAACTGTTATCTCAATATAATGGAACTTTCTGACTTTATGAAGATTATTAAAGTAGCCAGCGCAAGCATCGAAAAATTGGATTATTATCTTATGAAAAGGGCAGAAGGTTTCGAAACAACAAAGACTTTCTTTTATAAAACCGAGGTTGTGTTTAATTAAGTGTTTTAATAATTTATTTTTTATTCCAGGTTCTAGAAAGACTATTTTCAATCTTTATTCGTCCGATTTCTCTAATTATTTGAGAAGCGAATCTTCTTTTTCGTCGCAAATATTTTCTAAATTTGCGACAAAATAACCGTAAATTGCATATGCAAAGCATTGATGATAAAATACTTGTAAAAATAAAAAAAGCGAAGAGGGGTACGCTGTTTTTTATTGAAGACTTTCTTGCTTTCGGCAATGCCAGAGCAGTTGCAAAAGCATTGGAAAGATTGGTCAATAACGGCGGTATTTCCCGTGTCGCGAGGGGGATTTACGCTGTTTTACAAACGGATCCAGTTTTGGGAAATATTCAGCCTTCTGCCGAACAGATTGCAGAGGTAATTCGCAAAAGAGACAAGGCGCGCATTATTCCAACGGGAATTCTGGCGCTCAATGCACTAGGACTCTCCACCCAGATTCCCCTCAATTTGGTGTATCTTACAGACGGTTCTGCACGAACAGTTGATCTCGGCAAAAGAAAAATAAAATTCAAAAGAACAAGCCCGAAAAACCTCGCTGCGATTGGTGAAATAAGCGGACTTGTAATCCAAGCTTTGAAAGAAATCGGGAAGGACAATGTCACTCAACAGGAAAAGGATTTAGTTATAGAAAAACTTAAAAAGGAAAATCCATACCGCTTGGAACACGACATTCGCCTTGCGCCAGAATGGATTAGGATAATAATGCGGAACGCCATAAATAAAAATAATGACAAATAAATTTTTAGCCCTTCCCCAATCAACGAGGGTCCTTGCTTTTACACAAGTTGCCGAAAAAAGAGGAATAACACCGTTTGCCGTGGAAAAAGACTGGTGGGTATCGCAAACTTTGAAAGCGGTTTTTGAATTGGATGTAGCCGAGCATTTGGTTTTCAAAGGTGGCACCTCGCTGAGCAAGGCGTGGCACCTCATAGAAAGGTTTTCCGAAGACATTGATTTGGCCATCGAAAGAGAGTTTCTTGGCTTCGAAGGAAGTTTGACTAAAAACAAGAAAACCAAATTAAGGAAGGCTTCCGGCCAATATATCAGCGAGGTTTTTTATTTAGAATTACAGGAAAAATTTAAAGAGAAAGGCTTGGAAAATGTCACTTTCTCGTTGGCCGAAACCCAGAATTCCGATCAGGATCCTCGTATTATCAATATTTTTTATCCAAATATAATTGAAGTTACGGAATATCTGAAGCCGAGAGTTCAAATAGAAGTCGGGTGCCGTTCATTGATTGAGCCATTTACGATGAAAAAAATTTCCGCGATGGTTGATGATGAATATCCAGAGCAGAGTTTTTCGGAGAAAAGCAAAGAAATACCATCCGTTAATCCGGAAAGGACTTTTTTAGAAAAAATTTTCCTTCTGCATGAAGAGTTTCAGAAAACCGCTGAGAAAATAAGGGTAGATCGGCTCAGCCGCCATTTGTACGATCTATATGCTCTTTCAAAAACAGAATATGCAGAAAGTGCCCTACAGAATAAGGAACTCTATGAAACCATTGTAAAGCACAGAATGGAGTTTGCCAAAATCTCCGGTATCGACTATAGCCTGCACAGGCCAGCCACAATAAACCCTATTCCACCAGAAAATATCATTGAATTATGGGGAAAAGATTATGCCAAAATGCGAGAAGAAATGGTTTATGGCGAAAACAGACCAACTTTTTCTGAAATAATTGAAACTCTTAAAAAACTGAAAGATAAAATCAACAGCCTCAATTGGGAAATGATTTAAGGGAAAAGGTTTTGCTAAAATATTAAACAAATACTCTTACTTCAAAACCTCGTCAATAATCTTATCCAATTTATTATCCGGAAGACTGTTTAAATAAGACATTGTAGATCTTATATCTTTTTGCCCAAGTGCTTCGCGAATAGTCTCAATTGAAATATTATTGAACTTCAAAACTGTGGCAAACGAGTGACGGGCGCAGTAATAAGAGATATTCTTCTTGATTTGCAGTTCTTTCATTATTTCTTTTAACTGCATATTCACATAATAGGTCAGCACTTTTTTGGATCTGTTTTTTAGGTAAATCTGCGTTGGCTTTTCGGTATTCATTATGTTGAAAATGAACTTTGAACTGTCTTCGGATTTGTATTTTTCCATGATATTCCGAGCGTAATCATTGATTTTAAAACTCACCGGAACGCCTGTTTTACTGCGGATATAATCAATACGATCAATATTCAAGAATTTTTTTTCCAACTTAATCAAATCCAAAAAGTTGATTCCTCTTGCATAATAACTGAACAAAAACATATCTTTTGCAAAAGAAAGTTTTTCGTCTTTTGGCTCATATTTCTTGAGTTTTTCTATTTCTTCTTCATTCAGATACTCCTTTTTCCCACTTTCCTTCAGTTTTGAAATTTTATAATGCCTAAAAGGATATTGTTTTTCCGTAATTACTTGGTTTCTAATGGCTTGATTAAAAACCGAACGCAAAGTCCGCATTCTAATCGCGATACTGGACTCCCTATTCCCGCGAGAAATGCAATAGGCTTCAAATTTTTTCAAGTTAGAATAATCCAATTCATTAAAGCTAATGTCTTTTTTGCCAAAGAACCGTTGCAGCGCATTCAGAGTATCTTTTTCCACTTTCGCTGTTCCGGTTTTATCCGATGCCAAAAGATTTCTAATCAAATCTTCGTGGAAACTCGTATAGGTTAAGGAAATGCTTTGTCCGCTGCTCGTCTTTAGTTTATTGATGAGATCAGGAAGCGTGAAGTAGATTCCATTTTTATCGAAATCGTCGATAATCTCGTCAATGATCTTAATTCTGCGCTCAATAAATTTGTTGAGGTTAGCGTGATTGGGATGCGAAGTTTTCAGACGACAAGCGTCAAAACTCCAGTCCTTCTCCTTGCAAGTTTTCCCGATTGAAAGACTTGTGTTTTTGCGGTCTTTTATAAATGAAATTATGATACTTCTCTCCCCTGTTTTATTCGCTTTTGGAGCAAGTGTAAAGGTGTAACTTACCATTTTGTGTCAATTTTTATCGTTTTTCACGAACATTTTTTTCAGATATTCCTGTTTATCGTGTTTTACAAAAATTTTTTCACGAACATTTCACGAACATTTGCCCTCCAAAAGTAAAATATTATAAAATACTGTACAAGAAAAATATTTGTAAACAATTGATAATCAAAGAAAATAAAGCATAATAAAGATTAAGCAAATTATAATAAAACACAATAAAACCGACTGTTAATCAGAGGGTCCTTGGTTCGAGCCCAAGAAGAGGAGCAAAAAGACTTACAGAAATGTGAGTCTTTTTTGTTTTTTAGTATAAAAAAAACCAGCAATAAATTTGCCGGTTTAACTTTTCATTTTCGGAAGGATAAATTATCTCTTCTTCACCGCTCTCGCTATATTTACAATCACTTTCACCGCTTTTTCCATTGATTCCAAAGCAACATATTCGTAAGGTCCGTGGAAATTAATTCCGCCCGCAAAAATATTCGGACAAGGTAATCCCATGTAGGAAAGTTGTGCACCGTCAGTTCCGCCGCGAATTGCTTTGATTTTAGGTTCTATGTTTGCGTCTTTCATCGCCTGTTCTGCAATGTCGACAATGTGCATTTTACCTTCAAATTGCTGCTTCATGTTGCGGTATTGTTCCTTAATTTCGATTTCCGCAGTTCCTTCGCCAAATTTTTTGTTGAATTCTTCTACTTTTTCGGTGATGAATTTTTTTCTTGCTTCAAACTTATCGTTGTCGTGATCACGAATAATATACTGAATTTTCGCTTCGGAAACATCAGATTTTAAATCCGTCAAATGATAAAAACCTTCAAAACCTTTTGTCGTGGCAGGCGTTTCGTTTTCGGGCAGCATTTTGATGAATTCTGCTGCCAACAAAGATGCGTTCACCATTTTCCCGAAGGCATAACCGGGATGAACACTCAATCCGTGGATTTTTACGACCGCTCCTGCAGCGTTGAAATTTTCGTATTCTAATTCACCAACTTCGCCGCCATCCATTGTATATGCCCATTCTGCACCGAATTTTTTTACGTCAAATTTATGAGCACCTCTTCCGATTTCTTCATCGGGAGTAAAGCCGATTGCAATTTTTCCGTGTTTAATGTCTGGATTGGCAAGAAGGAATTCTGCTGCGGTTACAATTTCCGCGATTCCTGCTTTGTCATCTGCACCGAGAAGTGTGGTTCCATCGGTGGTGATTAAAGTTTTTCCCACATAGTCTTTTAGACTTTCAAATTTTGATGGCGAAAGCGTAAATCCTGTTTCTTTATTTAAAACCAAATCCTGTCCGTTGTAATCGTCCCAAATTTGTGGTTTCACGTTTTCCCCATTAAAGTCAGGTGAAGTGTCATAATGCGAAATAAATCCTACAACTGGTTCGTCATCATTGTCAAGATTTGAAGGGACATAAGCGTAAATATATCCGTTCTCATCAAGGGAAACATCACTTAAACCTAAAGTTTTCAACTCTTCAAAAATATATTTGGCAATATCCCATTGTCTTTCGGTTGAGGGAGTTGTCTCACTTTCGGGATCACTTGTGGAAAAGATTTTCACATAGTTAATAAAGCGGTTTTGCAGTTTCAGTTTCCATTCGAGGTTAAAATCTATGGTGATCATACGTATATTATTTTTAACAAAGTTACTTCTTTTGGTTGGATGCTGGAAGATGGATGCAGGAAGAATTTTTAGTATTTCTTAAAGTTTATACAAAATTTTTTGCCCAGTATTGTAGTTCTGAAATGTCATCCAGCTCCCATCTTCCAACTTCCAGCAAAATTATTATCTTTACGAAAATCTTAAAAAGCAAAAATGTTTCTTACCGAATGTCCGCGCGATGCAATGCAAGGTTGGGGTGAATTTATCCCCACTCAAAAGAAAATTGATTACATCAATTCACTTATGGAAGTCGGTTTTGATGTTTTGGATTGCGGCAGCTTTGTTTCTCCGAAAGCGATTCCACAGATGGCGGATTCCGGAACGGTGGTTGATGAAATCGACAAAGGCATTTCCAACACCAAACTTTCTGTCATTGTTGCGAATTATCGCGGTGCAGAAAAAGCGTTGGAACATCAACAAGTGGATATTTTAGGTTTTCCGTTTTCAATTTCGGAAACTTTTCAGCACAGAAATACCAATAAAAGTCAGGAAGAAGCTTTTAACGATATTGTAAAAATTACTGAACTTTTGCAATCCGACGGAAGAGCTTTAAATATCTACTTTTCAATGGCTTTCGGAAATCCTTACGGCGAAATATGGAAATGGGAAGACGTTGATTTTTGGGCAGGCCGTTTTAATGAAATTGGAATCAAAAATATTTTGCTTTCCGACACCGCCGGAACAGGAACGACCGACCAGATTGAACTTTTGTTTGAAAAAATTCCCTCAAAATATCCTGAAATTGATTTTGGCGCTCATTTTCATAACCGATACGAAGATTCTTATAAAAAATTAAAAGCAGCGTATGACAAAGGCTGTAGAAGATTTGACTCTGCAATAAAAGGAATTGGCGGTTGTCCCATGGCGAAAGATGATTTGGTGGGAAATATGCCCACAGAACAGGTCATCAACTTTATGGCGAAAGAAAGAATCGAGCATTCCCTGAATTTGCTTAACTTCGAAAGTGCTTATAACAAGGCGAAAGATATTTTTCATTTTTAAGAAAACATCATTTCTGAAAATATTGATGAGATAAAATTTATCGAGGAAGCTGCCCTGAATTGTCCAGTTGCAATATCCTTAAATTCTGACTTGAACAAAACCGTTAATTTTCATGATAAAGATTAGCAAATGTTACGTAAAAATAGCATTTCGTTAAATTTTGATTAAAATAATAGGTGATTTTTTTATTAATTTGATAAGAATTTTTATCTTTAACCATAAATAAACTCACACTATGACCTCAACAATTACTTATTTAGGGGATTTTAAAATTGTCTCCGAGCATGAAAAATCCGGCTCAGAAATCGTTACCTGTGCGCCAATGCGTGAAGGCGGAACTTCTGAGTATTTCTCACCATCCGATATCTTTGGAATTTCTTACGGGCAATCGATGTTAATGGCGATTGCCGTTTTAGGAAAACCGCGAGGAATCGACATTACAGGCGCAACTTGCGAACTAAAGAAATCCACTTACCCAGAACCTAAAAGAATTGGAACCATTTTCTGTATCGTTAGATTTCCGATGAATTATTCCGATGAAGACAAGAAATTTATAGAAGATGCAGCGCTGAATTGTCCGGTGGCATTATCAATCCATCCAAATATTCAGACAACGGTTTTGTTTGAATATGCAAAGTAGAATTTCGCGAAAAATATAAATGCCGATTGTAGTCGGCATTTTCATTTAAAACATTCCCAGTTCAAACCGTGCTTCCTCGCTCATCATATCTTTATTCCAAGAGGGTTCGAAAGTGAGTTCTAAATCAACTTCTTTTACATTTTCTACCGTTCCTACTTTTTCACGAACTTCGGCGGGTAAGCTTTCCGCAACGGGGCAATTCGGCGTGGTTAAAGTCATAATAACTTTTACGGCTCCTTCGTCAGAAATCTGTACATCGTAGATTAAACCAAGTTCATAAATATCGACAGGAATTTCAGGGTCGTAGATGGTTTTTAAAGTCTTAATGATATTTTCGCCAATGTCGGCAATTTGGTCGTCGGTAAATTTCATAAGCAGATTTCGAGATTCGAGATTTGAGGTTAAATGCACTTACGCAATTTCAAATCTCAAAGATCAAATTGAATTATTGTTCAAGTTTTTCTAAAAGATTTTCCTGCCGCATTCGCCGGAAAACATTTGCCAAAGTTAAGACATCTTTTTCACAATATTGAACAATTCTAAATAAGTCTTTTTCTATCCAATACATTGATGCAACCATTGAACCATCGATATCGTCTTTTGGAGTGGGAATCCCGAAAACATTTGCCAACAATTCCAACGAGACATAAGATTTGTAGTCGCCAAACTTCCAAAGTTCCATGGTGTCTAAATGTGGAATTTCCCAAGGTTTTTTTCCGAAAAGTTGAAAAGGTTTCGGTGGCTCCATGCCATTAATCAGAAATCTTCTCGCAATCCATGGG
The DNA here is from genome assembly GCF_020084865.1 of Candidatus Kaistella beijingensis. Lineage (NCBI taxonomy): Bacteria > Pseudomonadati > Bacteroidota > Flavobacteriia > Flavobacteriales > Weeksellaceae > Kaistella > Candidatus Kaistella beijingensis. The sequence continues at coordinate 1,778,012 of NZ_CP071953.1, read as the reverse complement.
AAATCGAATTCTTTTCCGTTGTGTGCGCATAAAATCACGTCACGAAGTTTGGGACGGTTGAAAATTTCACCAAATTCTTCCAACAGTTTTTTTTCGTCATCACCTGCGAAACTCTTAATCATGATTTTGTCGCTTTTATCAAGAATTCCTACAGAAATGCAGATAATTTTGCCAAATTCCGCCATAATTCCGCCGCGTTCTTTATAGAATTCTTCGGCCGTGAAATCGTCTTTTCTTTGATGAAGTGTTTTTTTGTCCCACAATTTTTGCAGGGATTCATCCATTTCGTCCCAATTTCCATATTGTGGAACAGTTTCGATATCGAGGAAAAGAACTTTTTCTAAAGGAATATTTTGCAGCATGATTGGTGTTTTTAAAATTTATTTTTTTAAACCACTAAGAAAGTTAAGATTATAATCATAATAAAAACGCTTAACTTTTATGGCAAAGTACATAACAAAAAATTTTACCACAAAAGGCACAAAAGAACTTATTTATCTGTAAAACAGGCGAATCACGAATCCAAAATTTTTGTGACTTTTGTGGTTTTTTTTATTTTCCAAATTTTGCAAGCTTTTAAGCTTTTAAATAAATTTAAAACTTAAGTACCTGCTAAAAATGAACGAAGTCAATCCTTAAAAATAATGCAGCAGTAGTTGTTACAACTTTAATATCCTTAATGGTTAAAAATTTTATCCAACCTGAAAACCATTTTTCACCGCAAGCGAAGGCGACAAAAGCGTAACCTCCTTATTTTCACCATAAACTCCCAAAACCAAACATTCGCTGAAAAAGTTGGCAATTTGCTTTTTTGGGAAGTTGACTATTGCAACAATCTGTTTACCAATGAGTTCCTTTTTAGAATACAAATCGGTAATTTGTGCGGAAGAACTCTTGATTCCCAACTCCCCAAAATCAATTTCTAAAATATAGGACGGATTTCTCGCTTTCGGAAAATCAGAAACGGAAACAATAGTTCCGCTCCTCATGTCTATTTTTTCGAAATCTGCCCAGGAAATTTCAGGTTTAATGTCCATTTATTTTTTTACGGAAACGATATAATCGTAAACCATTTGGTGCTGTTCGTCGTTCAGTTTTGCTTTCGGAGCCATCGAGTTCATGATTCCCACCCAATTTTGTGCAGAATGCGCAGTTGGATTTGGCAAATCGTGGCATTTCCCGCAAGAATTGTCAAAAATGGTTTTTCCTTGTGCAAGATATTCTGCGGTAATGGTTTTTGTTCCCACAACTGCAGGAGTTTTTGGTGTACAAGAAATCAGGAAGCCAGTTCCTAAAATCGCCGCAACAACTAACTTTTTCATAATCTTAAATATTTTGTTTGATTCAAAAATAAGCAATTTTCTTTTTACATTTGTTGGAAACCAAGAGTAATAATTCAGAATGAAACTTTCGTGGCAACCCAAAAAACTGTTGTTAAAAGAAACCTTTTCAATTTCTTACGGGAATTATGATTTTCGGGATGCGCTTTTGATTTCGCTTTCTTATAAAGACAAAATTGGTTTTGGAGAATGTGTCGCCATTAATTATTACGGAATTAATCTTGATGAATTTATTTTAAAGTTAAAAGAAATTCAAACAAAAATTGAAGCGAAAGAAATCGTTCATCCCAAAGAATTTTATCAGTTTTTGACGAGTTTAAATCTGCACTCATTTCTCTGTTCCGCATTAGATTGCGCGTATTGGGATTTGTACGGAAAATTGGAAAACAAATCTTTTTCTCAACTTAATTATTTGAATAGTAGTAATTTACCCGAATCGTCTTACACAATCAGCATTGCTCTCGTTGATGAACAAATCCAAAAAATTCAAAATTCTGATTGGCAAAAATTTAAAGTGAAGTGCAACGGTTTAGACCAAAATTATACTTTTAAACTGCTCGAAACGGGAAAACAAATCGCTTTAGATTCTAACACCAGTTTTTCCGATGATGATTGTAACTTTCTGCAAAACAATGAATTGACGAGGAATTTTCTGTATATCGAACAACCGCGACCAGTTGGCGAATTTCAAGTCTTAAATAAAAATCTCAATGCAGTTTGGATGGCGGATGAAGATTGCCAAAATAGTTCCTACCTCGAAAAATTGCAGCCGCATTATTCAGCAATCAACATAAAATTGATGAAATGTGGTGGAATTACGCCTGCTTTGCAACTTATTCGCGAAGCCAAAAAATTCGGATATAAAATCATGATTGGTTGTATGACGGAATCTTCCGTGGGAATTTCTGCGGGAATTGCAGTGGCTTCTTTATGTGATTTTGCTGATTTGGATGGAGCCAATTTAATTTCCAACGATTTTGCAAGAGGGAGTTTTGTGGAAAAAGGGAAATTGATTTTGTCGGAAAATGCGGGATTGGGAATTTCTTTGCTTTAGAATTTGTATTTTTGAGTTAATGAAATCACTTTCTAATTCAGAACTTATCGAAGGCATCAAATCCGGCGACAAACGCCTGCTCGGGAAAGCCATCACTTTAGTAGAAAGCAAAAAACCGGAACACCGAAAACAAGCAGAAGAATTGCTCAGAGAAATTTTACCGTTTACTGGGAAATCAATTAGAATTGGAATTACAGGAACTCCGGGTGCAGGAAAATCAACTTTTATTGAAAATTTTGGAAGATTGGCGATTTCCAAAGGTAAAAAAGTGGCAGTTTTAGCCATTGACCCGAGTTCTTCATTAAACAAAGGTTCTATTTTAGGAGACAAAACAAGGATGGAAGAATTGTCGAAGGAAGAAAACGCATTCATTCGTCCAAGTCCGAGTTCGGGATTTTTGGGGGGCGTTGCAAATACAACATTTGAAACCATGCTGATTTGCGAAGCAGCGGGTTACGACTATATTTTGATAGAAACGGTAGGAGTGGGACAGAGCGAGGTTTTGGTTTCCGATATCACGGATGTTTTTCTATTTTTAAAAATTATCGGCGGAGGCGATGAACTTCAGGGAATTAAGCGCGGAATTATGGAAATGGTGGATTTGATTTTCATTAATAAAGTGGATGATGAAAATTTAAACAAAGCAAAAAACACAAAGGTGGAATTGATGCGTGCTCTTCATTTTCTACCGTCAAAAGAAAAGGATTGGAAAGTTCCTGTTTTACTCGGTTCAGCGTTGAATAATAAAGGGTTGGATGAGGTTTTTTCAAAAATTGGTGATTTCATTCAATTAAAAATTAAGAATAATTCCTTTGAAGAAACCCGAAAAATACAATCAGAAAAACGTTTTGATTATTGGGTTCAAGAGTATATTCTACAAAAAACAAAAGAAGAAAAATCCACTGAAAATTTCTACGAAGCCCACAAAAAAAATGCTTCCCAACTGAAATCTAATCCAAGCACGGAAGCAAAAATTTTTGTTGAAAAATTACTGGGAAAATAGATTATTTCTTATCCGCCGAATTTTCCATAATATAGCCATCGTAGGAAATTGGTTGTCTGTCATTGGAATCAATGGATAAATAAGCTTTCCCGTTCTTGAAAACTTCCAGATACATTCTTCTAATGTTCTGTTGGTCGTTTAAAACAAACGAATAAGTAGTACTTCCTTTTTTCCCGGGACTTTGATTAATTTTAAAATCTTTTGAAGTAAATCGATAGCTATTTTTCGAGGTGTCGAAACTTGGGTTGTACATTCTTCCGAAATAGGGAAGCGTTGCAACAATTTCATTTTCAGTTATTTGTAAAGTGTAGCCGTAATCTAATTCTAAAATTCTGGAAGCGGAAGAGTTAGGAAATGAATTCAGCACGTTGATCACATCTCCTCCCATAGGATTAGCCTTTTGTGCCAAAAACGTAAAATTACCCGAAGACAGCAAAGAAGCAACCTTTTCCGTAGTAAGGCCGTTTTGGGAACCACAGGAGTTCAAAAGGAAAAATAATATTCCTAAAACTGTTATTTTAAATAAATTTTTCATGTTTTTTATTTAATTTTAAAGCAATAATTATGCGATAATTTAAAGTTAAAAAATTATTTGGAATAAAAATTGTTTTTAACTGTGCAATTGAAATTTTAGAGCTATGAAAAAAGTAAATAAATTATTCGCAGTCGGCGCACTTTCAGTGGCAATGATTGCCTGTACAACCAACCCAATTACGGGTAGAAAATCACTGCAACTGGCCAATAATCAGGAAATTGCGGCTATGGCTTTACAGCAATATAGGGAAACATTGTCTAAAGCAAAAGTAATAACTGGAACAACTGGTGCGAAAAGCGTGCAGAATGTAGGGTTAAGAATTAAGAATGCCGCAAATAATTACTATCGAGGAATTGGTAGAGAAGGTGATATTGCTGATTATCAATGGGAATTTAACCTTATTGATGACAAGCAAATCAACGCATGGTGTATGCCGGGTGGAAAAGTTGCAGTTTATTCGGGAATTTTGCCAATCACTCAAAGCGATGCAGGTTTAGCCGTAGTATTAGGTCACGAAATTTCTCATGCACTCGCGGGACATGGAAATGAAAGAATTTCACAGGCAATGGTTGCACAGGGTGTTGGCGGAATTGTAGGCGGCGTTTTAACCAGCGGACAGATGGCTCAAATTTTTCAGCAGGTTTATCCAATCGGAGCACAAGTTGCATTGTTGAAATACGGTAGAAATCAGGAATTGGAAGCTGATGAAATGGGACTTTATTTAATGTCGATGGCTGGTTACGATCCAAGACAGGCGCAACCTTTCTGGCAAAGAATGGAAGCTTCCTCTAATGGAAACAGACCGCCGGAATTTCTTTCAACCCACCCCAATCCAGATACAAGAAGGTCTGATTTAGAAAAACACATGCCAAAAGCGTTGGAATATTACAAGGCTTCTGGAGGTAAAATTTAAAAGAGAAAAATAATTAACATTAAAACCTTTCCGAAAAATTCTTAAATTTGGAAAGGTTTTTTAATTAATCGGCTATGAAAAATTTAACTTTTATTGGTGTTTTGCTTTTAGGTTTGGCATTTTTGCTTTATTATATGTTGCCGCAATTTTCTTTTGTGAAACTGTTTGAGCCGCTAAATTTAATGGGTATTCTTGCCGGAATCGGAATCGGTCTAATCATTGGTGGAATAGTAGGTTATGTTAGCAAAGGTTCCGCTTTGAGAGAGGAACAAAAGAGAAAGGAGCTTAAACAGCTGCGAAAGGAAAAGGAAGAGCTGGAAAAACAAGCCGCTGAACTTGCAAAACAACAGGCTTTACAAAATACACCTCCTGAAAATAAAAATCCGCAGAATTATTATTAATCTGCGGATTTTTCTATAAAAATAATTTTTTCTTAAAACTGATAACCTAAACCAACCATAAATAAACTTGGGCGGCTGTCGTAGCGTATGGTTTCGTTGGTGTTATTATTGATGAAGTCACGCTGATCTTTGGTAAAAGCTCCTTCATATCTTCCATTAATAATGAGCTTCTGTATTTGAACTTGTGCGCCAAATTGATAACCCAAAGTAAATTCTTTTGTTGCATTCTCTTTAAAATCATTAAACTGATTGTCTTTTGACAGATTATAGGATGCAACCGGACCAATAAACAATCCTAAATTATCGCCTAACACGTTATATCCCAAAAGCACCGGTAAATCTACGCGGTTACTTTTCACTTCTATATTGGTGTTGGTATTGGGAACTTCAAAATCTGTTTTGAAGGTGGTATAGTAAATTTCAGGCATCAAAAATAATGAGGCAGGTAAATTTACTTTCGCAGAAAGACCTACGTTGAATCCCACATTATTTTTCCCGGATTCGTTGTATGCGGTTACAGCAGAACCTTTAATACTTTCCCAAGTTGGCTTGTCCGTCTTGAAAAGAAGGTTGGTTTTTGCGGCTAATTTTACCTGTGCAAAACTTGAAAAAGAAGCGGCAAGTAAAACTATGCTAAAAATTTTTGTCATTCTTAGGGGGTTTAGTTATAATATTTTCAATAGATGTTTTGTTGGTTTCCAGGAAATATTCCCTTAACTCTTTAAACAACTCTGAAGAATAAACGAAATCAATCAGGTTTTTATTGCCTGCATTGATGAGGATATCTTTGTTGCCTTCCCATTCTTTGATGCCCAGTCGCAGATAGACGATCTTTTCACCGATGGTCATCACCGAATTCATGTCATGTGAATTGATAATTGTCGTGGTGTTGTATTCTTTGGTGATTTCTAAGAGTAAATCATCGATAATATTAGAAGTGTATGGATCCAGACCGGAGTTAGGCTCGTCGCAGAAAAGGTATTTTGGGTTGTTTACAATGGCACGCGCAATGGCAACCCGTTTCTGCATACCTCCCGATATTTCGGACGGATATTTTCTGTTTGCTTTGTCAAGATGTACTCTTCCAACCACATCAAAAACTCTTCTTTTTTTCTCCCGGTAAGTAAGGTTGGTAAACATATCAAGAGGAAACATAATGTTTTCTTCCACCGTCATAGAATCGAAAAGTGCACTTCCTTGGAATACGGTTCCAATTTCAGATCGTAAACTTTGTTTTTCTTCACGTCCCATTTTGTTGATGTCTCTGCCATCAAATAAAATTTCACCCGATGTTGGCTGGAAAACGTTGAGCAGGCTTTTCAGGAAAACGGTTTTACCAGAGCCACTTTGCCCAATGATGAGGTTAACTTTTCCAGTATCGAACGTGGTGGTAATTCCTTTAAGAACTTCAACACCGTCAAAACTTTTCTTTAAATCTTTTACTTCAATCATCAGCTTAAGAACATTTGAGTTAGTATTAAGTTCATGATAATAATGGCCACAATGGTCCACACCACCGCTTGTGTACTTGCTCTACCCACTTCCAGTGAGCCTCCTTTTACGTTATACCCAAAATAGGCTGGAATTGTTGCAATTAAAAAAGCGAAAACCGCGGTCTTAAAAAAGGCATACCAAATGAAATGTTGCGGCATATACATTTGAATCCCTGTAATATAGTCGGCTTTACTCCAGTTTCCTGTTGCGGTTCCGGCAAGATATCCTCCCCAAATTCCAAAAACGATACTTATCGCAATTAATAAAGGATTAAAAATAACACTCGCTAAGATTTTAGGTAAAATTAAAAAGTTAGGTGAATTTACTCCCATGATGTCCAAAGCATCAATCTGTTCGGTAACACGCATAGTACCGATGCTTGATGCAATGTAGGAGCCCACTTTTCCTGCAAGAATTACGGAAATGATGGTGGGCGCAAACTCCAGAATCAAGACTACTTTTGTTGCATAACCAATAAAAGCATTGGGAATCGGGAATGATGAGGCACTAAAGTTATTGAACATTTGAATCGCCACGACTGCTCCCACAAAAATTGATGTAAATAAAACCAATCCGAAGGAATTTACTCCTAAATCATAGATTTCCCTCATCAATAACTTCAGAAAAACCGACATTTTTTGTGGTTTCTTGATTGTTTTAGAGAGCAGGAGAAAATAGGCGCCAACTTGGCTCAACAGTTTTTTTAACATGCTGCTAAATTAGTGTTTTTATTTTTTGAAGCTTATTTTAATTGGCATTTTTATCGCCAAATATCACTAAAAACATTGTTTTGATAATGATGACGAAATCCAAGCTGATGCTCCAGTTTTTTACGTAGAACGCATCTGCCAAAATTCTTTTTTGCATTTCAATATTCATATCGTCTCCGGTATCACCGCGAAGTCCGTTAACTTGTGCAAGTCCGGTTACTCCAGGTTTTACTAGGCTTCTCACCGAATACCGCCCAATTTTCAATTTGTAGAAATCATCTACCAAAAGCATGTGTGGTCTTGGTCCAACGATAGACATTTCACCTTTAAGCACATTAATAAACTGCGGCATTTCATCTAAACTAGATTTTCGAAGAAAGCGGCCAACTTTGGTAATTCTTCTGTCGTTTTCTTCAGTAGTTCTGTGGGAGGAATCACCGTTTACATACATCGTTCTAAACTTGATACATTTGAAAACCCTATCGTGAAATCCGTATCTTTTCTGCAGGAAAAACACGGGACCTTTACTGTCAATCATAATTAAGACGGCAATGATAGGGAAGAGCCAGGTGCAAACTCCTACTAAAATAACGGTGGAGAACAGGATGTCGAATGTTCTTTTCAGAATAGTATTGGTAAGAAAATCCAGTGGAAATTTCGATCTAACCAAAATCGGCTGTGTTTCAATATATCCTAAATCATATTGAAAAAAATTATTTTTTATAATGCTGGGAATTAGCGAGATACGGACTTTGTGCAAATCAGCCAGTTTATAAATTTCTCGTTCGTTATTTTGATCAATTTGTTTTCCTTCCGAAGAAATATACATGGTGTGAATTCCGTTTTCCTTCCAAAAAGCAACCAGTTTGTCGTAATCAAAGCGGCTTTCCGTAGGGTAATCGAAAATTTTAAAACCATAATCTTTTCTTTCCGTGATGATGTTCCGCAAGATTTCAGTTGATGAATCTTCCGTTAAAAACATGACGTTTCTGTGATTAATACCCAAAGTTCTTAAATACTTTAAGCCAATAAAAACCAGAGATTTTATGATAAACAATAAAAAGAAGAGGAAGATGGCAATAAGAAACCGGTCCTGTTTTATGAAATCATTGTTGCTTACTTTCGCCAACAAAATAACCCCAAAAATAAAGATGAAAATATGGGTAACTAATCGTTCCAAATAAATAGTATACGTTAAATTTCTTGCAATAGAATAAAGACGTGTTCTACCGCTGAGCAAAATCCAGAACATGGTAAGAAGGATTAGAGACAATAAGTTCTGTTCCCAAACCTCTTTCTCATATTTTAATTCGTTATTTCTCAGAAAAAAAAACACAAACACTCCTGCAATAACCAAAACGTCAAGCAGGATGAAGATCACCTTAAAATACCGAGAATATCGAATTTTTTGCATAAAACCGTATTAACTGCGAAGTAAATTTAACATAATTTACGGAATATTCAAATATTTATGAGTCTGAACAGACGCTTGCCATTTTGGGTTTTCGAGAATGAAATCTGTAATCTTCGGATACATTTCGTTTCTTTTACTCCACTCGCTTTGCAGATAAAGTTTGCAGTTTTGGGAAACTTTTGCAGCTTGTTCCTCGGCAAATTTGAAATCATTATTGTTAAAAATAATCATTTTCAGTTCGTTCGCTTTGGAATAAATTTCTTCTTTTGGCAAACCTGTTTTCTTGGGCGAAAGGGTAATCCAGTCCAAAATTCCGCTCATTTCATAAGCTCCGGAAGTTTCGATGTGTATGTCACAGCCAAGTTCTTTTAATCTTTTGGTTAAGACTTCCAGATTCCACATCAAAGGCTCACCGCCTGTTAAAACGATTGTTTTGCAATGTTTTGCTGCAATTTCTGCGATCTCAATTGTATTCCTTAAGGGATGAAGATTGGGATCCCAACTTTCTTTGACATCGCACCAATGACAACCTACATCGCAACCACCAAGTCTGATGAAATAGGCCGCTTTTCCTGTATGAGCGCCCTCACCTTGTAAAGTATAAAAATGCTCCATTACAGGGAGCATTTTTCCTTCTTTTAATAAAATATTATCTTGTTCTTTATTCATTTTTCAGTTTTGAGCTTCGAGTTTCGGGATTCGAGGTAAAAAACTAGAAATCCGAATAACGTGCCTCAATTTAATCTTTATATATAGAATGTTTGTATGCCAAAATCGTGTTTTTCAGCAACATCGCTCTTGTCATTGGTCCAACTCCTCCCGGAACCGGAGTAATCCAACTTGCTTTTTGGGCGCAGCTTTCGAAATCCACATCGCCCTCCAAATGATAACCTTTTTTGGAATCGTCTTCAACTCTCGTTATTCCAACGTCCACAATTACCGCTCCTTCTTTAATCATGTCTGCTTTTAAAAATAATGGATCCCCCAAAGCTGTAATGACGATGTCGGCATTTTTTGTAAACTCCTCAATATGTGGAGTGTACGAATGTGTAACGGTTACTGTTGCATTTCCCGGGAAATCTTTTCTGCCCATCAAAATACTCATCGGTCGTCCCACAATTTTGCTTCTTCCGATGATGACGCAGTTTTTACCTTTTGTCTCAATATTGTATCTTTCCAAAAGTGTTAGAATTCCAAACGGAGTTGCAGGAAGAAAAGTGCTCATTTCCAAAGCCATTCTTCCGAAATTTTCAGGGTGAAAACCATCAACATCTTTGTGGGAATTAATTGCCATAATCACTTTTTCCTGGTCCATTTGCTTTGGAAGTGGAAGCTGTACGATAAATCCGTCAACTTCAGGATCAACATTCAGCTCCTGAATTTTTTCTATAAGTTCCGCCTCAGAAGCTGTTGCAGAAAATCTCACCAATGAAGACTTGAAACCAACTTCTGCACAATCACTAATTTTGCTGCGGACATAAGTTTCACTCGCCCCATTATTTCCAACTAAAATCGCCACCAAATGCGGTGCTCTTTTTCCTGATGCCAGAATTTTCTGAACATCGTTTTTGATTTCTTCTTTGATTTCCTTGGAAACTTTCAGTCCGTCGAGAATTTGTGCCATGTTTACTTTTTTAGATTTATTTTCATATTTACTTTTTCTCCTTAAAATAATTCATTAATCCGTTGGTGGAAGAGTCATGTGAAGTTACTTTTCCATCGGTTTGAAGTTCCGAAAGAATTTTTCCTGCTAAAATTTTTCCGAGCTCAACACCAAACTGGTCAAAGCTGAAAACATTCCAAATTACTCCTTGAACAAAAATTTTATGCTCATAAAGTGCAATTAATTGACCTAATGAAAACGGAGTTAATTCATTGATTAAAAGTGAATTAGTCGGCGTATTTCCGTGGAAGACCTTAAAGTTCACCAACTCTTTTACCTCCTCTTCAGATTTGCCTGATTTTACCAATTCTTCTCTTGCTTCCACTTCTGTTTTTCCAAAAGCTAAAGCTTCTGTTTGAGCGAAAAAATTCGCCAACAATTTTTCCTGATGGTCAGAAACTTGGTTCGGAGATTTCACATAAGCGATAAAATCCGATGGAATGAGTTCCGTTCCTTGGTGAAGCAATTGATAAAACGCGTGTTGACCGTTTGTTCCCGGTTCTCCCCAAATAATAGGTCCGGTTTCATATTCCACAAACTCGCCGTTTCTGTCGACACATTTACCGTTACTTTCCATATCCGCTTGTTGAAGATATGCCGGAAATCTCTCTAAATATTGTGAGTAAGGCAAAATCGCGTAAGTTCCCGCATCAAAGAAATTGCGGTACCAAATTCCCAAAAGTGCCATCAAAACAGGAACGTTTTCCTTGAAATCGGCAGTCTGGAAATGAACATCGGTTTCATTTGCTCCTTTCAATAAACTTTCAAAATTATCGTAACCCACCGCAAGTGAAATACTTAAACCGATTGCACTCCAAAGTGAATACCTTCCACCTACCCAATCCCAAAATTCAAAAATATTTTCTTCCGCAATACCGAACTCTTTAACTGACTGAATATTAGTAGATAAAGCCACAAAATGTTTTGCAACATCTTCCGGTTTTCCGCTCTTTAAAAACCATGATTTTGCAGATTCGGCATTCGTCATTGTTTCTTGTGTAGTGAACGTTTTTGAGGCAATAATAAACAAAGTCGTTTCGGGATTCAGGTTTTTTAAAGTTTCTGCGATGTGGTTTCCATCTACATTAGATACGAAATGTACATTTAATCTCGTCTTAAAATGTTTCAGAGCAGAAACCACCATCGCCGGTCCCAAATCTGAACCGCCGATTCCGATATTTACCACATCGGTGATTTCTCTTCCTGTGAAACCTTTATGTTCTCCAGAAATGACTTTCTCGGAAAAAGATTTCATTTGGTTTAAAACTTTCCGAATTTGTGGCTTAATATTTACACCGTCAACTAAAATGGGTTTGTCCGAAAAATCTCGCAATGCGGTGTGCAGAACGGCTCTTTCTTCCGTTTCGTTGATTTTGTCACCCGAAAACATTTTCTCAATCGCTGTTTTTAGTTCACATTCAACAGCTAAATTTTGAAGAAGCTCGAAAGTTCTTTCATCAATTAAATTCTTGGAAAAATCGAAAAGATAGTTATCTCTTTTTACTGAAAACTGGTTGAATCTTTCTGGATTATATTGAAAAAGAGAGCGAAGATCGAAGTCGTTTTGTGCGAAATGTGCGTTGAGTTCTTGCCAAGCTTTAGTTTGTGTAGGATTTATTTTTGGTAACATATGGTTACTGTTTATTGCTTCAATGATTAAATTACTATCTTTAAAAAGATAAAAATTACGATGTGCAAAATTACAAAAAATGAACGAGTAAAAATTGTAGCTACCCGATGAATATTTTTATTCAGCACTGTTTTTATTTATTAAATTTGAGTCTAAATTATTTACTGAGATGAAGTTTTTCCCACTATTCGCCGTTTTTCTTTTTTCTACTTGGGCGCATTCACAGCAATTTAAACTTGGGAAGTTGTCTCAGGAAGAGATTAGTTTAACGGAGGTTTCTTATGAACCAGGTTCAGATGCTGTAAAACTTGCCGAATTTGGCGACCTAAAAATTACCAACACAGGATACGAACTAATGGAATATGGAAGAACAAAAATTCTTACCACTTCCGGACTGGATTATGCGCAAAGGAAATGGAGTTTCCGACCGGAAAAAAAATTTGATAAGGTAGTGCTGAAGGAAGCGCAAACCATCAATGTAGTGGACGGAAAAACAGTGATTACTCCCGTGGAAAAAAAAGACATCATCGTCTCCCAAAACAATGGTTTAACAGAAATTGCAGTTGCGTTTCCAAATGTTAAGGTGGGTTCAGTCATTGAGTACAAAGTTCTGATTATGCGTCCGCATGATTTGTTTGCTACACCTTGGAGGTTTCAAAATAATATTCCCACTCTATCATCAAAATTGAATCTTACTTTGGCCACTGATTTTGAGTACAAAGTTATTCTTAATGGCGCAGAACTGACTAAAAAATACAGCGGAAAAAAGAATAATCGTGAGTGGGAACTTTCAAATATTCCCAGTGACAAAATATTCAAAAATGTTTATAATAAGGAAGATTACAGAGAAAAGCTCTCATTCCAATTCACAGCAGAACGTAACTTCCACGGAACTTTTTATGCGGAAAATACTTGGGATGGTTTTAAAAAATTAATTGCGGAAGAGATCGCTAAAAGCCTAAAAGGTGCAAATTATCAAGATATTGCTAATGATATTAAAACGGGAACCACAAAATTTGAAACGCTCAAAAATACTATTATTTACCTGCGAAAAAATTTCACTTGGAATCGTTACTGGGCGGTAACTACCAAAAATTTGCAAAGCGAATTCTTAAGAACTAAAAAAGGAAACGCTGCAGATTTCAATATCCTTCTCAATGAAGTTTTAAAGAAAAAGGGTATTTATTCTGAAATGGCGGTGAACAGTTTACGAAGTAATGGGCAGATCATATTAAATTTCCCAACTTATTCCAAAATGCAGACGTTCGTAAATATTGTAGAATCCGACGGTGGAGAAAAAATCATGGTCGATGCGGCAACTTCTGACCCTGAAAATTTAATATTCCCCAATCTCAATTATTTCAACAATATAGTTTTGGGATTAAACGGCGCAGGCGAAAATTTTTTATCCGTGACACCTAAAATTTCTGAATTTGTTTCTGTGCAAAAATTAAAAATTAATGAAAAAAATAACGAATTAACAATTGAGGATCGTGCCAAAGGTTATTTTGTATCGGAGGACGTTAAGAGGGAAAACTTTTATGTTTTTTCTGGCGCAAAGAACGAAACTCCTCAAAATTATACCGAGAAGGACTGGAACATGCAGAAGCAATTCGTGAATTTTGAAAATACAAGTACTTATTATCTGGTTGAAAGTCCTCTTACAAAAACAATGCGTGAATTGGAGGTGAGTAAAAATCGGAACTTCCCCATTGCGTTGAACTTTCCGTTCCTCATTACGGTTGAGCTAAAAACTAAACTCCCGGCAACATATCAGCTCCAAAGCGAAAACTTCAACAGAAAAATCACCTCTTTTAATGGAAATTTACAGTATATTCAGAATATAGAAAGGGTAGGAGAAGAAGATTTTTTCACGTGGTCATTACTCGTCAATAAAGTTTATTTCAACACAAATGAAATTGCTGAATACATGGAATTTATTGATTTGGTGAATGCTTCATTAGAAAAAGCTGCGGTTATAAAAAAGATCAAGTAGAGCGTATTGTGGTGGGTTTTGCATGAAAAAAGCTTCCGAAATTTTCGGAAGCTGAACTAATTGTAGGTTGATTATCAACGGAAACATTTATTACTCATCAACATGCTCTTTCTCAAAATTCAGCGGTTTTTTTCTTTTTCTCAAGAAGTAGAAAATCAGACTTGCAATCACTAAAATCGGCCAAATTGAAACCAACCCCACAATTAATCTTTGAATTAAATAAAACCCTTCAACAAAAGCATTTCTCACGTCGTAGAAAAAATTGAATTTGTATTTGTTGTCGATGTTTCCTGTATTTGTCACCGCGATTTCGGCAATTCGCAGTTTGGGTTCTTTGAGGAAAATGTCAACCGTGGAATATTTCAAATGATCGCTCATTTCGTAAGTGGAGATTTTTTGAAGGTTTCCTTCACTCAAATTATCGTCAATCATGCTCACTTTATCTTTGTTTGTCTTCAGCTTGTCGATATTTTCAGCTGTTTTGGCGTTTCGTTTTTCTTCCAGCTTTGCAAGTTTGATATTGGAAGTTACGTCTTCGGCAAGAATAACTCTTGAGTTCAGAAATACTTTTTTGTTATTGATGAGGTTCAAAAATTCTCCTAATTTTTCTGATGGAACTCTAACTTGCATCGTGTTTTCAGTTTGGAATTTTCTTACTAAAATCGCATTTTCATTCGAAGTATTGAAGGTTTCTTCGGATATCGTCTGCGAATTTAATCTGCTTGAGGTCACAAATCCACCCAAATCTTTCAGGGATTTTTCAATAGAGATGGTGGCGTCATAAACATCTTTTACTTCCATGTTTACATCGGCGGTTTTGATGAATTCTTTATCTTTTACTTTCATGGTTGCGACAGAAGAAATGCTGTCAGAAACTGAAGCGGTGTAATCTTCGGAAACATTTTTTTCGATCGTTGAATTTCCAACAGTTTCTTGCTTATTGCAAGAAAATATAGAAATGAGAATTGCGGAACCAAGAATTGTTTTTGAAACTAGATTTTTCATAACGGAGATTTTTTATGGGTTTATTCAACCAAATTTCCGCACGAAATTATTGTAAAGTTTGTAAATGGATTGTCTTTTTTTTGTAAAACACAATTTGCAATACAATTCATTGGTTTTTATCGTTTTGTAAATCGAATTAAAAAAACTAACACCCAAAAATTGATCACAGCGAAAGACGGTTAAAGACCAACCTGAATTTTAGCTCCCGATTTTGATATAAAAAATGCACAGAAAACTGTGCATTTTAAACATATTTTAAAGAATACTATTTTTCTATCGCCAAATCAATCACCTCGCTCATTCGTTTCACATAATTGATTTTCAGGCCTTTCAGGTAATCTTTTTTAATTTCTTCCACATCTTTTCGGTTGGCGTCGCAAAGGATGATTTCCTTAATTCCGGCTCTTGCTGCGGCGAGTAATTTTTCTTTAATTCCACCTACAGGAAGTACTTTTCCTCGAAGGGTAATTTCGCCGGTCATCGCCAAATGAGACTTAACCTTTTTGTTTTTAAAACTTGAAACAATCGAAGTCAGCATTGCGATTCCCGCAGAAGGGCCGTCTTTTGGAGTTGCTCCTTCGGGAACGTGAACGTGGATGTTTTTCTTCTGAATATCTTCCGAAGAAATTCCCAATTCCTGATGTTTTGCTTTGATATATTCTAAAGCAATTGTTGCAGATTCTTTCATGACGGTTCCCAAATTTCCGGTCATGGTGAGGTTTCCTTTTCCTTCGCTTAAAATACTTTCGATGAACAGAATATCTCCACCAACTTGCGTCCAAGCCAAACCGGTGACAACTCCGGGAACTCCCGTAATTTCCGACAAACTTTTCGGACGTGGAACACCTAAAATTTCATCAATTTTATCAATGGAAATTTTAGAATCATATTCTTTTCCCATTGCGGTTTGCAGAGCGACCCATCGTGCAACGGCGGCGATTTGTTTTTCCAATCCACGAACTCCGCTTTCTGAAGTATGCGCGTCGATAATATGTTTCAGCTCAGCATTTCCGAGTTTGAAAGATTTTGCATCCAAACCGTTTTCTTCCTGCTGTTTTTTGATTAAATGTCTTTTTGCAATTTCCACTTTTTCCTCTAGAGTATAACCTGCAATTTCAATGATTTCCATTCTGTCCAAAAGTGGTCTTTGAATGGTTGAAAGCGAATTCGCAGTTGCAATAAACATCACTTTCGACAAATCATAGCCTAATTCAAGAAAGTTGTCGTAGAAAGAGTTATTTTGTTCAGGATCAAGAACTTCCAATAAGGCAGAACTTGGGTCGCCATGAATTCCTTGTCCGATTTTATCGATTTCATCCAAAACAATTACAGGATTTGAAGTTCCCGTTTTTTTGATGGATTGCAGAATTCTTCCCGCCATTGCACCGATGTAGGTTTTCCGGTGTCCGCGAATTTCGGATTCGTCGTGAAGTCCGCCCAAAGAAACCCGCACATATTTTCTTCCTAAAGAATCGGCGACCGATTTTCCTAAAGAGGTTTTCCCAACTCCGGGAGGACCAACCAAACAGAGAATCGGCGATTTCATATTGTTTTTCAGCTTCAAAACCGCCATGTGTTCCAAAATTCTTTTCTTGATGTCTTCTAGTCCGAAATGTGCTTTATCCAAAACTCTTTCCGCTTTATTGATGTCGAAAATATCTTTAGAATAGGTTTCCCAAGGTAAATCGGTGAAGAAATCGAGGTAATTTCTTTGAACATTATAATCCGGCGAATTTGGATTTTGGCGCTGAAGTCGGTTGATTTCTTTTTTGAAATGATTTTCAACTTCGTCACTCCATTTCACTTTTTTGGCTTTTTGTAAAAGTTCGTCCACATCGGATTCCGGACCACCACCTAATTCTTCCTGAATGGTTCTCATTTGCTGATTCAGGAAATATTCGCGCTGATTTTTATCGAGTTCTTTGTTGGTTTTTAAATGGATTTGGTTGCGCAACTCCAATTTTCGGAAATCGTCGTGCATTAATTCGTAGCACTTTTCCGCTCGAGTCATCAAACTTTTTTCTTCCAAAAGTTTCTGTTTTGAAGCGTAAGGAAAATTGGCGTTGGTGCAGATGAAATTCAACAAATCCTCGTGGTCGCTCATATTCTTAATGGCAAAATTTGCTGCGTTCGGAATATTGGGGTCGAGTTCGATAATCTTTAAGGCTAAATCTTTGATGTTTTCTAAAAGCGCATTGTATTCTTCCGTTTTTTTGGTTGAAACTTCTTTCAATTTGGTGATTTCGGCTTTAAAATAAGGTTTTGCCGTGGTGAAATTTTTGATTTTAAACCGTTGAAAACCTCTTGTAATCGCAGTGGTGTTTCCATCGGGAAGTTTGATGATTTTAACAATTTTCGCCAATGTCCCGATTTGGTATAAATCTTTAAAAGTAGGTTGGTCAATGGTGGAATTGTTTTGGCTTAAAATCCCAATAAATTCATTGTTTCTCTGCGCTTCCTCCAAAAGTTTGATGGACATTTCTCTTCCAGCGGTAATTGGAATCACCACTTTCGGGAACATCACCATATTTCTTACCGGAAGAATCGGGAAGATTTTTTGTTCTTTGTTTTCTTCGGTTTCGTTGAAATCATTCAAGTTTATTTCTTCTGCCACGATACTGAAACCGTCGCTCATCATTTCATCAAAACTGATGTCTTCAAATTCTGTCATAATATCTGTGATGACAAATTGTCATTTTAATTAAATGGTTAAACCGCATTTTAATTGTTTTCATTAAAAATGCTTTAAATAAAAAAGGTGGCTTTAATTTCACAATCACTGTGCCACGCAAAATTTTAGACAAAATTACCATATTGCAAGTTTTGCTTTCAAATAAATATTTAAAATTTTTTCTAATCTCTTAAAAATGTGTATTTTCGCAGACTGATAAAATTATACAAAAAAGATGGCAGTTTTAGGAGAGATTAGAAACAGACCTTGGCTTTTGATGGGGATTATTGCGATTGCAATGTTGGCTTTCGTGGTAAATCCAGACAGTTTGGAAAAATTATTTGGAGCAAAACCAGGCGTTTTCGGAAAAGTAAATGGCGAAGAAATTACCAAAGAAGATTTTGACGACCAGTTGTTTATGCTTCAACAACAAGCGCAACAACAAGGTCAACCTGCAAAAGGTTTAGAGCAACAAGCTTGGAACATGGTAGTTCAATCTAAATTAATCAAGCAGCAGTTTGAAAAAATGGGATTGAAGTTGACCGACGAAATGTTTTGGAACCAATTGCAATTCGACCCAATGTTTGCTCAAAATCAGCAAAACTTTGACGAGAAAGGAAATTTCAAACTTCAGGAAATCAAAAAACAGGTTGAAGAAGCAAAAGGAACCAACGTTGAAATGTACAACAATTGGCTTAAAACTAGAAAAGCGATCGAGTACAGAATGATGGCGAGACAACTTTTTGCCAATCTTTCAGCTGGAATTACCGTTGGTAAAAAGGAAGCGGAGGAAATGATGAAACAAAGAGACCAACTTGCAGACATCGACTTTGTAAAAGTAGATTATGCAGCTTATGCACAGAAAAACCCTGTAAAAGTGACTACTCAAGATTTGGCGGATTATATTAAAAAACATCCGATCTTGTTCAAGAGAGAAGCGAGCAGAAACGTTGGTTTGGTATATTTCCCTGCGGCTCCAAGTGCAGCAGACGAGGCAGCAACTCAAAAAGAAATTAACAAATTATTTTCTGAAGGAAGCGAAATGAGTGGCGGTAAAGAAAATTTCCAAAACACGACAAACGACTCCATGTTCATAGCATTGAATTCTGACATGCCGTTTAACCCACAGTATTTTTCAGCAAATCAATTGCCTGCTTCGATTAAAGATAAAGTGGCTTCTGCAAGTATCGGTACAACTTTCGGACCTTACAAAGAGCAGAATTTCTATGTAGTTTCTAAATTATTAGATAAAAAACCATCTGATTCTACGCTTTCAAGACATATTCTTGTTTCGTACAAAGGAAATCAAGCAGGAGGAGATGTAAAGAGATCGAAAGAAGAAGCGAAAAAATTGGCAGATTCAATCGGTGCAGTAGTAAAAGCAGATCCTTCTAAATTTGCAGAGAATTTAAAATTCTCATCTGATCCAGGTTCGGCTGCTCAAGGCGGAAGTGTGGGTTGGACGACGCCTTCGACACCTTTTGTTCCAGAGTTTTTGAGTTTCCTTGCAAACAATCCAAAAGGTGCAACAGGAGTGGTTGAAACCCAGTTCGGATATCACATCATTAATATTGAAGATAAAAAATCCGGTTCAATGGGCTACAAAGTGGCAAACTTGGTGAAAGCCATTAAACCTTCTGACAAAACAGAAAACGAAGTTTACACGAAAGCTACAAAATTCATTCAGCAAGTTCAAGGCAAATCTTTCAACGATTTTGCGAATCTGGCTAAAAAGAACAACTACAACTTCAGCAACCCTAAAGAAATTGGCCGTTTCCAAGGACAACTTCCAGGATTGGGAACTGATAAAGACGAAGAAGTTATTGCATGGGCTTTCAACAAAAAGAGAAATAAAGGTGATACCGATATTTTCACTGTTGACGGAACCGGCGACAGAATCGTTGCATACTTAAACGGAATCCAAGACGCAGGAACCGCAGATCCAGAAGCAGTAAGAGAACAAATTGAGCCCATCATCAAAAATAAGATTTTGGCAAAACAGATTTCTGATAAAATCACAGCTGCAAAAGCGACAAGTTTAGATCAAATCGCTAAATTATTTGCTTCTACAAAACAATCTGCACAAGTTAATTTGTTGAGTCCGCAAGTTGCAGGGGCCATGGAACCGAGAGTTGCAGGAGCTGCATTCGGTGTGGCTAAAGGAAAACTTTCCAATCCTGTGGAAGGAATGACCGGAGTTTATGTTTTGGTGAAAAAATCTGAAACGGTGAACAAACAACCGGGAGACATCAAACAGGTGATTCAGGCACTTCAAGGACAAAATTCACAGCAATTCGGGCAGAATTTCTTGAAATCACTTCAAGATAATGCGAAAATTGAAGACTACAGAATTGAAGTTTACAATCAGGCATCACAACAAAATTAAGAATTAGAAATCATCATAAAAGCGACTTGTGAAAGTCGCTTTTTTTTGCGTCTTTACCGAAGTAATTGCTGATTGACTTTATTTAAAATGTATTATATTTGTTCATTAAAAATTACAAAAAAGTGAAATTCACAAAAGAAATAAAAGCAGGTCTCATTGCACTTTTAGCCATCATTGGATTTGTCTTTCTCTTTCAGTTTATGAAGGGGAAAAGTCTTTTTACTACAGACAATATTTTCTTTGCAAAATTTGATAATGTGGAAGGATTGGCTGCATCAAATCCCGTTTCCATCAACGGTTTGAAAGTTGGTCAGGTTGATAAAATCATACCAATCACCGAAAAAGACGGTAAAATACATTTCGTGGTTAAAGTAATGATTGATGACAACTACGAGTTTTCAAAAAAATCAACTTTAGAAATTTTTGAACCCGGATTGATGTCTGGAAAAGAAATGCGCATTAATCTAGCTTACGGACAGCCGATGGCAAAAGATGGCGATACTTTGGCAGGAGCTTTTCAACTTTCAATGATGAATAATATTTCGTCACAAGTTGGGCCTGTAAAAGATCAATTGCAAGTGGTTTTAAAAAGAGTAGATTCTTTAATGATTAATGCAAAATCGATCACCGATGCTGAAAATCAGGCCGCAATTCGATCTTTATTATTCAATTTAAACAGAACAGTTACTTCCCTTGAAGGAACGTCAAGAAGCGCAAATTCCTTAATGGCAAATAATGATCCACGTGTTCAAAAAATGTTGGATAATGCCAATCTTGCGACAATCAGTGCAAAAACCGCGATTGATAAATACGGAAAAGTTGCGGAAGAAGTGGATGTAAAAAAACTCAACAATACGATTGATAAATTGAGTTTGACGGCGGATAAATTAAACAGTGTTATTTCGGGCATACAAAATGGCGAAGGTTCGCTTGGTAAAATCACCAAAGATGAAGAACTTTACCGAAATCTCAACGAATCCTCGCAGAATTTGAACAAACTCATTCTTGATTTAAAAGAGAATCCGAAACGATATTTAAACTTCTCCGTTTTCGGAAAAAACAGTTCCAACTAAAATCTAAAAACCTTTCAATATGCAATATATTGACAATATTATTTTTTTCATTGCCCTTGTTGTGGGATTCGGACTTTTCTTTAAAAGTTTAAGGGAAATTTACCGCAACATCAAACTCGGCAAAAAAATCGACAGAACCGACCATCCTGCAGAACGTTGGAAAACCATGGCAAACGTGGCACTGGGACAAGGAAAAATGGGAAAAAGACCGATTGCGGGATTTCTCCACGTCTTGGTCTATGTAGGCTTTGTCATCATCAATATTGAGTTGATTGAAATCGTGATCGACGGAATTTTCGGGACACACCGATTTCTGTCCTCGATTTTTGGAGCAACTTTCTATGGAATTTTCACAGCAACCTTAGAAATATTGGCAATTTTAGTTGTCATTGCTGTAGTGTTATTTTTTATACGAAGAAATATTTTGCATATAAAAAGGGTAAGTTCCAACGCAAAAGACCTGAAAGGATGGGGAATAAAAGACGCCAATATTATTTTGATTATCGAGTTTGCTTTAATGATGGCGTTCTTCAAAATGAACGCGTCTGATTACATTCTTCAGCAGCGAGGCGTTTTTCATGAAATCGGTTCTTTCCCAATCAGCAAGATGATTTTCGCTCCAATTTTTGAATGGTTTTCTTTTAATGACGGATTCCTTATGTTTACAGAAAGAGCAGCGTGGTGGTTTCATTTCATCGGCATTCTGTTCTTCATGAATTATCTTTATTATTCGAAACATTTGCATATTATTCTGGCGTTTCCTAATACCTGGTTTGCGAATCTTCAACCCAAAGGAAAATTCAATAATTTGGATTCTGTAACCAAAGAAATCAAATTAATGATGGATCCAAACGCTGATCCTTATGCAGCACAACCTGCAGCAGATCCGAATGCAGCACCCGAAAAATTTGGAGCAAGCGATATTTTTGATTTGAATCAGGTTCAGCTTTTAAATGCCTATTCCTGCACAGAATGTGGTAGATGTACCGCCGTTTGTCCTGCAAATCTTACTGGGAAGAAACTTTCGCCAAGAAAAATCATGATGGATACACGTGATCGAATTGAGGAAGTCGGAAGAAACATCAACAAAAACGGAAAATTTGTGGACGACGGTAAAAAACTGTTGGACGATCATATTTCCCGTGAAGAAGTTTTAGCGTGCACAACATGTAATGCTTGTGTTGAAGCTTGTCCTGTGTTGATTGATCCACTTTCAATTATTGTAGAAATGCGCCGTTTTATGGTTATGGAAGAATCTTCAATGCCGCACGAATGGCAATTGATGATGAACAATATCGAGAACAATGCCGCACCATGGCAATACAATCAGCAAGATCGTATGAAATGGGCAACTGATAATTAATTTGAAAATTTGAAAATGAGCCAATTTGAAAATTGCGGATTGCTCATGACTAATTACTTATAGAAAACATGGATTTCACTATAAAAACAATGGCAGAATATGCTGCCGAAGGAAAAGCACCGGAAGTTTTATTTTTCGTGGGTTGCGCCGGAAGTTTTGATGACAGAGCAAAAAAAATAACCAAAGCTTTATGTAAAATTTTGCACAAAGTGGGCGTTGAATTTGCGGTTTTAGGACAAGAAGAAAGCTGCAACGGCGATCCTGCAAAACGCGCCGGAAACGAATTTATTTTCCAAATGATGGCTTTAACCAATATTGAAATCATGAACGGTTATGGCGTAAAAAAAATTGTCACCGCTTGTCCGCACTGTTTCAATATTTTGAAAAACGAATACCCTGGTTTAGGCGGAAATTATGAAGTAATGCATCACACCCAATTCCTAAGAAAATTAATGGAAGAAGGTCGCTTGAAAATTGAGGGGGGCAGTTTTAGTGGGAAAAAAATCACCTTCCACGATCCATGTTATTTAGGAAGAGGGAACGGAGAATATGAAGCACCAAGAGTTTTACTGGAAAAATTGGATTCCGAATTGGTGGAGATGAAACGCTGCAAATCAAACGGATTGTGTTGTGGAGCAGGTGGAGCACAAATGTTCAAAGAACCTGAAAAAGGAAATGTAGACATCAACGTTGAAAGAACCGAAGAAGCTTTGGAAGAAAAGCCAAACATCATCGCAACAGGTTGTCCGTTTTGTATGACGATGATGACCGATGGCGTGAAGCATTTCAATAAAAACGAGGAAGTTTCCGTTAAAGATATTGCAGAACTTTTGGCGGAAGCGGAAGATTTATAATTTAAGGTGGAAGTAGGATGTCCGATGCTTAATGACACCCAACATCCATCATCAAACACCCAGCAATTTTATGAAAATTGAAGAATCAACCATAGTAGAAACCAGCGATTACAGAGTGATTATTTACCCTGCATCGCGACCTTTTACGCCCAAAGAAAGCAGAGTCATCACCGAAAAATTATACGATTTTCTCGCAACTTGGGCTGCACACGGAAAACCGTTGGAATCATCTTTCAAAATCGAAAAAAATCAGTTCATTGTCATTTGTGTAGATGAGGAAAAAGAAGCCGCATCCGGTTGTTCCATCGATGCTTTGGGTGGAGTGATGAAAGAAATCGACCAAGAATTTCAGTTGGGATTATTTGACAGAATGAAGGCAAGTTTCGTTGAAAACGGCGAACTTAAAACCATGAAATTACAGGATTTTAGAAAAGGTTTGAAAGAAGGAGAAATCTCAAAAGACATTGAAGTTTTCGACTTTTCTAAAAATACTTACGTTGCTTTTTTAAGCGATTTCCTGCTCCCATTAAAGAGAAGTTGGGCGGGAATTTATGTGGATTAAAAAGTTTTAAAAAAATAAACCAAACCCTTTCAAAATTTTAGCTGCGAAAGGGTTTTTTGTTGATGGGATTTAAAACCTTATTTTTGTTTTTCAAAACTTCGGATGCGTTACAAAATTCTCTTTATTTCATCGTGGTTTCCCAGCAAAATTGAACCGACCAACGGAAATTTTGTGCAGCGACACGCGGAAGCAGTTGCAAAAATTCACGATTTGGAAATTCTCCACGCCATCGGAGATTCAAAGCAGAAAGGGATTTTTCATTTTGATGACCAAAAAATTAATGGAATCAGAACTCTGATTGTTTACTATAAAAACACAAAAAACCCGCTACTTAATTTTACTCGAAGATTTCAAGCCTACAAAAAAGGATTTGCAAAACTTCAAAAACCCGATTTGGTTCACGCGAACGTTCTTCAAAACTCCATGCTTTTTGCGGTTTATTTGAATAGAAAATTTAAAATTCCTTTTGTCGTCACGGAACATTGGTCGGGATTTTTGGATATAAACCGACACAAACTCTCGAAATCAGAATGGTTCATTGCCAAAAAAATTGCGGAAAATGCATCCTATATTTTGCCTGTAAGTCAGTATCTTGAAAATGATTTAAAGAAACTAGGCTTAAAAAATACTATGCAAGTCATTGAAAATGTTGTTGATACCAATTTGTTTTCTTTAAAAAATGAACAAAGCGAAAAGTTTGTTTTTCTGCATATCTCAAATTTAATCAAACTTAAAAATCCTCAAAAAATAATATCAGCGGCAATAAAATTATTCAAAGAATTCCCTGATTTTGAACTGCAAATTGGCGGTGATGGCGATGTGGAAACTTTAAACGAGCAAATTCAGGAAAATAAAGCGGAAAGTTTCATCAAAACTTTTCCCATGATTACTTCAAAGGAAGTTTCGGAGAAAATGAAAAACAGCGATTGCTTTATACTTTTTAGTGATTATGAAAATTTTCCGTGTGTGCTGCTCGAATCTTTATCTACGGGAACTCCCGCAATTGCTACAAAAGTGGGCGGAATTCCAGAAATTATTAACGATAGAAATGGCGTTCTCATCTCAACGAACGAAGATGAATTGTATGAAGCGATGAAGAAGATTCTATTAAAACAAACAGAATTTGACCATCCTGAAAAACTTCACCAATATGTTGAAGACCACTTCTCCATTAAAACAATTGGAGAAAAGTTCGACAAGATTTACAGAGAAATTCTAAACTAAATTTCCGTAATTTACATCTTCAAAAGTTTTTGGTTTTATTAAAAATGAAGAAAGGGTTTTCCATAAAAATTTCGGAACAGAATGTCGATGTAAAATCTTTTATTTCAGAAGATTACGATAACCTTTATCTTAAAACAGCATCTTTTGATTTTCTATTTGAGGGCGTTTTGCTTAATAGGAAAAAGCTGCTCAACGAATTTGCCTTAAAGGATTTTGAAACCTTGATTGGTGAACTGTATTTCCTCAAAAAAGAAAATATCATCAAGGAATTTGAAGGTGAATTCAGAGGATTTATTTTTGATAAAGTTCAACAGAAATTATTTGTTTTTACCAACGCAACTTCCACACAAAGAGTTTTTTACGGGAAATTTAATGATGAAATCTTTATCGATTCTAGTCTAGTTCGTTTTAATGAAACTTTAAAAAACTCAGGCATCAAGACGAAACCGAATTTGGAGTCGATTTATCAGTTTTTATGTTTCAGCAATTTACCTGAAAATAAAACGCCCGTTGAAGGAATTGCAAAAATTTTCGATGGTCATTATCTCGAAATTGATTGTAATAAATGGACCATCAGTGAAAAACAATATTTTGACCTGTCAAAAATTTCAACATTTTCTAGAACCAAAGATGCTGCAATAGACAAAATTCACGAGGTTTTCCGAGATTCCATTTTGCTTGAATATCAGAAAGATACAGAACTTGGGAAAAATCATCTTGCTCTTTTGAGTGGGGGTTTAGACAGTCGTGTTGCGATGATGTATGCAATTCAAGAAAATGTAAAACCCGAAAACGCTTTGTGTTTCTCCCAATCAGGTTATTTTGATCATACGATTTCTGAAAAAATCGCAGAAGATTTTGATGTTCATTACGAGTTTATTCCTCTCGACGGCGGAAAATTTCTGAAAAAAATTGATGAACTCACCGAACTTTCCGAAGGAATGGTTTTTTACACAGGCGGAATTCATGTGAGTCACGCAGTAGAACAAATGCAGTATGAAAATTTTGCACTATTTCACAGCGGACAAATTGGTGACGGTGTTTTGGGCGGATTCAACACGGTTCCTTATCGAAAAAAACCTTCTTATTTTAAGATTGCTGAAAACCAGAAATTTTTTCCGAAAGTTCAGTCTTCACTGGATGAAATTCTAAAAAAGTACGAAACGGAAGAACTTTTTCTTTTGAGAAATGTTGCCTACAACAGAACAGTTTTGGGCGCTCATGTTTTTCAGCAGAAAAGATATCAAACTTCTTCGTTTATGTCTAAAGATTTTTTGCAACTCGCCATTTCACTTCCAGAAGAATGGAAATACAACCACCGTTTCTATTTGGAATGGATCCAAAAACATTGCAAAGAAGCCACGAAATACCGATGGGAAAGAACCCTACTTAAACCCGATGCGAATTGGAAAACCAGTTTCGGCGATAAAATTGTAAAGCGCAGTTTCAAATTGTTGAACGAGAAAATTCTGAAAACTCCGCAAAATTCCAGCATGTATCCTTATCAATATTATTTTGACAATGATACTGAAATTCAGAATTATTATAAAAATTATTTTGAAGATAACATTCACCGAATTGAGGATTATAAAGAACTTGAAAGTGACGTGAAAGAACTTTTTCAATCTGAAAATTTTTATTCTAAATCGCAATCGGTCAATATTTTAGCCATATTCAAACTCTTTTTTTAAAGTG
Source organism: Candidatus Kaistella beijingensis (assembly GCF_020084865.1). Lineage (NCBI taxonomy): Bacteria > Pseudomonadati > Bacteroidota > Flavobacteriia > Flavobacteriales > Weeksellaceae > Kaistella > Candidatus Kaistella beijingensis. The sequence continues at coordinate 1,751,026 of NZ_CP071953.1, read as the reverse complement.
AAAAGTTTAAGCGAATTTCTACGCAACTTCTTTCAAAACAAAGGGCAACACGTTTTCCTTTCGTTACTGATTGCGAAAATTTGTGCTTTTCTTGGTTCGCTTTTCATCATCAGAATTTTACCGGAAAGTGATTTCGGAACGATGAGTATTGTGGCGTCGGTTTTTGCGATTTTCATACCTTTCAGCGGTTTCGGTAGTCATCAAAGTTTGCTGCGGTTTGGTTCGCTGAAGGACGATGTTTCTGAAAAAAGAAGTTTAGCCAATTTTTTAATGTTGAAAGGATTGGGTTATCAGATTTTTTTGAGCGTCCTATTTTTGTTGGTCAGCATTTTCTATGTTTCCAGGTATGAATATATTTTATACCTATTCATCTTCTTTGCCATTCGTCTAATTGGTTTTTATTTTTTCAATTACATTCAATCAGAACTGCGAATTTTTGGAAATAACCGTGAATTTGCGAGCGTTAACAATGTGGTCAATATTTGTGGAGTTTTACTTTTACTTATTCTATCTTATTTTTTTGGTTTGAAAGGTTACTTAATTGCCATTGCTTTCACGCCATTTATTTCTCTACTTTGGTTTAAAAAGGAAAATTTAAAACCCATCACCGAAAACTTTAGTTTTAACAAAAAAGAAATTTGGAATTACGGACTTCATTCTTCTGGAACGGCTTTGCTTTCGGACGCACTTTTTTCAGCCGACGTTTTATTGCTGAGTTTTTTGATGAATGAAACCGCTGTTGCCAATTATAAAGTCGCCATTTTAATCCCCGCAAACATCACTTTTTTAGCCTTAACTTTCATGCAGAGTGATTTCCCGATGTTGGCCAAAAATTATCAAGACCGAAATTTTTTGTGGAATTATATTAAGAATTACTACAAGATTTTTATTCCGATTTCCGCTTTAATTTTTTTGATTGGGGTTATTTTTAAAAGCGAAATTCTGCATTTGTTTTTCAGTGCTAAATATTCTGATAATTCTCTTCTTTTCAGCATTTTATTGGGTGGTTTTTGTTTAAATATGCTCTTTAGAAATCTTTATGGAAACTTACTTTCAGCTGTAGGAAAAATGAAAATTAACACCTTAATTTCAGCTTTAACGTTACTTTTGATATTTGGATTTTCGTTTCTCTTCGTTCCAAAATTTGGCATTGATGGAATGGGAATTAGTTTGAGTTTTACACTGCTTTTAAACGGTTTGCTGCTGATGATTTCGTTCCTTTATTACCTCAAAAACTTAAAATAAATTATCTTTGCTTCAATGAAAAATCTGTTTTTTGTCTTGATGGTGGCTTTTTTCGCATTTCTTTCTTGCAGAAGTGACGAAAGCGATGTGCAGCAGATTGACCAAATTATCAATCTCTACATCGATTCCGCAAATCAAGATATGTTGAATGTGAAGATTAAAGGTTCTTATACAAATATTAGGATGAACGATGTCTATGGAATTACCGACGCAGCTCCCGTAAATTTCACCATGAAGAAAACCACCGACACCATCAATTACATCGAATATATTGCAGGTGCGAAAAGAATTGGCATCGATTCTTCGGCATCTTCAAAAACCTATCAGTCGAAAATCGCCTTGATTATGACTAAAAAAGTGAACGATACCAATAGAATCGTTAATGACACGATGATTATTAATTACACGTCAACTCCCAATTTATTTCAGGTTTCAAAAGTTTGGTATAACGATGTTTTGAAATTTACTAAAGTCGAAGGACAGCCAAACATCGTAAAAATCTCCAAATAATCACTAAATTTGCAGTTCAAGTTACGGGATGCGAGATACGGCTTTCGAGTTACTAAAAGCCTGTTTTCAAACTCAAGTTTTTTTTAAGAAATAAGTAATTAGTGATATATGCGTGTTGCATTATCATTTATCAATTATTAATCATCATTTATCATTATGTTGCAGGTTAATTTTTTGCGCGAAAACAAAGAACGCGTTTTAGAAGGTTTAAATAAAAGGAATTTCAAGCAAATAAATTTGGTCGATGAAGCCATTTCAATGGACGACGAAAGAAAAAAATACCAGTTCGACCTTGACCAAAATTTGGCGGAAATGAATAAAATTTCCAAAGAAATTGGTATTTTAATGAAGGAAGGAAAAAAAGAGGAAGCCGAGAATGCAAAATCTAAAACTGCTGAATACAAAGAAAATTCCCAAGTTCTTCAACAAAAATTAAGAGATTCGGAGGCGAAACTTTTAGAAATTCTTTATCAAATTCCAAACATTCCATTTGAAAAAGTGGTTGCAGGAACTTCTGCGGATGACAACGAAATCGTGTATCAATCGCATGATGTTCAAGGTTTGGGAGAAGGCGCGATTCCACATTGGGAGTTGGCGAAAAAATATAATTTGATTGATTTCGAACTCGGCGTGAAAATCGCAGGTGCCGGTTTTCCTGTGTATTTAGGAAAAGGAGCGCGTTTGCAAAGAGCGCTGGTTCAATATTTTTTAGATAAAAATGTGGATGCAGGTTATTTGGAAGTCAATCCGCCGCATGTGGTGAACGAAGCTTCAGGTTACGGAACCGGACAACTTCCTGATAAAGAGGGCCAAATGTATTTTATTAATGAAGATAACTTGTACTTGATTCCAACTGCAGAAGTTCCGGTAACCAATATTTACCGCGATGTTTTGTTGGATGAAAAAGATTTACCGATAAAAAATACCGCATTTTCACAATGTTACAGAAGAGAAGCGGGAAGTTACGGAGCGCATGTTCGCGGCTTGAACCGCCTTCACCAATTTGAAAAAGTGGAAATTGTAAGGATTGAACATCCTGAAAATTCTTATGCCGCTTTAGAAGAAATGGTAGAACATGTGAAATCTATTTTGATTGATTTGGAGCTTCCTTTCAGAATTTTAAGGCTTTGCGGCGGTGATATGGGATTTACTTCTGCGATGACTTACGATTTCGAAGTTTGGAGTGCGGCTCAGGAAAAATGGTTGGAAGTTTCCTCCGTCTCTAATTTTGAAACTTTCCAGGCAAACCGTTTGAAATGCAGATTTAAAGGTGAAGGAAAAACTCAGTTGGTTCACACATTGAATGGTTCTGCAATGGCTTTACCAAGAATTATGGCAGCACTTTTAGAAAACAACCAAACAGAAGACGGAATCAAAATTCCTGCAAAAATTGCGGAATATGCGAGATTTGAATTGATTAATTAACACAATCAACAATCATAAAAAACCACCAAATTTTGGTGGTTTTTTTGTTTATTCTGTTGTGATAATAATCTTCTTGTCTTTATTCACAAGCGTTTTTCCGTTGTCCATCAAATCTTTGCTTCGTACGTTGATCTGGATGGTTTTATTGTCAATTTGTTTCACAAAATCGTGTTTTCCAACAATCGATTTAATGGGTTTTTGAAATTTCAAAGTGTTGCTGAAATTCATGTTGACCATTTTCATTAAACCCGCCATACTTTGTGCCATCTGTTTTCCGTAGGCTGCAATGGAATCACTTTTTGTTTTAGGTTTTGTGTCGGCTTCTTTATCCGTTGTGTTTTTCGATATTTCGCTAATAAAATCTGCAGAGTTGAATTTGTCGGTATCAATCGTCAAAGTATTTCCATTCCAAGTCGCCATGTCCTGAAGAGGAAGGCTTTTTAATTGCTTGCTTTGAGAAAGAAGACTTGCGATTTCCCCAGGAAGAAGTTTGTCGTATTTTAAGGAAAGTCCGTAAATTTCGTCTTTATTTTTGTTTAGCTTCAAAAACATTTTTTTCAGCACTTTTGCCGAATCTTGATTTAAGGTAATTGTACCGTTTTTCTGCAAGTCGAAAAGACTTTTCCAATCCGTAGTCAGATTTCCTAAATCTGTTGATTTTTTCAAAACATCGGTATTATTTCCCATCATATTCATCATTCCAAGCATGCTTTGATCTATCAGAATATGTGACTCCATGCTGGTTGCCGAATCTTTGTAATAGGTGGTTTCTGTACTTACATTACACGATTGCAAAATTGCCAGCGCAAAAACCGAAATCCAAAGTCCAAGTTTTTTAATCATTTTTGAATTTATTAAATGTGCTATTTAGATTCAAAAGCGATACCAAAGTTAATTTTGGATTTAATGAAAAGTGTTTTCGAATATTTAGAAGGATGTAAAATTCTGTCTTAATGACAAGTCGCGTGATTTCCTTCCTGATGTTCTGTAGAATTATTGTGGATTATTTTCAAGGCTTCTTTCTTCGGTGAAATATAAGGAATCCCGATTTCTAATCCACGAAGTATGAAAAGTCCGCCCAAAACAATCATTAAGACAGGGACGAATTTTAGGATTTTAATTCTGAAAGCGGTAGTCATTAAATTCCCTAAAAGAACAACGGCAAACATAAACGGCAAAGTTCCCAATCCGAAAAGTGCCATGAAACTTGCTCCCTGCCAAATTCCTCCTGCAGCCAAACTTGCGGTTAAAGCCATGTAAACCATTCCGCAAGGTAAAAATCCGTTGAGAATTCCTGTGGTAAATCGGGAACGGTAATCTGCTTTTTGCAAAAGTTTTCCCAAATTCATTTTTACCTGCAACAACAATTTAGAAAGAAATGGAATTTTTGATGCGAAATCATTTCCGCCAAAAGAAAAAATCGCCATTAGAATGAGTAAAATTCCAACCGCAATCGTTAAATATTGCTGAAATCCCGCCATTTCAAAACCTTGTCCCACAATTCCTAACAGTGTGCCCAGAAGCGAATAGGTAAAAATTCTACCGAATTGGTAAGTAAGATTTTGAAAATAATAATTCGTTGCCTGTTTTTTGGTTAAACCCATCGAAAGCGCAATCGGTCCGCACATTCCGATACAGTGAAAACCGGATGCGAAACCTAAACCAATCGCAGAAATGATGAGTGCTAATTCCATAATACGTCGTAATCAACTTGATACGGTTTTTTATTTTGAGACCATTTTACCTTTAAAGTGTAAGAACCCTTCTTGATCACTTTTTCAGGAATTAAAATAGAATTTTGGTTATCCAACTGCAGTTCTTTTTTCACATCAAGATTTGCATCATCTGTTCTAAAAAGTTCAAAATTCACCTTTTTATTATCTGCAACTAAATTAACGGGAAACTGAATTTTCATTCCTTCGGGAATTTGTTGGTATTGAGGTTTTTCAGCAAGTTGATCAGCATTGTTTTTGGCATCGATTACTTTTTGGTAAGTAAGTTCATCCTCATAATAACTTTGGGAAACCAATTCTGAATTCTTCTGGCCATTCGGAAAAACCAAAATCATAAATAGTATAAACGCGATGAACAAACCGAGAGCAAGTGCGACACCATGTCCCCAATTGAATTTTTTAAACATAATTATTTTTTAGAACTGAATTTTGAAAGGTCCCTCGAAATAAGTCTCAAAGGTATCCAATAATTTTCCTGACTGATCGTAAACACCAATTTTCACATTCTGTTTGGAAAGTTTTATCTCTTTTTCAGGGAAACTGATATTCACGGTACCTTTTGCCATCTGATCTTTTTTCAGCACAATTTTTTCATCTTCTCCCATGGAAATTGTTCCATGTTGAGGATCAATAATTTTGATGGTAACAATCTGATCCTTATTGGATTTATTAAGGAAGGTATAGTTGTAGCTATTTGTTATTTTTCCGTCGCGCACGAAGAAGGATGAACCTGCAGGTTTGATGAATTTGGCTTCCATTGTTCCACGGTTACTCAAAAGAAATCCTAAAAACCCAATTAAAAGAAGTAGAACCGCAGAGTAAGCTTTCATTCTTCCTGTGAACTTGAATTTCTGTTCTTTTTCAATTTCGTCTTCTGTTGCATATCGGATTAATCCTTTCGGTAAACCAACTTTCACCATTACTTCATCGCAGGCGTCGATACATGCGGTACAGTTGACACATTCTAATTGTTGACCATCTCTGATGTCGATTCCTGTAGGACAAACCACAACGCATTGGTTACAGTCGATACAGTCGCCTTTTCCTTCCGCTTTTCGGTCTTCGCCTTTTCTCCATTTTGCACGGTTTTCACCTCTTTTGAAATCGTAATAAACATTAATGGTTTGTTTGTCAATCAAAACGCCCTGCAGTCTTCCATAAGGACAAACGAGAGTACAAACCTGTTCTCTAAACCAAGCGAATGTGAAATAAAAGGCAGCGGTAAATAAAATCATCACCAGAAAATTGGTGAAATTCTCAAACGGACCTTCCTGCATGATTCTAAATACCTCTTGATATCCGACAATATACATGAACATCCAGTGTGTAATAATGAGGGAAATAATGATATAAATTCCCCATTTCAAGGAGCGTTTCCAAATTTTTTCGACGTTCCATTCTTGGCGGTCGAGCTTCATTTGCTTGTTTCGGTCGCCTTCGATGGCATACTCAATTTTGCGGAAAATCATTTCTAGGAAAATTGTTTGCGGACAAATCCATCCACAAAAAATTCTCCCAAAAACCACCGTAAATAAAATGATGAAAACAATAGAAGTAATCGCACCCAAAGCAAGAATAAAGAAATCCTGCGGGTAGAATGGCTGTCCAAAAATAAAGAATTGCCTGTCCAAAATATTAAGGAGCAGAACAGGGTTTCCGTTGATTTTAATAAAAGGCAAAGCAAAGAAAACAGCCAACAAAAGTATTGCGACCAAAGTTCGGTAGTTGGTATATCTTCCGCTTGGTTTCCGTGGAAAAACCCACTTACGTTTGCCGCTTTGATCCATGGTGTTTACGGAATCTCTGAAAGTTTCCGCTTCAATTACTTGTCCTTGTCCGCCTTTTAGTCCTTCTCTGAAAACATTCTGTTCGTCTGCCATTGCACTGTTTCATTAAAAAAGAAAACATAATCCTTATCTCTCATGCAAAAGATATCGGATTATGTTTTCAAAGTAGTTTGTTTTTTAGTTATTTTTCCCAATTTGCAGGAGTTCCTTGCGGAGCTGCACCTCCTTGAGCAGGAGTAATTGGTGGTTGTTCTTGGTTGATATGATAAACATAAGCCGCTACGTTTTGAATATCAAATCCTGTAAGAACTCCATTTTTTCCCCATGCCTGCATGGAAGGGTTGTTTGGCGAACCGTTCTCAACCATGTGGAAAACGTTTTTGAATAAAGTTTTTTCAGGTTGATTAATCCAAGTGTTATCGGTTAAGTTCGGACCGATTCCACCTTTTCCACCATCACCATGGCAAGAAACACAGTTTGTTTTGAAAACTTCTTCACCTGCTGCAATATTGTCAGCTGAATAAACTGCATTTTCAATAGTTGGCGGAGGTGTATTTTTCATGTATTCAGCAATATTTGCTGTTTGTGCCTTATATTCTGCGTCATATTCTGCACCTTGGTGCGCAAAATCAGTCAGCCAATAAGAAAGCAGATATACAACACAGTATGCAACACCAAACCAAAATAAACCAAGCCACCATTTTGGCAACTGATTATCCAACTCCATAATTCCATCGAAACCGTGGTCAATAAGGATGTCTTTTTCTTCTGTGTTTGATTGTTTTTTGAATGCACTGTCATAAAGTCCTTTGAAATAAGGAACTTTTTTAGCCTGTAAATATTCAGCCTGTTCAGCTTGACTTAATTTTTTGAATTTATCATTCTCGATTAAATCTCCAATTGCATGGTGAATCAGCGCAAGAATCGAACTGATTACTACCGTTCCCCAAAAATATGGTGAAGAAAGGAATGAGGAATTCTGTACAAACATATAATACACAATGAATAAAATCACAAGTATTATGGATATTGTCACGTAAACGGGTGTTCTTTGTTTCATAATAGTTTAATTTTTAGAATTAAAGATCTTTATCTTCAATATCATCATCTAAAGGGGCATTCGCTTCTTCGTCGTAATATTTTTTCGGACGGGAGAAAACCCAGTAAACAATCCCAAGAAAAAAGATAATAAAAATAATCATGGACAAGGTTTGGTAAAGACCAACGTTTTCGCCATTTGCTAAAATATCTTTTAAACTCTGTGGTATCATTCGAATGTCCCTTTAGCGATTATTTAGTTTGTACTTGCTGTTTTAATTTCAGTAGTTTTAATATCGGTTCCAAGTCTTTGCAGATATGCAATCAAAGCAACGATTTCTTTCTTTTCAAGCGGAGTGAAGTTTGCTCCTTCTTGCGCTTTTCTCTCGTCGTATGCTTTTTTCACATCCGCAGCTTCAGAATAAATCTGCTTCACAATGTGCGCTGCCTGATTATCTGCCCATTTATCAGCTGAATCAATTTCTGCGTTTGAATAAGGAACATCAAATACATTTTTCATCAACTTGATTTTATCAACCATTTTGCTTCTGTCCAAATCGTTAGCAATTAACCAAGGATAACGCGGCATAATAGAGCCAGCAGAAGTTACTCTTGGATTCAACATGTGTTTGTAATGCCAAGAACTTGGGTTTTTACCACCTTCTCTATGTAAATCCGGACCTGTTCTTTTTGAACCCCAAAGGAATGGTCTGTCGTAAATAAATTCTCCGGCTTTGGAATACTGCCCGTTTTTACCATTAAATCTTACGATTTCATCACGGAAAGGTCTGATTATCTGAGTGTGACAAGCGTTACATCCTTCTCTGATATATAAATCTCTACCTTCTAATTCCAATGGAGAATAAGGTTTCACCGCGGCAATTGTTGGTACATTGTCTTTTATTGTTAAAGTTGGTACAATTTCGATGAAACCACCGATTGCAACCGCAACGAAAGATAGAACTGTCATCAACATCGGCATTCTTTCTAACCATAAATGCCATCCTTCACCTTCTTTTCTAACATTACCAATATTTGCCAATGCAGGAGCTTCTGCAGGAACATTCTTTTGGAATGATCCGCTTCTTACTGTTGCAACAACGTTTACACACATCAAGATTGCTCCTGAAATATACAGTAAACCACCCACAAATCTCATCTGATAGTAAGGGATAATCGCCGTAACAGTATCTAACCAGTTTTTATAAACCAAAGTTCCGTCTGGATTAAATTGTTTCCACATCAAGCCTTGTGTAAATCCTGCGATATATAAAGGAACAGCATAGAAAATAATCCCTAAAGTTCCCAACCAGAAATGCCAGTTAGCCAATTTTACAGACCACAATTTGGTTCTCCACATAATTGGTAATAGATAATAAATCATACCAAATGCCATGAATCCATTCCAACCAAGTGCACCTACGTGAACGTGACCAATTACCCAGTCGGTAAAGTGCCCAATTTTGTTTAAAGTTTTTGTTGCCAAAAGCGGACCTTCAAAAGTTGCCATACCATAACAAGTTACCGCAACTACAAAGAATTTAAGTACAGGATTTTCACGAACTTTATCCCATGCTCCTCTTAAGGTCAGAAGTCCGTTCAACATTCCTCCCCAAGATGGTGCAATCAACATAATGGAGAAACCTGTTCCCAAAGCTTGCGCCCAACCAGGAATTGCAGTGTACTGCAAATGGTGAGGACCTGCCCAGATATAAACGAAGATCAGGGACCAGAAGTGAATAATGGATAATTTATAAGAAAATACTGGTCGGTCTGCAGCTTTCGGCAAGAAGTAATACATCAAACCTAGCACTGGAGTTGTTAAAACAAACGCTACTGCATTATGTCCGTACCACCACTGAACTAAAGCATCTTTAACTCCTGAATAAGCAGAATAAGATTTCCAACCTGCGAAAGACAACGGAACTTCTAAGTTATTGAAAATGTGAAGCATCGCAATCGCAACCCATGTTCCCAAATAGAACCAAATTGCAACGTACAGGTGACGCACTCTTCTTCTTGCAATGGTACCGAACATATTGATACCGAAGATCACCCAAATAATGGTAATCAGAATATCGATCGGCCATTCGTGCTCTGCATATTCTTTAGAGGTGTTGATCCCCATTAAGAAAGTGATAACTACTGCAACAATCATCAGTTGCCATCCCCAGAAATGAATCCAGGAAAGGGTGTCACTCCACATTCTTGTTTTCAGCAAACGCTGCATGGAATAATACGCTCCGGCAAAAAATCCGTTACATACAAATGCGAAAATTACTGCACTGGTATGCAGCATTCTGATTCGGCCAAAACCAAACGCACCATGCGTGTTGATTAATCCCTGAAGATTACCGCTTTGTAAACTCGCGATGGTTGCATCGTCTGTTCCGAAGAGATACTCAGGAAGTTCCGGATAGAAAAGCATTAATGCCGCAGTAAGCCCCAATAAAAATCCAACGTGTCCGAAAACTACCGTTGCATAAAGAAACGCTCGCACAATGCTGTTGTCATAACTAAACTTTTGTGTTTCCATATTAACTAATCACTTTTTTCTTCTATATTTTTTTAATGTCTTCTTCCTTCTTATCCTCGTTTTCTGGTTCTTTTATGATTTCCGAGTCAAGTAAAATCCTTACTGCGGGTGATTCATCATCTTCAAACTGCCCTTTTTTTGCATTCACTATAAAAATGATTAAAAAAATTACAGCTAATGTCACGCTGCACAGAATCATTAAATAGAGTATATCCATACTTTTGCAAATTTAAAAATAAACTTCTTCAAAAATAGGTAAAAATTATGATTTTCGTCACAGAGTGTTAATTAATGTTAATTTAAAACTTTTCTAAATAAAGAACATAACTATTACTGATTGATTTTGAAATATTTAGTGCTCCTAAACCAAGTTGCAGCCGAAGTAAACGCCACTACACTAATCGAACTTATCGGCATAATAATCGCGGCAAAAAGTGGCGACATGTGTCCTGTAACCGCAAAACTCAGCCCGATAATGTTGTAAAAAAAGCTGATTGCAAAGGTCATTTTTACAATCTTCATCGCGTCTTTTGAAAAATCAAAATATTTATCTAAATCCGTCAGTTTTTCTCCCGACATAATCACATCCGAAGAAGGCGTAAAAGAATTCGTATCATCCGCAACCGCGATTCCCACGTTACTTTGCTTCAAAGCTCCTGCATCGTTTAATCCGTCTCCCAACATCGCAACTTTCTGATGTTGGTCTTGAAGATTTTTAATATAATTCAATTTATCTTCGGGACTTTGGTTGAAAGCCATTCCATCTGCATTCGGAATAATGGTTTTCAAGACTTTTTCTTCCGAGGCGTTATCTCCACTTAAAATATGGATTTTATAATCATAGAGTCTTTTAAATAAAGAATTTAAATTTTCACGGTATTCATTTTTAAAGATAAATTTTCCAATGAATTCATCATTTTTGCTGACGTAAACAGCGGTTTCCAGATTTTTCGATTCTTGACGAACCAAACTTGCGGAGCCAATCTTGTAAAGATTTCCTCGAACTTGCGCCTCATAACCTTTTCCTGCAAGTTCCTTAAAGTTTTCAATCGGGTAATACTCATCCTCAATTTCTAAAAATTCATATACTCCTTTCGATAATGGATGGTTTGAATTTTTAACCAAACTCTTGATGTTTTTTAAGTCAAATTCTTGAATTTCAGTTCCTTCAAAAGTGACATCTGATTTTTTCTGATGCGTGATTGTTCCCGTTTTATCGAAAACAACAGTTCCGATTTTAGAAATTTTTTCAATTGTCAAAGTGTCTTTAACGTAGAACTTATTTCTTCCCAAAATCCGCATGACGTGACCAAAAGTAAACGGTGCAGACAACGCCAAAGCACATGGACACGCAATAATCAAAATCGCAGCAACCACCTGAAACATTTTTTCAAAATCGATTCTTGCCCAATAAATCCCTGCAATCATTGTGATTCCTAAAATAATGAAAGTGAAATATTTTGAAATTTCGTTCGTCAAAGTATCGAGTCCTGTTTCGTGTTTTTTGAAGGCTTCCTTGTTCCAAAGTTGCGTCAAATAGCTTTGATTCACGGTTTTTATCACTTCCAATTCCAGGGCAGAACCGATTTGTTTTCCGCCCGCAAAAATTTTGTCGCCCGCTTTTTTAGGAATAGAAGCGCTTTCTCCCGTGATAAAACTGTTGTCAATATTTCCTTCGCCATTAATCAAAACCGCATCCACAGGAATAATTTCCTGATTACGAACCATGATTCGGTCGCCAATTTTCAATTCAGAAAGTAAAATGTTGTCCTGTTTACCGTTAAAATCAACTTTAGTTACCGCAATCGGATAGAAAGATTTATAGTCGCGGTCGTAGGAAAGTGCGCTGTACGTTCGCTTCTGAAAGAGTTTTCCCATCAACATGAAAAAAAGCAAACCGCACAAAGTGTCGAAATATCCTGCTCCATAATCAGTAAGAACTTCATAAATACTTCTTCCGTAAAGCATGATGATTCCCAACACAATCGGAACATCGATATTCACAACCTTATTTTTCAAGCCATACCAAGCGGATTTAAAATAATCGGATGCCGAATAAAAAACCACGGGAGTTGCCAACAAAAACATGATGAATCGGAATAAATCCTTGTATTTTTCGAACCAAAAATCACTCGTTCCCATCAATTCTGCAGCGTATTCAGGATACGAAAAGAACATCCCGTTTCCGAAAGCAAATCCTGCAATCGCCCATTTTATCAGCAAAGTTTTGTCGAGTTTTTCTTCAGTTTTCTCGGCGGTTTCTAAATTGATGACAGGTTTGTAGCCAAGATTCGTCAAAAATTTTGCAAGTTCGCTTAACTTTAATTGATTGTGATTAAAAGAAATCTGAACATTTTTTCGAGTAAAGTTGACTTGAGAATAATTGATGTTTTTATTCAGATTCTGAAGACTTTCCAAAAGCCAAATGCAGGATGAGCAATGAATCACAGGAATTTTGAAAGTCACCAAACTCGTATTGCCTTCTGAAAAATCGGTGACTCTGTCGAAAATTTCGGAAGTGTCGAGATAATCGAACTGTGAAGTATTTTCGTCATTCGGACGAATTCCCGAACGCTTATTGAGTTCATAAAAATTACCTAAATCATTGATGTTCAGGATTTCATAAACCGATTTGCAACCATTGCAACAAAAAATCTTCTCATCGAACGGAATTCGTTCTCTGTCAATCTCTTGTCCGCAATGAAAACAGTTTTCTGCCACTTCCTTTAAAATTTAACACGCAAAATTATAACAAATAAATTTGTGCTTCGGTTTTAATTGTCCTATTTTTGCTGATAAATGTCATAAAATTATGTCGCTAGAAAAACAAACGCTGATTGAGGAGAATTTACAAAAAACCTTTAATGAAGAGTCTTTCAGAGAAACACTTTCTGCTAAAGATTTTGAAAAATATGTTTCCGCAAAACAAACCCTAAAATTTCATAAAGGCGAAACCATTTTTGAGGATGGTGAAAATGCAAAAGGAGTTTATTTCATCACGAAAGGAACTGCAAAACTCTCCAAACAAGGCGTTTATGGAAAAGAACAAATTTTAAGGTTTATCAAAACAGGAGATTTAATCGGTTATCGTTCCCTTCTTTGCGGCGAAGATTTTCAGGCAAAAGCTGAAGCAATGACCGAACTTGAAGCGACATTTTTACCTTCAGATATTTTCCTGCATTTATTGGAAGTGGATTCCAAACTTGCTTTTGTGATGTTGCAGAAAATTGCTTTTGAATTGGGCGAATCTTCCAATACCGTAACTTTTCTTGCACAAAAAACCGTGCGTGAAAGATTGGCGGAAATTTTACTTTTACTTGAACAAAAATTAGGAACCGATCCTGAAGGTTTCATCAAAATTTCTTTGACGAGGGAAGAAATCGCAAACATCATCGGAACCGCTACAGAAAGCGCAATCCGTTTAATCTCCGAATTTAAACAGGACGGACTTATCGAAGTTGAAGGTAGAAATATAAAAATCTTGAATCACGAGAAGTTGATAAAACTGGGTCACGTCATTATATAGGCTAGATGATGGAAGATGGATGCTGGAAGTTTACAAATTCAGATAAAATTTTTCATCCGCTTTGAAGCACCCGACATCCAACACCAAACACCCAACAAATTTTATGTCTGTACATTCCGAAATCAAAAAAATTACCACCGAAACTTTGCGAAAAATGAAATTCGACAAAGAAAAAATCACCATGCTTACTGCATACGATTTCACGACTGCAAAAATGGTGGATGCAGGTGGAATTGACGCCATTTTGGTGGGAGATTCCGCATCGAACGTAATGGCGGGTTACGAAACGACTTTGCCGATTACGCTTGACCAAATGATTTATCATGCTCAATGTGTGATTCGTGGAGTTAACCGCGCTTTGGTGGTGGTAGATTTACCTTTCGGAAGTTATCAGTCAAATCCGGAAAAAGCTTTGGAATCTGCCGTGAGAATCATGAAGGAATCCGAAGCTCACGCGATAAAACTGGAGGGCGGAAAAGAAGTGGAGAAATCCATCAAAAAAATTGTGAATGCAGGAATTCCTGTGATGGGGCATTTGGGTTTAACTCCGCAATCAATTTATCAATTCGGAACCTATAAAGTTCGTGCAAAAGAAGAAGAGGAAGCAGAAAAATTAATGAGCGACGCCAAACTTTTGGAAGAATTGGGTTGTTTCGCATTGGTTTTGGAAAAAATTCCTGCCGCTTTAGCGAAAAAAGTTTCCGAAAGCATTTCCATTCCTACGATTGGAATTGGAGCGGGACCCGACTGCGACGGACAAGTTTTGGTTTATCACGATATGGTGGGAATGAACAAAGATTTTTCGCCGAAATTTTTAAGAAGATACCTCGATTTATACACCGAAATTACGGGTGCGGTTTCGCAATACGTGAAAGATGTGAAAAGTTCGGATTTTCCTAATCAGAATGAGAGTTATTAAACTTCTTTACAAAGATCAATAGGAACGGGCTTTAGCCCGTTTGCTAAAATACCTATTTCAATTTGGCTTTAGCCAAAATTTATTTTTTAAATTCATGAACACCAATACCACAACCATACAGGGAATTCTTTCAATCGGCGCACTGATTTGTCTTGCCGTAGGATTTTTCAACCTGCTTTCACCTGAGTTGAACAACCTGCTTTACAACAAAATTTTCTACATTTTAATTGGAGCGAGTTTCTTTCTGCAGGCACCGACTTTGACCAACAAAAATTTCCTTTATCCAATGTATGTTGCGGCGGGACTTTGCATTATCGGTGCATTTCTTCCGACCGATTCGCAATATTCCTACATCAAAACGATTGGTCTTTTTGCGGGAGTAATCCTTTCGATTTTTAGCAGACCGAGACAGACTCGCCAATAACTTCCTAAAGTCATGCAGGAAATTATCATCATAATCACGGCGTTTCTTGCATCGGGACTCACTTTCTTTTCGGGATTCGGATTAGGAACGATTCTTCTTCCTGTTTTTGCGATTTTCTTTCCTGTCGAAATTGCGGTGGCTTTAACGGCGATTGTGCATTTCCTCAACAACGTTTTCAAATTTTTTCTTGTTGGAAAAAGCATTGATAAATCCATCCTGTGGCAATTCGGAATTCCTGCAATAATCTCAGCTTTTGTCGGAGCTTTTGTCCTGAATTATCTTTCAGACTTGAAACCGTTTCACGAATATCAACTTTTGGGAAAGACCTTCCAAATGACTTTAATTAAAATTATCATTGCGGCTTTGCTGATATTTTTTGCACTTTTCGACTTAATTCCGAAACTTAAAAATTTAGAATTCAACAAAAAATATTTGCCAATCGGTGGATTCATCAGCGGATTTTTTGGCGGACTTTCAGGACATCAAGGAGCATTGAGGTCGGCTTTTCTAATTCGTTCAGGCTTATCGAAAGAAAGTTTTATTGCGACAGGAATTGCGATTGCCTGTTTGATTGATGTGACGCGACTTGCCGTTTATGCAGAAAATATTGTGAAAAATCACGAAACGTTAAATTGGAATCTGGTTTTGATTGCGACGCTTTCTGCTTTTGCAGGAGCTTTTCTTGGAAATAAAATGTTGAAGAAAATGACCATTTCTGCACTTCAAAGTTTTGTTGCGGTGGCGTTGATTGTGTTTTCTGTCTTTCTTGGATTGGGAATTATTTAAACAGAAGGATATTTAGCGAACCGCTTCTCGAAATTTTACAGCCTTAACCGAAGTTTTGCAATTCTACCAATTTCCGGTATACCCCGTTTTTATCGAAGAGTTCGTGGTGAGTTCCCTGTTCCACGATTTCGCCGCGTTCCATAACCACAATCCAGTCTGCTTTTTGAATAGTTGAAAGTCGGTGAGCGATGACCAAAGAAGTGCGGTTTTCCATCATTTTTTCTAACGCGTCCTGAACAAATCTCTCTGATTCTGTGTCTAATGCGGAAGTTGCTTCATCCAAGATCATAATTGGCGGGTTCTTCAAAACGGCTCTTGCAATGGAAACCCTTTGTTTTTGTCCACCCGAAAGCTTGTTTCCGTCGTCGCCGATGTTGGTAAAATATTTGTCGGGCAGATTTTCAATAAATTGATGTGCGTTTGCAATTTTCGCGGCGGATATCACTTCAGCTTCGGTTGCATTGGGTTTTCCCATCAAAATATTGTTGAAAACAGAATCATTAAATAAAACCGATTCCTGCGTTACCATACCCAAAAGATGACGGTAATCTTTTACGCTTAAATCTTTGATATTTACGCCGTCAACTAAAATTTCGCCTTCGGAAACGTCGTAAAATCGTGCAAGCAAATTGGCGATCGTTGTTTTACCCGAACCTGATTGCCCAACCAAAGCAATCGTTTTTCCTTTCGGAATCGTAAGGTTGAAGTTCTTCAGAATCACATTATCTTTATCGTAAAAGAAGCCAATGTTTTTAAATTCAATTTTATCTTTTAAAGTAGAAATCGGAACTGGATTTTCTGCTTCATCAATTTTTAAATCATAATCTAAAACTTCTGAAACTCTGTCCAAACTCGCCATTCCGCCTTGAATGGCGGAAAACGCATTGGATAATTTTTTCGCAGGATCCAAAATTTGGAAGAAAACTCCTATGAAAGCCAAGAAAGTTACAGGATCCTTATTCACGCCGTTAATGATTTGAACCCCTGCAAACCAAGTGATAATCAACATGGTAACAGAACCCAAAAATTCGCTCATTGGTGAAGCGAGTTCTCGTCTTCTGCTCATTCCAATCGCGTATTTTTGCCAATTGTCGGTTGTTTTGTTGAAGCGGTTTTTGAGGATTTTATCGGCATTAAAAATCTTGATGACTTTAGAGGATTTCAAAGTTTCATCCACCAAAGAGAAAAGGTTTCCCAATTCTTCCTGTGCGGAAGTTGCGTGTTTTTTTAAACTTTTTCCCACCCAGGAAATCAGCCAACCCATGATCGGAAATACCAAAAGTGAGAAAAGTGTTAAAGTCGGTGATAAAATAAATAAGGTAATTAATGACGAAATAATCATAAACGGCGAGTTCAGCAAATCGACCAAACTTCCCATAATTCCGCCTTCAACCGCACCAATGTCGTTGGAAATTCGCGACATCATATCGCCTTTTCTTTGTTCTGTAAAAAACGAAACGGGCAATTTCAAAAATTTGTCATACATCGCAGTTCGCAAATCTTTGGTAATTCCGACACGATAATTCACGAGCAAATAGGAACCTAAATATCTGAACAAATTTCGTAACAAAAAGGCAACTCCCGTAATTCCACAAAGTACCGCCAAAACTTGAATAGCGCCGTATTCATTGATGTTCATCTGAATTTTGTAATACGCCATATCTTTCAGGTAACCGAAATAATCCGCAAATTTTCCGCTGTAAACAGGAACTACCGAAGTATCGACTTCTTTGTCGAGTTTAAAGAGAATTCGCAGAATTGGAAGCATCGTGACGATGGAAAAAATCTGCAGTAATGAATAGAGCAGATTAAAAAAGATGCTTCCGAAAAGGTATTTTTGGTGCGGTTTTGCGAAAGAAAGGATTCGGTGAAGTGGCTTCATCTGCTGATTTCTATTGTTTTTTTGTCAGATGGAACATCCAATAAATTTCGATTTACTAAACTTTGAAATATTGATCTGTGGATGTTTCATTAAATGAATTAATTCGCAAAATTACGGAATTTCAAGCAGATGTTTTACTTATTAAAATTTACATTCTCACTATATTTCGGAGCAAAGTTTTCAGGCTTCAATTTCTCAATAGTTTTACTTAAATTGTTGATGATTTGAGTAACATTTCCAAAATCAACCACGCTTAATTCGTCATTCAACTGGTGATAATGGGTCGCTGTATTCATATTCACGGTGGAAAAAGAATGTGCAATTATTTTCTTTCGAACAAACATCACGTTATCTGAACGGTAAAAAAGTTGTTGGCCTTTGTAAGGATCAGGAAAAATTTTTAATCTATTTTCTGCATTGGTATTGAAAAGTTCATCAAGATTAGAAAATTCGTCACCCGTCATGAAAAGCGCATTCGGACCAAATTGGGAAACCGTCGCCACCATTTCAAAATTTAATAATGCATTGATATTTTGATATTCCGAGTGCAAAGCGGGATTTTCAGCAATTGCTTTGGAACCTTTCATTCCTTTTTCCTCTCCATTAAAAGCGATGAACATCATTGAAAAATTGGGTTTTTTTTCTTTGAAATAATCAGCAATTCCAACAACCGTTGTCACGCCACTTGCATTGTCATCTGCGCCGTTGTACACGTTGTCACCTTTTTTATTGGTAAAACCGATGTGGTCGAAATGTGCGGTAAATGCTAAAGTTTTATCCGATTTTCCTTTCTTAATTCCACAAACATTGTAGGCGACTTTTCCCTTGTATTCAAAAGGAACGAGATAAGAATCACCGGTACAGAAATCGAGATTGTTTTCCTTAAAAAGTTTGGCAATATAAACTGCGGCGGAATCATTTTCGGGAGTGCCGATTTCTCTGCCCTTCATTTCATCGGAAGCAAGTGTTGAAAGAACTTTTGTAACACGTTCTTGCGAAACTTCTTGAGCGTAATTTAAATTGAAAAGAAATAAGATGAAGAAAGGAAGAAGTTTTTTCATTGATAATTTTCGATAAAGATATAGCTTTTTATAAATGAAAAAAAACAGCTCCAAAAAGGAACTGTTTCACTCAAAAAAAATCGTTGTAAGTTTAGCGGAGCCGGTCCACAGATTTTACGAGCCGTTCGTCTTTCCGGATATAAACATTTGCAATGAGCAAACATATTATTGATAAAAACGGAAAAACAGGCTCAATACCCTTCTCAGGAAAATCAATTCCTCCGGATAAAGTGAGTAGCCAATACGCCAATAAACCGAGCAACAAAGCGTTTATGAAAATGCTGATATTGTTCAGCGTAATCTGTCTTTTTCTATCCTTGTAACTTAGAATGCTGATGAATCCAAATAAAACCAAAGCAACACAAGCAATTGAAATGAATGGAGTTGGCCCGAAAAGCGAAAAATCCTGCCCGGTAACGAACAGAAAAACGGCTCCCAAAATCGCCAAAAATATCCATACAGTCTGTATTCTTTGTAGCATCTTATCTGAAAGTGTGTTGCAAAAATAGCAATATTTTTTTGCATAATTAAATTTTTAGTGTAGATTTGCACTATTATTGCTCTAAATAAGAAAAGTCGCCCGACTTAACTTTCTTACTTACACACACTTATATAATACAATTTTTACGTAACATTTATGTTCAACATCGAAACGTTAAGGTCGAAATCCGATGCGGACTTGACTAAAATCACGAAAGATTTAGGCGTTAAACTTGCTAAAAACAGCACCGATAATGATAAAATCTTTGCCATCCTTGACTTTCAGGCTTCGAATACGAAAGTAGCAAAAGATTATTACAACGCCACCGAAACCCCTATGAATACAGAAGAAACAACAACTCCTGCAGCCAAAAAACCTGCGGCAAAGAAACCCGCAACCAAAAAGAAAACCGAGAAACCTACAGAAGTTTCCGCTGAAATACCATTTGAAAATGCTGAAACCCCAGTAGAATCAATACAGGAAACAGTTGCAGAAAATTCATTGCAGGAAAAAACATCTACTTCAACTGAAAACAACAGAAATCAGCAGAAGAAAAAAAGACAGCGAATTTCAGTTCCAAAAGAGGAAGCTCCTGTTGAAGATGCCGTAATAGAAGCTGTTGCCGAGAAAGCACCGATACAGGAACAGCCAAGAAGTCAACCGAATTCTGAAAACCAAAACCAAAACCGTCATCAGAACGGAAACGGAAATTCCAACCAAAACGGAAATCCTAATCAGAACCAAAACCACAACAAACAGCAAAACCAAAATAAAAATCAGAACAAGAACCAAAATCCTAATCAAAACAAAAATCAGAACGCTGAAAACCAAGAAGAAAACTCTAAAAAGGAATTCAATTTTGATGGTTTGGTAACAATTGAAGGTGTTCTTGAAATTTTACCGGATAATTACGGATTCCTGCGTTCATCGGATTTCTCCTACATTTCCTCTCCCGATGATGTGTATGTTTCAACCAATCAGATTAGAAATTATGGTTTGAAAACGGGAGATACCGTAAAAGGAATTGTTCGTTTGCCAAAAGAAGGCGAGAAATATTTCTCCTTATTAAAGCCGACAGAAGTTAATGGAAGAGATCTGGAATTCATCAAAGATCGTGTTGCTTTTGAGTTTTTGACGCCTCTTTTTCCTGATGAAAAATTTAATTTAACAGGAAAAAACTCAACACTTTCCACAAGAATCGTGGATTTGTTCACGCCAATCGGCAAAGGACAAAGAGCAATGATTGTGGCGCAACCGAAAACCGGTAAAACCATGCTGTTGAAAGATATCGCAAACTCCATTTCAGCCAACCATCCGGAAGCATACATGATGATTTTGCTCATCGACGAAAGACCGGAAGAAGTGACCGATATGGAAAGAAGTGTAAATGCGGAAGTCATTGCCTCAACTTTTGACGAACCTGCAGAAAAGCATGTGAAAGTAGCGAATCTCGTTCTTTCAAAAGCGCAAAGAATGGTGGAATGTGGTCATGATGTGGTGATTTTGTTGGATTCCATTACACGTTTGGCGAGAGCATACAATACGGTAACTCCGGCTTCAGGGAAAATTCTTTCGGGTGGTGTTGATGCAAATGCCCTTCACAAACCAAAGAGATTCTTCGGAGCAGCGAGAAATATTGAAGGCGGCGGTTCTTTGACCATCATTGCAACTGCATTAATCGATACCGGCTCAAAAATGGACGAAGTGATTTTCGAGGAATTTAAAGGAACCGGTAACATGGAACTTCAACTCGACCGAAAAATTGCTAACAAACGAATTTATCCTGCAATTGATTTGGTGGCTTCAAGTACGAGAAGAGACGATTTGTTGCTTGATGACGTTACCCAACAAAGAATGTGGATTCTAAGAAAATATCTTGCCGACATGAATCCTGTTGAAGCAATGGAATTTGTGAACAAAAGCATCAAAGGAACTTTGAATAATGAGGAGTTCTTGATGTCGATGAACAGATAAAAAAGCGCAAGAAATCGAGCCAAGAGTCAAGTTGGTAAAACTTCTCAAAGAAATAGAACGCTAAATTAAATTAAGACCGTTCAAGAATTTGGGCGGTTTTTGTTTTTTAGGAAAGGTAGTGAAAAAGTCGCGGCATGTTGTTAGAAATTATTAACAAAAAAAGGGTTGCGAAGAACTGAAACGTTGGTAAACGCTGCAAATCTGTCTTTCGTTTTCATCAATGTTAAAGATTTATTAAAGTGATGCTGCTATTTTGGAATTGGTCTAAATAATGATTAAATTTGAATCATAACATTTAAACAGAAAAAATTATGGCATTCGAATTACCGAAAATGGGGTATGCTTATGACGCATTAGAACCAACAATCGACGCAAAAACGATGGAAATCCACTACACAAAACACCATCAAGCGTACGTTGATAATTTAAACAAAGCAATTGCTGGAACAGATTTAGAACGTAAAACCATCGAAGAAATCTGCAAAACAGGAACCGACAAACCTGCTGTTAGAAATAATGGAGGAGGACACTACAATCACACACTTTGGTGGGAAATTTTAACTCCAGGTGGAAGCAAAGAACCTGTCGGAAATGTAAAAGCAGCAATCGAAGCTTACGGCGGATTTGAAAAATTTAAGACAGATTTTTCTGAAGCAGCTAAAACAAGATTCGGTTCAGGTTGGGCTTGGTTGTGCAAAAAAGAAGACGGTTCAGTTTCTGTTTGCTCTACGCCAAATCAGGACAATCCGTTAATGCCTGTTTCTGATTGTCAAGGAACACCACTTTTGGGACTTGATGTTTGGGAACATGCTTATTACCTGCATTATCAAAACAGAAGACCAGATTATGTTTCCGCATTCTTTGAGGTGATTAACTGGGATGTTGTTGAAGAGAAATTCAATAAATAGGATTTACAGTAATTGTACAAAAAGGTTCAGAAATTTCTGAACCTTTTTTTGTTTGAATCTATCGAACCTCTGTCATGCTTAGGCCATTGAGTTTCAGTCCGTATTTCCATTGAACGTAGGCAAAAACCTGATAAAGCTTGTACTCAAAATTCAATCCGTAATTCTCCTGCGGGTTGTATTCAATTGAAGATTCTATAATATTTCTGTATCTCCCTGAAAAATAATAGGAATTCCACTCGGATACCAACATGGCATTTCTGCTTCTAAGCTGATTTTCTGAATACATGCTGATTGGTTTAGCTACAGCATTAAGAAAATAACTCCATTGTGAATCCAAAACTTCCAAATCCCACTCCCCATCGTCATTTTTTTCGGGCTTCATGGTGACTTTATTGTCGTCATTAGATATTTTATTAGGTGAAGAGCAACTCATGCTCAGCAATAAAATACTGATTATAAAAATAATTCTTTTCATTTTTCTTTATTTAATAAACAATCAAATTTACATTTTAATTTCATTTGATAAACATCAAATCAGAAGCCAAAAAAAAGCCGCTTCAAATGGGAAACGGCTATGAATGTTTATTTTGGTTCTGCTTCGCGCTGTATGACGACGAAGGCAGGGAAGTGGTCGCTATAACCTGCAGTAAATTTATCGCCATTCCAAGATCGGAAAGGATATCCTTTGAAATTTCCTTCTTTTGTGATTAAATAAGGCGGTGCAAAAATTTCCGCCTTGTAGAGTGAATAATCTTTGCCTACTTTATCGGAAATAACGTTTCCTGAAACAATAATCTGATCAAATAAGTTTGGCGCATCCTGGTAAGCCAAAGAAGCTACGCCCTTTTTATAAAGCGGATACATTAAATTCAAGTACGGTGTATCTTGGTTTACATCTTTAGGAGTCCATGCCGCTTTCAGATAATTTTTCAAACTTGCGCTCACCGGATCATCGTTGAAATCGCCCATCGCAAAAAGTTTTGTGGATGGATCCAAAGCTCTCACACTGTCCATCTGTTGCTTCAAAACTACTGCGGCTGCATTTCTTCTTGGTAAAGATCTCGCTTCCCCACCACTTCTTGAAGGCCAGTGATTCATAAATACTGCGATTTTTTCATTATCAAGGAAACCTGTAACTACCAAAATATCGCGGGTATAGCTTCTTTTACCTTCATCAAAAATTTTAATTTCCTTTTTTAAAGAATTCGTTGGAGTGAATCTCCTTTTCTGATAAATAACCGCTACATCAATTCCTCGTGCATCGTATGAGTTATAATGAATAATCCCATAATCATACTTCGCAAGAGTTGGATGTTTTACCAAATCCTCGACAACTTGACGGTTTTCAACCTCAATCAAACCAACGATAGCGGGAGCAGTTTTGGTATATTGCGCGCCCATTTCAGAAATTACTTTCGCCTCGTTGTCCAGCTTTTGTCGGTATTTTTTGGTGTCCCAATTTTTGCCGCTTTTAGGGGTAAAGTCATCCGCAAGAATTTGGTGGCGGATTACTTTTTTACCCTTCAGCAATTGGTCATTCCATTCGCCTCTGTAATCCTCGGTGGTTTCAAGATGTTTTAGTGAGTCGATCGGTACGCTTCTGTGAAAAGCAGGATTGCTAATGTCTTTTGTCCCGTCGATATAATCTGCAGACGCAATGGTATCCCACAAGTTTTCAACGTTTAAGAAACCAATCGTCGCCACTCTGCGAAGTTGACCTTTTTGTTGACCGAATGAATAGCAAAAGATGGTTATTAGTACTAAACTTACAATTTTTTTCATTTTTAATACAGAATAGTTTTGAATTGCAAATCTAACAATAAATTGCCATTGAAAATCGTAATATTTATCAGCTTTAAAAATTTAATGAAATATTAAAGTAATTTTTGTTAAAAAGTTTTATGATACTGATTTTTAGACGTAAATTTGCCTTCCTTAATTTAATGAACTGATTGTTAGATTATAAAAAGCAAAAAAATAAATTTTAAACATGATTAAAAAGCTATCTTTAATCTCTTTATTTACGCTGCTTCCCGCTTCTTTTTACTTTGCACAAACTACCGTTTTTGCATATTTAAAAGATGCCGACGGAAAGCCGGTGGAAAGTGCGGAGGTTGATTTGAAAGGTTCTGGTAATGATGTGAAAGCAGATAAAATTGGATATTTCCAGTTTGTTGATCTGAAGTCTGGCCATTATCAAATTGTAATTACCAAACCGAGTTACGAAACCAAAGTAATGGAGTTTGACGTAAAAGACGAAAAAAGAAAAGATTTGGGTGTAATTACCCTTTATTCTTCACTTTCGGGAGCTGATCAGGGTCTTACCATTATTGAGAATAGTGGCGAGGAAGAAAACACCAGCCAAAGTACAACCGTAGGTTTATTGCAGTCTTCACAGGACGTTTTCAGCAGAATTGCTGCTTTTGATTTAGGCGCATACTGGTTCAGACCAAGAGGAATTGATGGCAGATCTGGTGAAACAATGATGAACGGAGTAACGATGGTGAAATCGGACAACGGAAATGTTGATTTCGGAAATTGGGGTGGACTCAATGAGATTACTAGATATCCGGAAGTTGCCGCAAATCACGCTCCTTCAGAATACGCTTTCGGTGGTGCAAGTTCCGTTGTTTATAAAAACACCAATGCGAGCGAATATCGTAAAGGTTTCCAGGCTACTTACTCTTTAACCAACAGAAATTACAGAAACAGAGCCTCTTTACGCTACACTTCCGGAATGAGCAAAAACGGATGGGCTTTCACAGCAATGGGAGCCAGAAGATGGGCACAAGAAGGTATTAATGAAGGAACTTTTTATGATGCTTACGGAGCATACTTAGGAATTGAGAAAAAATTCAGTGATTCTCATACGATGACACTAAATGCTTTTGCAGCACCATACAGAAGATCAACTTCAAGCCCAAGTACACAAGAAGTTTATAATTATCAAGGGGTTCACTACAATTCTTATTGGGGATGGCAAGATGGAAAGAAAAGAAGCGAGAGGGTTCGCGCAGGCTTCCAACCGATTATCCAATTGCAGGATTTCTGGAAGATCAACAAAAAATCAAGTTTGGCAACAGCGATTTCTTACCAGTTCGGAAAAGATAAAAGTGCGCGTTTAGATTGGCAAAATGTACCTAATCCGTCGCCAACTTATTATAGAAACCTTCCAAGTTATTACGATTCATTAGATCCAAATGCTTCTGTTTGGCCAGACCCGAACAATCCGAACTCTCCGGTGCCTACAACCGCTCAAGAGGCTTATAAAGCAGCGATGGAAGGTTGGCAAAATGGCGATCCTTTGTTTACGCAAATTAATTGGGATGCGCTCTACAGAAGAAATGTGAATCAGCCTGCACAAACCTATTATGGTTTTACAGGGAAAAGAGCATTATATTATCAGGTAAACGATGTGAGTGATGATAAGATTTTCAACGCTGCAACGCATTACGTTTATAACTTTACAGATACCACTAAATTTTTATTAAATCTATCTTACCAAAACTATAATTCAGAACTTTACCGAGAAGTGAAGGATTTATTGGGAGCTGATTTTGTTTTGAACCGCGATCCTTTCGCTGCAACAAATAATCCGGGAAAATCCGGCTTATATGATGAAGGTGAAGCTGATGTTACCAAAAGAGTTGGTGATAAATTGGGATACAATTACATTTTCAGAAGACAGGAAGCCAAGGTAAATCCTGGACTTAAATTTCAATCCGGTAGATTTGATGTTTTTGTTTCGGCTTTGGCAGGATATTCAACATCGTCAAGAGAAGGTTTAATGCGCCATTACCTTTACCAAGACTCATTTGGAGATAGTGGGAATTATAATTTCTGGGATTTCGGTTTGAAAGGACAGGCTGTTTACAAAATAGATGGTAGAAATTTCCTAGTTTATAATGGAGCCTATTTTTCGCAGGCACCGTTCCTAGAAGATTTATTCATAAACCCGAGAGTAAACGCTGCAACTTCTCCAAACATTAAAAATACCGTAATCAACGCAAATGATTTGAGTTACATTATGAATACTCCTTTCATTAAAATGCGTTTAACCGGTTATTTGGTTGATACACAAAACGATACCAACCTTCAGAGATTTTTTGCAGATGGAATTTCTTTAGTAAAACAAGGTCAGGACGGTGAAACTTCGAATGTACAAAGTGCTTTCGTAACTGAAATCATGTCTAACGTTGAAAAACGAAACATGGGCGCCGAACTTGGCATTGATGTTAAAGTAACCCCTACACTATCTTTACAAGGTTTAGCGAGTTATGGTGATTTTACTTTTAGAAATGATCCTCAAGTGTATTTTGCTTCCGATGCAACGGGAACTTTCAGCAACGGTAAATCTTACGCTGATTTTGGAAAAGCATACTTAAAAGGTTACAAACAAGGTGGAACTCCGCAACAAGGTTACTCTTTAGGATTCCGTTACAATTCACCAAAATACTGGTGGTTTGGTGCAAACTGGAATTACTTAGATGATAATTACCTGAATCCTTCTGCACTTATGAGAACTGAATCTTTTGTACAGAATCCAGTTTCTGGGACACCATATTCCGGAGTGACCGAAGAAAGATTACGCGAGCTTCTCGCACCCACAAGACTTCCTTCTGCCTTTTTCATCAATGCAAACGTTGGTAAATCTTGGAGATTTGGAAGTTATTACGTGCTGCTTACTGCTTCAGTTAATAATATTCTCGACAATACAAAGTACATCACTGGTGGTTTTGAACAGGTGAGAAACGTGAAGTTTGATACCTTCTCCCAAGAAAAAGATCGTGAATATCCTTTATTCGGACCAAAATATTGGTACACGCAGGGAAGATCATATTTTGTTAACTTACAAGTTAGATTCTAATCATTAATCACAAAAAATAAAAAACAATAAAATGGATATCAGAAAATATTTAAAATCAGCTTTTGTTATTGCGCTATCCGCAATTACTTTAAGCTCTTGTGTTGATAAAGACGAGTGGGAAACTCCGCCGATTAATTGCACCAATAAATTTGATGCTCCTACGATTTCAATGGCAGATTTCGTGGCAAAAACTCCTGCATCTGGATATATCTTAATTCCTAGCGGCGCAAATGATCCAGTTGTAATATTTGATGCTTACGTAGTCTCTTCAGATGAAAATGGTAATTTCTACAAAACAATTTCTTTCCAGGATAAACCTGAAAATCCAACGGTTGGATTACAAATGGAAGTTGACAGAGCAAGTAACTATGCTGATTTCCCTGTAGGAAGCCACATTAGAATCCGTGCAAACGGTCTTCGTTTAGGATTGGACAGAGGTGTTAAAAAAATTGGTTCTGTAGACCCAACTTACGCGATCGGTAGAATTCCTGCCTCATTGTTCCCAAGATATATTTCAGGGGTTTGCAACGGTAGTAAAATGGATGTCGTAACGATTAAACCAACAGCTTTGGCTGATTTGAATACCGCAGCTCAAGATAAATACATCAACACGTTGGTTACCGTGCCAAATGTTCAGTTTAATATCTCAGAAATTTATCCGGTGAACAAATCGTACATCGATTATGTTGCAGGAGCAGGTGTTGATACAGACCGCAAAATTGAAGATGCTTTTGGTGGCGCAACAGTACTTAGAAGTTCTGGATTCTCGACTTACGGTGCATCACTTTTACCTAAAGGAGCAGGCGCTTTAACTTTTGTAGTAAGCAAATACAACACGAACTTCCAAATGATTATCAGAAGTTTGGATGATGTGAAAATACCTCCAACAGGAACAAGATTTGATCCAACTCCACCAAAAGGAGGTTCTGCAGTAACATTTTTAGATACTTTCACAGAAAATTTCGAAAGTTATACCACGACGAACCAAGAAGATTTCCCTAAATATATTAACGATCCTATTTTGGGTAACAGATATTGGCAGTTGAAGACGTTCTCTGGAAATAAGTATATTCAATTGTCTGCAAACGCTGGGACAGGTCCTTTTGAAACATTCTTTATTGTTCCGGTGAAATTCGTGCCAGGAAAAAAATTGAGCTTCAACGTAAATGTTGGGTTTTACAACGGTGATGCTTTAAAAGTTTATACCTCCACCAACTACACTCCACTTGGGGATGCAACTTCTGCAACATTAACGGATATTACCTCTAACTTTACCGTTCCTAAAACCCCGACCAACGGTTATGGTACATTGGCGCCGGCTGGAACTTACCAGTTCCCTGCAAATCTTTCAGGAGACGGTTTCGTAATGTTTAAATATGTTGGAAATGGATCCGGAATTACGACAACAATTCAGTTGGATAATATTGCAGTTCAGTAATATATATCATCTGTAAATAAGATAAAGCCGTCTCACAACTCGTGAAAGACGGCTTTTTTTTGCGTTTCACCGAAGAACCATTATGATAAATGTAATTTTCTATGAATTTTTTATCAAAACCAGGTGGTTTCGGTCTTTTAGACCTGCGTTTCTTTAATGAACGTCTATTTTTAGGTTGTTGAACGTATTAATTTGGGGTTGATAGCCAATCATTTTCTGTTTGTCCCCTAAAATTTTCGCTCGTTTAAAGGTGGGAATAGGTTTTCTTCTTATTCAATCATATCTTTTTAATCCTTAAAACATCGGCTCGGTTCTGCTTCGGTTTTTCAACATCACCATGTTTTTTCCGCCCCGTCTGATTTATCTGCGGAGAATAATTGTAATGGTACTCATTAAAATAACAATACATCGGGCCATTTTGCTTTAATTCTTTACCTTAAAACAAAAAAAATCCGCTTCATTCGTGAAACGGAGTGTATTGTTATTAACTTATTTCTAAAAACTTACCTCATTAACTTCTTTTCCTCGCTGGAAATTCATTGTTTTTTGATTCCCTTTATAAGCGATGTTTACTAGATTAAACTGCTTCGGAAAAGCTCCCAGTAAAATCGTGTTCTTGATTTTTAAAGTACTGATGTCGGTGACACCACCTGCTTCAAAATAAACCCAAACCGATTCACCGTTTACCTGGCTTCCTGTGAAAGTGAGTACTTTGGCGTTTCCGTTTACGTATAAATCGAAATTACTATTAACGTATTTCTTTACTTCTGCTTCAAATCCTGCCGTATTGGGGTTAATTTTTATAGCGTCAGAAATGTGAGACGTGTTCATTTTGGTTGTAAACTTAAGCGTTTTGCTCCCTTCCACATAATCTACTTTTGTCATTGATGAATAAAAATCTGCAACTCCGAAACTCATTATCGCCATCAACGCAAAAACTCCTAAAATATGTAAAAACTTTTTCATCTTTTCTTTATGTGTTGTGTTAAACTCAAATATAATGCCAATTAAAAGTTTACGTTCACGGTGTATTTATCGTAAAATGCCTTAATGTGTGCAACGGCGTCTTCAGCGGTATCAACTACTCGATAGAGATTCAAATCCTCCTCGGAAATCATTCCGTTTTCTAGAAGAGTATCTTTAAACCAATCTAAAAGTCCGCTCCAAAATTTTGAACCTACCAAAACAATTGGAAATCTACCGATTTTATTGGTTTGAATTAAGGTAATTGCTTCCGAAAGTTCATCCAAAGTCCCAAATCCTCCCGGCATTACAATAAATCCCTGAGAATATTTGATGAACATCACTTTCCTCACAAAAAAATAATCAAAATCCATGGAATAACCTTTGTCGATATACGGATTAAAATGCTGCTCGAAAGGCAGTTCTATATTCAAACCGATGGATTTTCCACCGCCTTTTCTGGCACCTTTATTTCCTGCCTCC
Organism: Candidatus Kaistella beijingensis; assembly: GCF_020084865.1. Lineage (NCBI taxonomy): Bacteria > Pseudomonadati > Bacteroidota > Flavobacteriia > Flavobacteriales > Weeksellaceae > Kaistella > Candidatus Kaistella beijingensis. The sequence continues at coordinate 1,721,040 of NZ_CP071953.1, read as the reverse complement.
ATAATTCCGGGACCGCCTCCTGTGATGACGCCAAAACCGATTTCAGTAATTTTCTCCGCAATATCTACAGCAACTTGATAATATTTATCCTGCTCCTTCAACCTTGCGGAACCGAAAATAGAAACACATGGACCAATTCTCGCCAATCTTTCATACCCATCCACAAACTCCGCCATAATTTTGAAAACCATCCAGCTGTCTTTGGTAATGGTTTCGTCCCAAGTTTTTTCTTTAAAGGAACTCTGAACTTTTTGGTCGATTTCTAGTAAATCACCGGTGACGGCTTTTGTGGTGCCTTTTCCGCGTTTTATTTTTCCCATTTACTTAAAAATTTTTTCGGCTTCTGCAATCGAATCGGGCTTGCCTACATCAATCAAATCAGCAGAATGTTCATATCCGTGAATTCGTTCCAAGCTCATCAAATCGAGGTATTCTTCCATGATGGAGAATTTTCCGGTTCTTTTAATCTTATTAAAGATTTCGGGATTCACACAATGAATTCCACTGAAAGCCAATGGTTTAAATCCTTTGTTGAATTCTGCAAGTCGCTGTTCGCCAGTTTGTACATTCAGCCAACCTTTCAAAATCATTTCCGGATTGAACAGCAATTTTCTCGAGCTTTTTCTGTCGGATACTGCTAAAGTAGCAAAATCTTTCTTTTCCTGATGAAATTTTACAAAATAATTGAGGTCCAAATTGGTCAAGATATCTGCATTCATAATCAGGAAATCCTCGCCGAAGTCCAGAAACCTTCTTGCAAACATCAAGCCGCCTCCTGTTTCCAGAAGTTCATCATGCTCATCAGAAATGTCAATCTTTGCCCCGAAATTGTCGTTCTTCTTCAAAAACTCCACAATCTGTTCCCCAAAATGAAACACATTAATCACGAAATCATTAATGCCGAAACTCTGCAAATATTTGATGTTTCTTTCCAATAAAGGAATTCCGTTCACCAAAGCCAGGGCTTTAGGATGATGATCGGTAAATGGTTTTAGCCGGGTTCCTTTTCCTGCCGCAAAAATTAATGCCTTCATAAAATATAAGTGATGAGTAATGGGTAATAAGCAATATTTTGAGTTGATTACTCATTGCTTATTACTCATTACTTATAATTAAGTTGTGGTTGCTCGTCGTGATTTAATTTCACGGTAACTTGTGGATATTTTTCTCTGATAAACTGCGCCATTTTTTCGGCTGAATAAACAGAACGGTGTTGACCACCCGTACAACCGAAATTGATTTGCAGATGCTCGAAATCACGCGCCAAGTAATTATCAATGTTGATGGAAACAAGATTTTTTATCAGATCCAAAAATTTGGGCATTACCGTGTTTTCTTCCAAATATTCTTGAACACCGATATCGCAACCGGTTTGTTGTTTGTATTCATCGATTCTTCCTGGGTTTAGAATTCCGCGGCAATCGAAAGTAAATCCGCCGCCATTTCCGGAATCGTCTTTTGGGATTCCTCCTTTTTTATAGGAAAAACTGTGTATTTCTACTGTTAAACTCATATTTATACTATAATATCATTTTTTCAAAACTATACATTAAACCATAAAGATAATTAAGACTTTAAGGAATTTTCCCCTTCATATTATTAAGCTATTCTGATCAATCAGAATTTTTTAAGTTGAGAACTAAGGGTTTCATTCAATAAATGTGTTATTTTCCTTAATGGTTAATAATCAAAGAATTAATTTTAGTTTTCATTACATCCGATTTCAGTTCTTTAATCACTCTTTTGAGTTCAGGGAAATGTTTCATTTCTTCCCAAGACTCTGAAAAATTATAGAGGTTTTCAATTCCCTGATCAATACTTGAAATGAAATGCGGTTTTCTCTGAATTAGTCCCCGAAAACCGTAAGCTCCCAAAACCTGCATAAAACGAATGAGCTGAATAGGCTTTACCGAACTCTTTAGTTGAGAGATTTTCACTTCATCTTTCCACAAAGAGTAATAGTATTCCAACATATCGTCTTTAAAACCGCTTGGGAAATTTGCTTTCGCCTGAAACAGAAATGAAACCACATCATACATCAAAGGTCCGTTCATCGCGGATTGATAATCGATAGAAAATACCTCATCATTTTCATTCACCATGATATTTCTCGCCTGAAAATCGCGAATCATCAAACCCTTCGGTTCAAGATGCTCTAATATTTGCGTGAGTGTTTTGAACTCTTTCAGCAAATTTCCTTTGTGGTAAGGGATTTCCAAAACATCCACCATAAAACTTTTAAAATAAAAAAGGTCGCTCGTTATCGGGAATTCATCATAAGCTTCGTATTCGAAAGATTTTGACCAGTCGATTTTATTTTCTGTTTTGTTTTGCAGTTCGTAAAGGTTCTCCAAAACCTGCTTCACTAAAAGTTCAGTTCGATCGTAAAGTCCTTCATTTTCAATGATTTCCGATAAAGTATTTCCACCCAAATATTCCTGAACATACAATGTTCGATCATCAGAAATCTTAAAAATCTGCGGCGTATTTAAATTTAACTCAGAAAAAATGTTTGAAAAATAGAAGAAACTTTCGTTTTCGGCGAGATTTTCATTAAAAGTAATGATGTATTTTTTATCTGAACTTCTACCAACATAATTCTTTCTTGAAGAACCGCTTTGTGGTAAGGCAAAGAATTCATCGGCTGTTTTATGTAAAAAATCTTCAAAAAAAAGTTGGTCTTTTTCCATGGTCATTCTTTTACAAATATAGGGAAAATAGAATTTTTTAAAACATTATATTTGCAGCATGTTCAACGATTTCAAGCCGGTTCTGAAAATTTTATTGCGGTTCATTATCATTTATTTGGTTTTGCTAGTAGGTTATCAGTTTTATCTGAACAAATTCAAGAATGCAGGTCTGGATCCGATTTCAGAATGGGTTGCTGAACAAACCGCATTTTGCCAAAGAAATCTGGGCTTCGCTACCAAACTTGTTGAAGGAAAACCGCAAGACGAAACCACCTTTTTCCTTGTCAATGGAGAATATGTTTCCCGGATGGTTGAAGGTTGCAACGCTATTTCAGTGATAATTTTATTTCTGGCGTTCGTTTTTGCCTTTTATAAAGGTTTCCAGACTTTTTTTTTTGCTGGAGCAGGAATTTTGTTCCTTCACATCATGAATGTCCTGCGAATTGCGGGATTAAATATTATATTGAGAGTACATCCTGAATACGGGAAAATATTTCACGACTATTTTTTTCCTGCAATCATCTATGGAAGCGTCGTTTTGCTGTGGCTGGTTTGGATTAAGTATTTTGCACTAAAAGCACCGGAACATGAAAATTCTTAACTGGTTACTTGTAATTCTAGGAATTTTAGGGTTAATCGGAGTCCGGATGATAGAAGACAAAGTTTTTTACGATCCGTTTCTCAACTATTTTCATGAAGCCAACAAAAATGCATATTTTCCGCATTTTGAATGGGGTAAATTGATTCTCCATCATCTTTTCAGATTTCTATTGAACTTGTTTTTTTCAGCTTTAGTCGTGCATTTTATCTTTAAGAACAAACGGTGGACTTTTCAGGCGGTGATTTTAATGGTGATCGTTTTTGTGATTACTTTCCCGATTTATCTTTACTGTATTCACACCAAATTTGAAATTGGTTACCTGTTCTCTTTCTATATGAGAAGATTTGTGATTCAGCCCCTGATTTTGTTGTTGATTATTCCGATGTTTTATTACCGAAAACATATTAATTCTTTGTAGAAGTCGCTTCTAAAGAATGTTTCTGCACTTGTGAAATATTCTTCTCGTTCCATTCAATTTTTTTAACGAAAGGTTTTTGGCGAACCGGACACTCTGAAAGTTGGCAAATCTCGCACGAAAAAGTTTTGCAGTCATCCAAATGGAAGTTGAATTCTACGCTTCGATCAGTATTTTCGCCAATCAACTTATAGGCTTTTTCCATTTCCTCGTGCGCTTTTCGAAGCTCAAAATACCATGGTAAAGTTAAGTGTGCGTCAATGTGAAGCCCGCTTCCATGTTGTTGAATGCGCATGTTGTGAATGTCGATCCACTCCGGTTTTCTGTTCTCGTTTAGAAATTTTGCGAGGCGTGAAAGCATCTCTAAATCTGCCTCATCCATAATTCCACTTAAAGCTTTTCGGATGATTTTATAACCGACAAACATGATGTAACCACCAAAAATCAGAGCAACAGCAGCGTCAATCCAATAAATTTTAGTGAAATAAATCAAAACCAAACTGATGACAACGCCCAAAGTGGTAAACGTGTCGCTTTGAAGATGTTTGCCTGAGCTTTGAAGAACGAGCGAGTTTTGCTTAATTCCTTTTTTAACAGAAATGTGTCCCATCAGATAATTGATTGCCGCCGTTAAAGCCACAATCAAAATTCCCCAATCGAGTTTTTTTGGAACATTCCCGTGAAGCAAAGAATCTACGGATTGCACAATGATGATGACCCCGGCAAAAATAATCAGCGCACCTTCAATTCCGGAAGTCACAAATTCTACTTTTCCGTGTCCGTAAGGATGATCCAGATCTTTTGGTTTCGCGGCAAGATAAAGCGAATACAGTCCCATGAAAGCGGCGATAATGTTCACAATGCTTTCCATTGCATCGGAAAAAACCGCATCGGAATTGGTCAAATGCCACGCAATTAATTTTCCGACAAAAAGTAGGATTCCCACGATTGCCACATTTCTTTGAAAGGCAAAATTGGTTTTGGAGGTATTTTGAGTTTCGGACATTGAAGTTTCAGTATTTTTAGTAAAAATGTTTGATGAATCTAATCATAAAAAAACCCGCTATTTGCGGGATGATCTTAAACTAGATTATTTGTAACGAGATATTCGGCAATTTGTACTGCATTTGTCGCGGCACCTTTTCGGAGATTATCTGCGACAATCCACATATTTAAAGTTTTTGGCTGTGATAAATCTCTTCGGATTCTTCCCACGAAAACTTCGTCTTTTCCTTCGGAATAAAGCGGCATCGGATAGATTTTGTTTTTCACGTCATCCATTACCACAACTCCTGGAGTTTGCGACAGAATCTTTCTTACTTCATCCAAATCGAATTCGTTTTCAAATTCAATGTTCACACTTTCTGAATGACCGCCTTGAACAGGAACTCGAACTGCAGTTGCCGTTAAATTAAAGGTATCATCACCTAAAATTTTCTTCGGTTCTTTCATCAGTTTGATTTCCTCTTTCGTATAATCATCATCGGCAAAAACATCACATTGCGGAAGTGCATTTTTGAAAATTTCGTAGGGGTAAACTTTTGCAACCTCATCATTACCAATAATTTCGGCATTTAGTTGATCCACTGCATTTTTACCCGTTCCTGTAACCGATTGATAAGTGGAAACGATCACTCTTTTCAAATCATATTTTTGATTTAAAGGATGAAGAACCATCACCAACTGAATTGTTGAACAGTTTGGGTTGGCAATGATTTTATCTTCCCTTGTTAAAATATTTGCGTTGATTTCCGGAACGACCAATCTCTTGTCGGGTTCCATTCTCCATGCGGACGAATTGTCGATAACTGTTGTACCTGCGTCTGCGAATTTTGGAGCAAATTCTTTTGAAGTGTCGCCACCTGCTGAAAAAAGTGCGATTTCAGGTTTCATATCAATTGCGGTTTGCATCGATACAATTTCTAATTCATTTCCTTTAAATATTACTTTTTTACCGACAGATTTTTCGGAGGCTACAGGAATAAGTTCTGAAACGGGGAAGTTTCTTTCCTCTAAAACTTTCAACATAATTTGGCCCACCATTCCGGTTGCGCCAACAACTGCGATTTTCATTATAATTGATGATTGATAAATGATAATTGATTATGCAGCACCGCCAAAAAGCCTGTGCCACTGAAACGCCCACAACATTAAAGCCAATGCGATTACCGCCAGAATTACCCAAGACATTTGGATTTTGTCACTGGTTTTGAATTTTTTATTTAAAATGGTCAACAAAACTGCTGCGATAACCATTGCGGTTGGATGTTCCACGTAAGTATTTCTTGAAACAGCATCTTTCATTAATGTTCCTGCTTCTTTTGCCGCTTTAAATCCGGGAGAAAAGAAAAACAACATTATCAAACCAATCAGTGCCTGAGTATGAAAAAATATCATCGTGAACAATGTAGATTTTCTCAATAATTTGGTAATTCTTCCTGAATATCCGAACATCGTCATGAGTAAGGCAATAATAAATATTGCGGAAGAAAGCAAAATCAAATAAGCAAAACCACGGTGTGCATTGAGCATTAAACTAAAATCCATTTTTATTTTTTTTTATGATTAACTGCAAAGATAAAAAATCCCGACGAAAGGTCGGGATTTTGAGAGTTTATAAATTTCCTTCTATTAGAAAGAGTATTTGAAACCAAGCATTGCGCTCCAGGTTGTAGCAGTAGAACTTCCTGGCCTGTAAGGTGCTTTAATTAACTCTGCACCATCACGAAGCATCGTGAAAGATGGATCTGGAGAAAGCGCTCCTGCTCTTGAAAGAATTGCAGCTCCGTAAGAACTTACAGAATAGTCACGAACTCCCCAACTTGAATTGAGCAAGTTACCAAAGTTTACCACATCAAGTGTAATTTGAACTTTATCGCCTTTTGAAACCATGTCCGAGAATAAGTTCTGTGCTAATCTTACATCGAAACGGTTCAACCAAGGAAGCAAGAATTCATTACGTGGAAGAATTTGTCCTCTGTATTTTTCTAAACCATTGTCTGCAATAAACTTATTGAAAGCATCTCTTTGCTGCTGAGCTGTGAAAACAACAGTAGTATTTGTTCCGCTTCCTGTTGTGATGTCAACAAACTTCATGTTGTTTACATCGTTTGGAATGTACATCAAGTCATTCGCAATTCCGTCACCATTCACGTCATTTGAATAGTAATATGAATATCTTCCTTGATGTGCACCGTTGTAATAAACACCTAAAGTAGTTCCTGTTTTTTTAAGTTCATAGGTCAAGTTTGCCACAACTCTGTGTGGAATAGCATAATCAGAAATGCTTAAGAATTGTTGGTTTGGCGAATCAACGGTTGGTGAACCACCCCATGCTGAAGTTGCGCTAGATCCTGCATTTGCAGAAACCTCTTTCGCATCCGAATAGGTGTAGAATACTGATCCTGAAAGTCCGTTCCAAGGTCTTAGAGACGCTCCGAAAGTTGCAGAAAATGCATGTCCTTTCGTATCGGTGTTGGTAAGAACTGTTGCATTGTTTGCTCCGATCGCAGTGTTGTATTGGTAAGACGCAGCATTTGGATAATATACTCTATCAACACCTGTCATTTTCTGGGTAGATTCCTTTCTGTTTGCTCCGTATTGGAAAACAGCGTTCACATCTTTAGTATATAAAATGTCTGTAGTCAAAGTAATTGGACTTTGTGGGATTCTGAAGTCAACCCCAAAGCTTGATCTCCAAACTGACGGCATTTTGAAAGTGTCATCAACCAATGCAAATGAAGACGGTACACCTCCTGAAGGAGAACTGATAAATGGAGTTACCTGTTGACCGTTCTGGGTATAATACACCGGGTTTTCTACGTAATAATAAATATTTTCAGGATGGAATCTGATTTGCCCAATCCATGGTGCAACTGCTGCATAGTTACCTGGTTCAATCGTATTTTGAAGTACGCCTGAATTGGTCGGCATATTCGTTAACCAAACAAACGGTACACGTCCTGTAAAAATTCCTGTTCCTCCTCTAAGAGTTAATGAACGGTCGCCCATTACGTCATAGTTAAATCCAAATCTTGGTGACAACATCACTTTTGAATTTGGCCATTCTCCAGATTTGTAATTTTTTGGATTTCCGTTTACATCCAATAATGTCAAATTATCGATAGATGGGTTCGGAGTTAGATCATTCATATAAATTGGAAGTTCTGCGCGAAGTCCCAAAGTGAAATTCAATCTGTCGGTTACTGCAAATCGGTCTTGTAAATAAGCTGAACCTAAGCCAAACTTAATTCTAGAGTAAGTATCTTGACCTGCGTACGGGTAAGTTAAACCAAACATGATTGGGGCAACTTCGGCTGCGGTTCCTGTTTTAAGGAAATCTGCAACAGAAGCATATCTGTAATAGCCAGTTCCCATTCTCGTATAAGAGTTCCCAAACTTCTGAACCTCAAATGCTGCACCACCTGTGATGGTGTGTCTCCCCGCATTATAGGTAAGGTTGTTGATGAAGGAGAAATTATCGTTGATTACATCATTTAAATAAGAGAATAATTCTGTACCAAAACTGATATAATTACCACCATTAGCAGAACCATCCCAAATATCCACAAATGGGAATAATTTGTCTGATGGAGTTGTTCTGGTATCCTGAATTTTTGAATAAGTGAATAAGAATTTGTTTGAAAGATTAGAAGTAAACGATGAGTTTAATTCCGCAGTAATCGACTGAACTTTATTGTTGAATCCGTAGTTTCCGTTTTCAAAAGTCATTGCTCTATCACTTACTCGGTTCCATGATGATCGTGGAGAAGGACCTGAGTTTCCGTTAGCTACTGCATCAGAATTTGCATTCAACATATTATATCTTAATGCAAATTTATGTTTATCACTAATGTTCCAGTCGATTCTTGCCAAAATTTTGTCACCGGTTTGCAATGCTTCATTTGCGTAACCTTGGTATCTTCCCGGATCGTAACCCCAAACATTTCTGAGGTGATTTTGAACGGCGATCAAATCGGATTCCTTTACTCTCGAAATGTTATTTGCAGCGTCTGAAACTCCATTTTGTGACGCTTTCCAAAGATTTGCTCCGGAAGCATTTGCCCCGGTGGAAATCTCACGTTCGCCACTTACAAAGAAGAATAATTTATTTTTAATGATTGGGCCACCTACGGTTAAACCATTGGTTATTTTAGCCCCCGAAACTCTTTCCAGATCATTTCCGTTGATTTTCCAACCATTCAAATCTTTTCCGTTGTAGTAACCATAAAGTGAACCGTGGAAACTGTTGGTCCCTGATTTAGTAACTGCATTAATCCCTGCACCTGTGAATCCAGACTGGGTTACGTCAAATGGCGCAATGTTTACAGAAATCTCCTGAATCGCATCCAATGAAATAGGTTGCGCAGTTCCTCCCGGAAGAGGGTTGCTGCTTAAACCGAAACCATTATTAAAGTTAGCTCCGTCAATCTGCAAATTGTTATAACGTGCATCTCTACCTGCGAATGAGTTACCATTTGATTGCGGAGTAAGTCTTGTAAATTCTGTGATACTTCGGTTAGTTTGTGGTAAATCCTGAATCTGCTTCAAGCCAACGTTGGTTGCAGCTCCGGTTTTATTAACATTTCTTCCTGTAGCTCCGGTAATTACAACCTCCTGAATATCAGTTGTTTTTTCTTGAAGAACAGGATTCAAAACAAATGGTTGACCAAGTTCTAAATAAATGTCCTCATACACTACTGGTTTTTCACCTGTTTGTGCAATTTCCACACGGTAAGGTCCTCCAACACGCATGTTCGCTAAGTTGAAGTTTCCAGAAGCATTAGCTTTCGCCGTGTAAACAGTTCCCGATGGAATGTGAGTGGCAGTTACGGTTGCTCCGGAAGTTGCTTTTCCGTCAGCTTTTGTCACAATACCGGTCATGTTACTGGTCGTTACCTGAGCATAAACAGTTCCATAACCTGCAAAGAACAAAGCACCAATGAGAATGGTTTTTCTTAGATTCATTTTATTATAGCTTAAATTAATATAAATTCCAAGCGACAAATTTAATATTAAAAAACAAAGAATTCATTAAGAAATTGTTAAATTTAAAAAAAATGTTAATTTTATCGTTAAAAAACTGATTTACATTGCGTTATAATTTATTTGATTCCTGATAAAAAGTTTTGTTCTTTACATAATAATTAAAAACTAATTATAATAATTGTTGCATCTGCAATTTTTATTTCACTGCTTTTAGGCTCAAATCAATATTATCCGCCGAATGAGTAAGTGCACCTGCAGAAATAAAATCTACTCCAGTCGAAGCCACATCTTTCAGCATTTCTCTCGTTATTCCACCGGAAGCTTCGCTTTCTGCTTTTCCTTTAATGAGTTGTACTGCCTTTTTCATGGTCGGAATATCCATATTGTCGAGCATAATTCGGTCTGCACCTGATTTGATGGCTTCTTCAACTTCTTCTAAATTTCGGGTTTCAACTTCAATTTTTAAAGGTTTCTTCAGCTTTTTCACATAATCTTTCGCCATTTTCACCGCATTAGTGATGCTTCCGTTGTAATCGATGTGGTTGTCTTTCAACATGATCATGTCGTACAGTCCGTAACGATGGTTGGTTCCGCCTCCAATTGCAACCGCCCATTTTTCGCAAATTCTAAAATTTGGAGTGGTTTTTCTCGTATCTAAAAGTTTGGTTTTGGTTCCTAAAAGTCGCGAATCCCAATCGTGGGTTAATGTGGCAATTCCGCTCATTCTTTGCATGCAGTTTAAAACCAATCTTTCCGTTGAAAGTATAGAGCGAGCGCTTCCTTCTACATAGAAAGCAATGTCGCCGACTTTTGCAGATTCTCCGTCTTTAATAAGGACTTCAATTTTTAAATTTTTATCGAACTGCTTGAAGATAATTTCTGCCAATTCAACTCCCGCTAAAATGCAGTCTTCTTTTACTAAAAGTTTGGCTTTCTGCTGCAAATCTTTCGGAATCGTGGAAAGTGTAGAATGGTCCCCGTCCTGAATGTCTTCTTCAAGGGCGTTTTTAATAAAAGTTTTTAAAGCCTCTTTGGTAACGTATGGTGGTTTTTTCATGTTTTAAAATTTAAGTATTCTTTGCAATAAATTTATTATTTCTTGACCATTCACTCCAGGAACCTATATAGAGGTTCGGAATTTCAAAGCCTGCATAATCCAAAGCTAACAAGGTGTGGCAAGCTGTAACACCAGAACCGCAATGAATCGCAATGTTTTCACTGGAGAAATTTTCAAAAAATTCTTTATACATTTTCTTTAAATCTTCGGGAGATTTGAAAGTTCCATCTTCGTTGAGGTTTTCTTTAAAGGGAAAATTTTTTGCTCCGGGAATGTGTCCCGCAATTTCGTCAATTGGTTCTATTTTGCCGTCGTAGCGGTCTTTTTCACGGACATCAATCACCAAAAAACCAGGTTTTTCAGATTTTTTTTCAATGAAATTAATATCAACCAAAGGAAGTTTCCATTCATTTAAACTGAGTTTTTCTACTGGTCTTGTTTTGGGAATTTTGGTTTGAGTGGGAAATCCAATCCTTTCCGCTGTTTGTAGTCCACCATCTAAAACTTGCACTTTTTTAATCCCCACAGATTTCAGCATCCACCAAAATCTTGCAGCTGCATTAGAACCATTTTTATCATCGTAAATCACGACTTGCGAATCATAATTAATCCCCAACTTTTGCAAAACCTCTGCAAATTTTTCTAAACTTGGCAAAGGATGTCTTCCTCCGTTTTTGGCATTTACTGGAATTTCGGCCAAATCTGTGTTTAAATCTACGTAAAGAGCACCTTCCAAATGTTTTTGGAGATAATTTTCGTAAGCTGGTTTTCCACTTCCTGCATCTACGATTACCAAGTTTCCTTTAGGTAAATCAAGTAATTCTTCAGTTTGTATGATGGGTGAAATCTTCATTAAATTTAATTTTCAGAAATCGTCAAAGGTTTCTTCGCCAAATCCTTATTATAAAAACTTCCTTTATTTTCCTTCATTGCAATCGACTGTTTAATAATCAGATACGAAACATTTACCAAATTTCTCAATTCGGAAAGTTGTGGCGAAAGAATAGAGTAGTTGTACAATTCAGTCACCGCATCGAAAATCTCCCGCTGTTTTTTCTTTGCGAGTTCCAAACGTTCATTGCTTCGGACAATCGCCACCAAATCGCTCATCATTTCCTGTAATTGACGGCGTAAATAAGAGACCATCACCATTTCATCCATCATTTTCATGCCTTCTTCATTCCATTCGGGAATGGCTTTTAAATCATCAAAATTAAAGTCGTTGATTCGCAGTAATTCCACTGTTTTCATCGCCGCATTGTGTCCGAAAACCAAACCTTCCAACAATGAATTTGACGCCAATCGATTTGCGCCGTGAAGTCCTGAATTCGTGCATTCACCCACTGCGAAAAGATTTTTAATGGAACTTTGTCCGTTCATATCGGTTTCAATTCCGCCCATTAAATAATGACACGCCGGAACAACCGGAATCATCTGCTTGAAAGGATCAATTCCTTCATCCATACATTTTTGGTAAATATTAGGAAAGTGTTCCTTGAATTTTTCGTGGTCCATTTCACGGCAATCCAAACCGACATATTCGTCGCCGGAAATTTTCAGTTCGTTGTCAATCGCTCTTGCTACGATGTCTCTTGAAGCCAATTCTTCCCGTTCATCGTATTTCTGCATGAATTTTTCACCATTTTTCAAACGAAGTTTTGCTCCATCTCCACGAACCGCTTCGGAAATCAAAAACAACATTCCATCTCTTTTAGAATAAAGTGCAGTCGGGTGAAATTGATAATACTGCATGTTGGAAACTTTTCCGCGTGCTCTGTGAACGAAAGCAATTCCGTCTCCTGTTGCGATGATTGGATTGGTCGTGTTTTTGTAAACGTGACCGGCTCCTCCTGTGGCAACCAAAGTAATTTTGGCGGTGATTTTCTTGATTTTCTTATTCTTTTCGTCAAGAATATACGCTCCGTAACAGTCGATTTTTTCTTTGTCGAAAATCTTTCCCGGAACGTGGTGCTGTGTAATTAAATCGATGACGTAATGATGATCCAACATTTCAATATTCGGGGATTTTTTGACGGTTTCCAAAAGCGCTCTTTCAATTTCGGCTCCTGTAATATCTTTATGGTGAACGATTCTGTTTTCGGTGTGACCGCCTTCTCTTCCCAATTTGAAATCGCCGTCTTTTTCAAGATCAAACCGAGTTCCCCATTCCACCAATTCGCGAAATCTTGCAGGACCTTCCTCGATGACCATTTTCACGACTTCCAAATTATTTTCGCCATCGCCGGCTCTCATCGTGTCGTCGATGTGTTTTTGGAAATTATCCTTATCGAAATCGGTCACTACAGCGAGTCCACCTTGTGCATATTTGGTGTTGCTTTCATCTTCATCGGCTTTGGTGACGATGATGATTTTGGCATCGGGCATTTTTTCAGAAATTTTTATGGCGTAAGAAAGTCCGGAAATTCCGGAACCAATTACAAGGACGTCCGCTTTTATCATCGGTAAATTTAAAATTTGGGCGCAGGCAATTGAATATCTAATTTGCGGTTTTTTACCTGCACAATTTGTCTTATCGCATTCATTTTTAGAATTTTATTGATTCAAATTTACAGAAATTTAAATAGTTTTTCATTCGGCTTCCTCACTTTTTTCATTTTCTGAAAAGCATCGTCTTCCGCCCGATAACCAAGTGCTAAAGTCACCGTCACCTTTTCAATTTCTGAATCTATTTCAAGAATCTTTGAAATTTCATCCATTTTAAAACCTTCCATAGGACACGTATCCACTTTTTCCAAAGCGGCGGCAAACATCAAGTTTCCAAGTAGAAGATAGCCTTGCTTTTCATTCCAATGCAGCATTTCCTCGTTGGAGTTGAGATTCATGAAAGAATCGATACTTTTCTTGAATGGCTGCAGATTTTCAACCGGGATCTCCCGTGTTTGTGAAATGTGGTTGAAATAATTACCGATGTAATTTTCATCAATTTTCTTTCTCGTGACAATCACAATCAAATGCGAACACGTTGAAATTTGCGAGGGGTTAAAGAATGCGGGAACGAGTTTTTGTTTCATCTCATCACTTTCCACCACCAAAATTCGGTAAGGTTGAAGTCCGAGCGAACTCGCGGAAAGTTTTCCGGCATCCAAAATATTCTGTAAAATTTCAGGAGAAAGTTTTTTTGCAGGATCAAATTTTTTCACTGAATATCTTTGCTGTAATGATTCCAGGTAATTCATTGAACAAAGATAATGAAAAAGTGAATTTTCTTCGGAGTGAATTTCCTTCGGAGTGAATTTCCTTCGGAGTGAATTTCCTTCGGAGTGAATTTCCTTCGGAGTGAATTTCCTTCGGAGTGAATTTCAAATTCATTAAATGTCTTTGAACCACTAAAAATTCACTATTCACTGCGAAGCAAATTCACCATTGACAGCGAAGCGAATTCACTATAAGAAATTCACTAAAAAAGCCCTGCATCTTTCTGCTGCTCAAAAAACTCGTCAACCAACAAATTTTCAGACTGTGAAGCTTTCACGGCGAGTTGGTCGCAGATTTCGTTTTCGGGATGTCCGGCGTGACCTTTTACCCAATGGAAAGTGGTTTTGTGGGTTTTCAGTAGAGGAATGATACGTCGCCACAAATCGGGGTTTTTTACATTTTTGAAACCTTTGCGGATCCAACCATAAATCCAATTTTGATTAATTGCATCGGAAACATATTTGCTGTCGGTAAAAATATGGATGTCGTTTTCGGTGGATTTCAATTTCTCCAAAGCCACGATGACGGCGAGAAGTTCCATACGATTATTGGTCGTCAAACGATAACCTTGTGAAAATTGTTTTTCGTAATTTTTTTCGGGAACTTTCATCACGATTCCGTAACCGCCTTTTCCGGGGTTTCCGCTGCAAGCTCCGTCGGTGAAGATTTCGATTCTCATCATTTTGCTTTCGGCATTCTGCAATCATCGTTCAGCAAAACTATTGCTCATTACTAATTGCTCATTTCTCATGATTTAATATAAAAAATCGTCATCATCATCCAAATCATTCATCGATGAGCCGGAAAGATTTTGGTTGGAAGGTAAATCGAACGCTGCACCCGGATCAATCGTGGTTTTAATACGGTCGAAACCGCTTGGTTCTTCCTGTTGACCGAAATTTGAAGCTTGATAACCGTAACCGCTTCCAAACAAATCGAGGTCGGCAAATTTTGCAATATTTTTGTAGAAAGACATCCTCACATCTGCAGTTGCACCATTTCTGTGTTTTGCGATGATGAGTTCTGCCTGATTTTCGGTGGAAGTTTCTGCGCCGTCTTCATCGTTGTCCCAAGTTGTAATCTTGTAATATTCCGGGCGGAAAATAAATGACACAATATCTGCGTCCTGTTCAATAGCTCCGGATTCACGAAGGTCGGAAAGTTGAGGTCTTTTTCCGGGACGCGTTTCAACACTTCTCGACAACTGCGAAAGTGCGATTACAGGAACATTCAGTTCTTTTGCGATGGCTTTTAACGAACGGGAAATCATGGCAATTTCCTGCTCACGGTTTCCTGCGCCGCCTTTTCCGGAATTTGCCGTCATCAACTGTAAATAATCGACCATGATGATTTTCACGCCGTGCTGCATTACTAATCTTCTACATTTTGCACGGAAATCAAAAACAGAAAGTGACGGAGTTTCATCAATGAATAAAGGTGCGTTTTCCAATTCAGAAACGTTGGAGAATAGTCTTTGCCATTCTTCATCGGACATTTGCCCCTTCCTTAATTTTTCGGATGAAATTCCGGTTTCAGAAGCGATCATTCTCGTAATCAACTGAACTGAAGCCATTTCCAAAGAAAATAAAGCCAAAGGAATTTTATGTTGAACGGCAATATTTCTCGCCATCGAAAGTAGAAACGCCGTTTTTCCCATCGCAGGACGCGCCGCAATAATAATTAAATCTGAATTTTGCCAACCACCGGTTTCCTTGTCAATATCTCTAAAACCCGACGGAACTCCGGAAAGCCCTTCTTTGTCTTTTAAAGATTTGATGGTATCAATTGCCTGTTTTACCAAAGTATTTGCAGTGTCGAAACCTTTCTTGATGGTTCCGTTGGTGATTTCGAAGAAGCTTTGTTCGGCTTTGTCGAGAAGTTCGAAAACGTCCGTGGATTCTTTGTAGGAACTGTCGATGACGTTTGCGGAAACATTAATCAAACTTCTTAAAATAAATTTTTCCAAAATCACACGAACGTGATATTCAATGTGCGCGCTCGAAGAAACGCCCATGGTCAAATCGATGATGTAATGATCGCCACCTGCAAAACCAAGTCTTTCCGTTCTTTTCAATTCCTGAATCACGGTCATTAAATCCACAGGATGATTTCCTTCAAACAATTTTAAAATCGCACGAAAAATCTCCTGATGTCGAGGATCGTAAAAAACTTCGGGCGTTAATAAATCGATAGAGTAATCAAGTCCTTTCTTGTCAATCAAAAAAGTTCCGATCACCAGTTTCTCGAAATCTACTGCATTGGGCGGCATTTTACCATCGGAAATTGAAAGTTCCTTCGCAAAATTACCGTGTATAAGCGACGATAATGTTTCCTTCTGAGTCATAACGCAAAGGTAGAAAATTTATCAGTTTTTAAATTTTGAGTAATCAACAAAACGAACGAATCCTTGTTAATTTGTTGATTGTCAGTTATGGTATTGTTGGTAAGTCATCCATTTTAACAAAAAAGATTATTTGGTCAAATAATTTTATTTTCAAATTCTCAGATTAAATCATTTTCAAATTTACCCTATTTTTGCAAAATGTTTTCATTAAAACCGATTCAAACCCTAAAAATCCCCGAATTTCGAAACTTGATGACGGGAAGATTCTTCCTCGTTTTATCGTTCCGAATGTTGGCAACTTTGATGGGATGGTGGATTTATCAGTTGACGAAAGATCCTTTTGCAATCGGTTTGATTGGTTTGTCGGAAGTAATTCCTGCAGTTTCAACCGCACTTTACGCAGGTCATGTCATTGATAATTCCGAGAAGAAAAAACTGTTGTTGATTTGTAATTACGCCTATGTTTTTTTGATTGCACTTTTGGCGGTTCCTGCTTTTTTCGGAGACCAATTTTTGCATTTGGACAACAAACATATTTCGTATTTTATTTATGTCATTATTTTCTTCACGGGATTTTGTCGAGCTTTTTTAGGACCGATTATTCCTTCCATGATTCCGAGAATTGTTCCGCGTGAAACACTTCCCAATGCGATAACTCTAAATCAAGGAACTTTTCTTACCGCTTCGGTTGCAGGTCACGCTTTAGGCGGATTTATGATTCATTGGATTGATATTTCGGGGACGATTTTGGTGGTCGTTGGTTTGATGATTTTTTCTTCCTTTTTCTTCTGGATGCTCAACAAACACCATTCTGAAAACACGAATAAAGAAGTAAATGTGATGGAAAGTATGCGCGAAGGAATTGCCTACATTTACAAAACCAAAGAAATTTTGGGCGCACTTTGTCTCGATATGTTTGCGGTGCTTTTTGGTGGTGCAGTGGCGATGATTCCAGTTTATGCGACGGATATTTTGAAGGTTGGTTCTGAAGGTTTCGGTTTATTGAATGCCGCTTCAGATATTGGTTCGATGTGTATTATTGCCTTTTTGGCTTTTGTTCCGTTAAAGAAAAATCAGGGAAAAATATTATTGGTTGCAGTTGCCGGATTTGGTTTGTGCATTATTGGTTTCGGATTATCAAAATTGTATTGGCTTTCGTTCGGATTCTTGATGTTGAGCGGAATGTTGGATGGAATTTCTGTCGTAATCCGTGGAACAATCGTACAATTGAAAACACCGGAATATATTCGTGGACGAGTTTTAAGCGTAAATTCTATCTTCATCATGTCGAGTAACGAAATGGGACAGTTTGAAAGCGGTGTCGCTGCAAAACTTTTGGGCGTTGTTCGAAGTGTCGTTTTCGGTGGAACAATGACGGTTTTGATTGCATTAATTGTGGGAACGAGCGTACCGAAACTGAGAAGGATGAATTATTAAAAAGTGAATTCCACTTTGTCGGTGAAATCGCTGCGCTGTGAAATTTGACTTTGTCAGTGAATAATTAATTTTAAACTTGGAACTTGAAACCTCAAACCTCAAATTTTAAACTTTAAAAATTTTGCCGTGAATTGGATCATCTTAATCATCGCCGGATTGTTTGAAACCGGATTTGCAACCTGCCTCGGAAAAGCGCAGGAAACTTCGGGAAAAGAAAGTCTGTTTTGGTGGGCAGGATTCGTTGTCGCCTTATTTATCAGTATGTTTTTGATGTATAAATCGATTTCTTGGGGAAACAATCCGATTCCGATTGGGACCGCTTACGCGGTTTGGACGGGAATTGGCGCAGTTGGCGGTGTTTTGGTGGGAATTTTTATTTTCAACGAACCGGCCACTTTTTGGAAGATGTTTTTTGTGATAACGTTAATTTCTTCTGTTGTGGGGTTGAAAATGGTTTCTAACTAACGATTTCCTCCCAAAGCAGCACCAGTAACTTTACCAATATCTTTCATTACATTTACCATTATCCATGTGAAACCGATTACTGCAACGCCCCCTGCAACAAGAGCGATTGTTGCACCGTTCCTGTTTTTCTTTATTTCTTTGATGTCGTTTTTCGCTATTTTAAACTCCTCTTTTTTCTTTAAGCCTTTAATGCTGTCCTTTTCAACCGAGGTCACCTGCACAAAAAATTTTCGGTCGTTTTTGTCATAAAAGGTGTATTTGGTTCCGGCTTTAATATCATCAAAATTATATTTACTTTCAGTTATATTATATTTTGTAGTAGAGCAACAAGCAATAAGAGATAATGCTAATAAAAAGGCAATCTTTTTCATTACTTAAATTTTATAGTTTAATTTTCCCCAAAAAATCCCCAATCTTCCTGTCATTCGCCAATCTTGGGATTTTATTTTGTCCACCCAATTTCCCTTCTGATTTTGCATAATCTTGAAAAGCATTTTTCCTCAATTTAGTTATAATTAAAGGCTGTAAAATATTTCCGGAAATCAAATCATCGTAATAGGTGTTCCTTTTCCGCATTTCGTCATCGAGATTTTTCCTGAACGCTTCCATATTTTCCGGTTCTTTTTCAAACTCGATGAACCATTCGTGGTACGGAAGTCCATTTTTCGGGTTAACTTGTGGAGCGAGGTGAAATTCGGTGATTTGGGCAGGAAATTTTTCTACCGTCGTTTTCATCGCTTCTTCCACTTCAAAAGCAATCACATGTTCACCAAATGCGGAGGTGAAATGTTTTGTCCTTCCGGAAACCAAAATTCGATGCGGATTTTTAGAAATAAATCGCACCACATCGCCAATCGAATACGCCCAAAGTCCCGAATTGGTCGTCAAAATCAACGCATAATCTTTGTTGAGTTCGACGTCTTTCAAAGTAAGTCGTCTTGCATTTGGCTTTCCGTATTGTTCAAGTGGAACAAATTCATAGAAAATTCCGTGATTGGTTAAAAGAAGTAATCCTTCTTTTTGGTAATCATCCTGAAACGCAAAAAATCCTTCACTCGCCGGAAAAGTTTGAATGGTATCAACTGGCTTTCCAAGAAGTTCGTTCATCTTTTCGCGATAAGGTTCGAAATTGACGCCGCCTGTAATAATAAGTTGAAGATTTGGAAAAAGTTCCGTGATTTTTTTTCCGTTTCTCGCGATGAGTTTTTCAAAATACATGATCAGCCACGGCGGAATCCCCGAAATTAAGGTCATGTTTTCCTTTTCAGTTTCTTTTACAATTTCATCCACTTTGGTTTCCCAATCTTCGATGAGGTTGGTTTTCAAACTCGGCAAACGGTTCTTCTGCAAATAATTTGGGATGTGATGCGCTACAATTCCCGAAAGTCGGCCGGTTTTGATTCCGCAAATTTCTTCCAATTCTGGACTTCCCTGCAAGAAAATCATTTTCCCGGAAACAAAATCCGAATTGTTTTTTTGATTAATATAATGAAAAATAGCACTTTGAGCCGCCGCAATCTGAAAAGGCATTCCTTCCTTGGAAATCGGGATGTATTTTGAACCAGAAGTCGTACCAGAAGTTTTCGCAAAATATTCTGGTGTTTCTGTCCAAAGAATGTTCCGCTGCCCCTTTTTTACTCTTTCAATATAGGTTTTTAAGGCTTCATAATCAGCAATTTGTACGGCAGATTGAAAGTCTTGAATGTTTTTAATCTTTTCAAAATTTCTCTCTCTTCCAAACAAAGTTTTCTCGGCGGTTTTTATTAAAGAAAGTAGAAGCTTTTCCTGATCTTCAACTGCATTTCGTTTGAAGTTTTCAGTTTCTTTTACATGTTTTTTCGCCCAAATCAAAGCGATTTTTTTCTTGATGAATCCAATCATAAAGCAAATTTAAACAAAATAAACGGTGAAAATTTTTCTGCTGCCTTATTAAAACGAATTTAAAAATTGTATCGATAGCCTAAACCAAGACTTAAGAAAACGGAGCGGTCGTAATATTTTTGAATCTCTTTGTTTTCATTAAAAACATTGGTATAGTAAAAGTTAATCTTTCCTGCCAAAAATACCTGTTGATAACCTTCCATATCAAGATTGTAGATAATTCTGCCTCCTAAATTCAATCCGTTCCCGGTATTTTTGTACTTCTGATTTTTTTGGTAATTGAAAAGATTGGTGTGGCTGTAAAAAGAAAAACCGATCATTTCCTCAACTTGAAAATCTTCGGAAAGCTTGTCGCGGTGCGAAATAAATAAATCTGCAATGGTCAAAACCGGTGAACCAATACTTCCTGCCATATTTTCATTCCCATATTTTACATTCGAGAAAAGGACGTTATAATCGAGTCCAATCCCAAAATTAATCGGAGTCATCAGATTTCCTCCAAAACCAAATCCGAAAAAAGTTGAATAGTCTTTGGAAAGATGATTGTTCCCAACAGGCTTCAACAGAATTATTTTTGCATCTGCGTTCGATACCACATCGTCAAAATATTTCTTCTTTTTCTGTGCTGTAGCCAACACAGAGCATAAACACGCCAACAATACCAAAATTCTCATCATTCTAAAACAATTTCGTTAAAAATCACATACGTTGTTCCGGCTGGAATTTGTATGCTTTTAGAGTCCGAATTCAAAATGCAGCCGGGTTTTGATGCCGAAAAAGATTTGATTTTTTTGTTAATTTGCAGCTCACAATTTCCACTCGAAACCAAAGGTCCCGATAATTTGAAACCATAATCTGAAGCGAGTTTGGTTTCAGAAATTATTAAGCCTTCATTCACAATTTTCACCTCTATCGCATCAGGAGCAATCAAATTTCCAGACATTTTACCTTCAATGTAAATTCGTGAATTGCTTTCGGAGGTTCGGCTGCAGCCTGCCAAACAAAATAAGATGGATGCAAGAAAAAAAGTATATAAAATTTTCATTTTTTTTAAAGGATAAAGATAAATAAAAAACCTTCCATAAAAAACTGGAAGGTCTAACCAAATTAAAATATGAAACACTTACCTGTTCCCCTTGTATCTTTTGTCCGGCGTACCGTCTTTTTTCAGATGCTGGTTTGCTTTGTATCTTTTATCGGGAGTTCCATCTTTTTTCATTTTCATCCCATAATTTTCCACGGCTGCAGGAGCGGTCTTGGTTTCTTTCGTCACAACGGCTTTTCTTGTTTTTGCAGGAGGAGCCTGTTTAGCTGCAGCAGCAGGTGCAACTTGCTGTGCACTTGCCAATCCTAGACCTAGAACCACTGAAAGTGCTGTTAAGAATTTTTTCATTTTATTAAAATTTTTGATTTGTTATATGATTGTGTTTTATAGAAGCAAAAGTAACCAATTAAACAGTATAATTAATTGTCGTTTAAAACTTTAACCAAACTTTATTTGTTATTAAAAAAAGATTAATTGAACAGTGTTTTGCATAGAAATCGCTTTCAAAAGTTTTTCTTTAAATTTGCAACTTCATTCACGATTTCGGAGCAGTCCCGAAATCGCTTTTGTCGTTTGAATTTTTTTGGGCGACTTTTAAAATTGTACGATTAATGGCTTTAAAAAAAATCAACGAAAACTTTCTTCCGAACCTTCTTCAGAACGAATTTGGGAAAGAACTATTCAGTCAAATCGAGGATAGCAAACATTTTTCCGTAAAAGGTTTTGCAGGTTCTTCACCATCGGTTTTTGCTGCCGAACTTTTTCTGATTAAAAAGAAATCGCTTCTTTTTTTGACCGATGATAAGGAAGAAGCGCTTTACATTACCGACGAACTCGAAGATTTGCTGGGAAAAGAAAACGTACTTTATTTTCCACCGACGCATTTGGAGCCGTATCAAATCGAGAAAACGCAGAATGCGAATTTGGTTTTAAGGACGGAAGTTCTGAACCGAATTCACAACGACAAAAAACCAAGGGTGATGGTCGCTCCTTTCGCTTCTTTGGCGGAAAAAGTAATGAAGAAAGAAGATTTCAAGGCGATTTCTCACACCATAAAAGTGGGCGAAAAGCTCGATTTCGATTTTACGGAAGAATTGCTGCATCAGTTTAATTTCAACGTAACGGATTTTGTTTCAGAACCTGGAGAATTTTCTGTTCGTGGCGGAATTGTGGATGTTTTTTCTTACTCGAATGAAGAACCGTACCGAATCACTTTTTTCGGAAATGAGGTGGAAAGTATCAAAACTTTCGATATTGAAACTCAATTGTCAAAGGAGAAAATTAAGGAATTCCAATTGGTGTCCAACATGAATTTTTCGGTGGTTGGCTCTAAAGTTTCTTTGTTGGATTTGGCTCCCAAAGATTTGATTGTTTTAACTAAAAACGCTTTTCTCGGATTTAATTTCATTAAAAATTTTTATGAAAAGGCGGAAGAAAAATTTGAAACTTTAAGTAAAGAAATCAAGCATCAA
This sequence comes from Candidatus Kaistella beijingensis, assembly GCF_020084865.1. Taxonomy (NCBI): domain Bacteria; kingdom Pseudomonadati; phylum Bacteroidota; class Flavobacteriia; order Flavobacteriales; family Weeksellaceae; genus Kaistella; species Candidatus Kaistella beijingensis. The sequence goes on along the minus strand of NZ_CP071953.1, from coordinate 1,698,429 downwards.
AAACCTGAGGAACTTTTTGTTTCCGAGGAACAGTTCAGAGATAATTTGGAAAAATTTCAATGGATTGATTTCACATCTCAATCGCTCAACAGTTCAAATACACAATTACATTTAAACCAAACTCCACAACCCACTTTTAACAAGAATTTCGAGTTGCTGATCGATGATTTGGAAAACAAACTTGCAGACAATTTCGACATTTGGATTTCCTTTTCCACCGAAAAACAGAAGGAAAGATTGGAATCTATTTTTGAAGAATTAGGACGCTTCGACTCCGCTCAGCGTGACATTCCTTTTAAATCCTTTAAATCTGAGCTTCACGAAGGTTTTGTGGATTTGGACCATAAAATTTCAGTGTACACCGATCACCAAATTTTCGACCGTTATCAAAGATTTAAGGCCAAAAATACGTTTGCAAAATCCGAGCAACTTACTTTGAAGGATTTGATGCAGATGAAAGTTGGCGATTATATTGCACACATCGATCACGGAATCGGGAAATTCATGGGTTTGGTGAAAGTGAACAACAACGGAAAAGTTCAGGAATGTTTCAAATTGGTTTATAAAAACAATGATCTGCTTTACGTTTCGATTCATTCACTCCACAAAATATCGAAATACAATGGTCCAGACGGAAGAGAAATTGTGCTTTCAAAACTCGGTTCTCCGGCGTGGAAATCTTTAAAACAAAAAACTAAAGCGAAGGTAAAACAGATTGCTTTCGACTTGATAAAATTGTACGCACAGAGAAAAACCGCGAAAGGATTTGCGTTTACTCCCGATTCTTATCTGCAAAACGAACTGGAGGCAAGTTTTATTTACGAAGATACTCCCGATCAGGAAAAAGCGACTTTCGATGTTAAAAAAGACATGGAAAATGACACCGTGATGGATCGTTTGATTTGCGGTGACGTGGGTTTCGGGAAAACGGAAGTGGCAATTCGTGCGGCGTTCAAAGCGGCAACCGACGGAAAACAAGTCGCGGTTTTGGTTCCGACCACGATTCTGGCTTTTCAACATTACCGAAGTTTCAAGGAACGATTGAAAGATTTTCCGGTGAATATTTCCTACCTGAACCGTTTCAGAACTGCAAAACAAAAATCTGAAACTTTAGAAGGTTTGAAAAATGGAAAAATCGACATCGTCATAGGAACCCATCAATTGGTTGGAAACAGTGTGAAATTTAAGGATTTAGGACTTTTAATTATTGATGAAGAACATAAATTCGGAGTCTCGGTAAAAGACAAATTGAAAACTTTAAAAAATAATATCGACACGTTGACTTTAACGGCGACTCCAATTCCCAGAACTTTGCAGTTTTCTTTAATGGCGGCGAGAGATTTATCGGTGATTAAAACGCCACCTCCGAACAGGCAACCTGTTGAAACACAAATTATTGGTTTTAATGAAGAAATCATTCGTGATGCAATTGCGTACGAAATTCAAAGAGACGGACAAGTGTATTTCATCAACAACCGAATTGAAAACCTGAAAGATATTGCGGGATTGATTCAGCGATTGGTTCCCGATGCGAAAGTGATTACAGGTCACGGACAAATGGATGGAAAGCAATTGGAGCAAAATGTTTTGGATTTTATGGAAGGAAAATATGACGTTTTAGTTTCCACAACCATCGTCGAAAGTGGAGTAGATGTTCCGAATGCGAACACGATTTTCATCAACGATGCACAACGTTTCGGGATGGCAGATTTGCACCAAATGCGTGGAAGAGTGGGACGAAGCAACCGAAAAGCGTTTTGTTATCTGATAACGCCGCCATTCGATATGATGACGACTGACGCGAGGAAACGTTTGGAAGCGATTGAGCAATTTTCGGATTTGGGAAGTGGTTTCCAGATTGCGATGAAAGATTTGGAAATTCGTGGAGCGGGAGATTTGTTGGGCGGTGAACAAAGTGGTTTCATTAATGAAATGGGATTCGATACGTACCAAAAAATTATGCAGGAAGCGTTGGAAGAATTGCAGAACGATGAGGAATTCGAGGATTTGTTTGATAATGAGGAAGACCGTAAAAAATTATTTAAATCGGTGAAAGAAGTCAATATCGACACGGATTTGGAATTGATGCTTCCTGATTCGTATGTTTCGAGCGTGGAGGAACGACTTTCGCTTTACCAAAAATTGGCAGAAATTCAGAGCAAAGAAGAACTTCAAAAGTTTGAGAATGAATTGATTGACCGTTTCGGAAATTTACCAAAAGAAGCCAAAAATTTGTTAAAATCTGTTGAATTAAAATGGATTGCCGCAGAAATCGGTTTCGATAAAATCGTGGTGAAAAACGGAATTTTCTTGGGCTATTTTCCACCGAATCCGCAAGATAAGTTTTATCAAAGCGATAAGTTTAGACATATTATTTCTTATTTAAACCAAAATCCAAAAGAAGCAACTTTAAAGGAAAAACATTCTGCGGAAGGAAATCAGTTGATGATGAGGAAGGAAAATGTTCAGCATGTGGATGAGGTGAATGCGGTTTTGGAGAGGATTTTAAGAAATTAAATCTGTGGTTTTCAAGTTTCTGAAAAAAGGTTACTTTTGTTAAAAATAAAAAAATGAATAAATTTTTCAAGATATTAACACTGTTTTTCAGCATCTTCATTCTCTTTTCCTGCGAACCGGGAAGAGCTGAAAATGGCGATTTGCTTTTCGGCGTGAATGGTTCCGAAACTGGCGGCAATGGCGGAAATCCAACCGTTTCAAAAAAATTAAAGTCCGTTACTGTAGATGACGGAACCGACGTAATAACTTATTCCTATACTTATAATTCTGATGGAAAGTTGACGAAGTTGAAGTCAAGCGATAATTCTGGCAATTATGAGCTGTTTTATGATGCCAACAAAAGCATTGATAAAATAACTGTAACTCAATCAGATGGTTCGCTTATAACCACCACCAATTTCAGCATCACCTACGAAAACGGAAAATTTAAGGAGGCAAAAGGAACTGGTTCAGAAAGTGACGGATCAAAGTTCACCAATAATTTTACGGCAGTTTACACCAATAACAAGGTTTCGAAAATTACCTCGAAAATGGTCGGAATAGATTCAGCAGATCCAACCGTTACTTATGATTTGTACACAATGACCAGTGATTTAACGTACAGCGGAAGCAATCTTTCCAACTGGAAATATAAGATTTTAATGCCGCTGGTTCCGCTTCCAACAGTTGAAATAAACGCCACTATGTCGAATTACGACACGCATGTAAATCCTTTTGGCCTTTTACCGGAAGTATTTAATATCATTGCCGCTCATTTCGAGACTGATACTTATGCTGTCATGGGATTCTCTGCCAATAATTACAGGAAAATCAATGTCGTATCCAATGCGGATAATCAAAATGCAAATTACGTTTACACCTATGATGCAGACGGATATCCAACCAAGGCCGTTGCTGCAAATTTAGGCACCTTAACTTTTCAGTACCAATAACATGAAATACCTCATCGTAGGACTCGGAAACAAAGGTGAAGAATACGCTGAAACACGCCACAACATAGGTTTTAAAATTGCCGAAAAAATCGCCACAGAAATCGATGCGCCTTTCAAATCCGCAAACTTCGGTTTAATGGCGGAAGGAAAATATAAAGGCAGAAAGGTTTTTATCCTAAAACCCGATACTTACATGAATCTTTCGGGAAACGCTGTTCTTTTTTGGCTTCAAAAAGAAAATATTCCTTTGGAAAATCTGATGATAGTTACCGATGATTTGGCCTTGCCTTTCGGAACTTTACGGATGAAAATGAAAGGTTCTGATGCAGGTCACAACGGTTTGAAAAGCATTCAGGAGCAGTTGAAAACCCAAAATTATCCACGTTTGCGTTTCGGGATTTCTGCCGAATTCAAAGAGGGGCAGCAAGTCGATTACGTCCTCGGAAAATGGAACGAAGAAGAACGGGAAAAACTCCCAGAAAGAATCGAAAAATTTTCAAAAGCCTGTCTCTCATTCGTTTTTTCGGGAATTCAAAATACAATGACGGCTTTTAACGGAAAGTAAAAACGTCTGCAGAATTTTCTGCAGACGCTTTTCAATAAAGAAAAAAGCAATTTTTTATAACCAAGTCACTACACCGCTTTCAACACAGTAATTGGCTCCTACGATTTTTATTTTTCCTTCTTTTTCCATCGTTCGCAACGTAGAACTTTGGTGGCGAATGTCGCTTATTGTTTTCTTGATGTTGCAAACGTTCAGCCGCTCCAACAAATCTTCATTTTTCGAGGAACGTTCTTCACCGTCTTTAATAATATCGTTGATACAATCGTCGAAATGATAAATTAAGTGGTTCAAATTATCCATTCCCAAATCTTCGATTTTCGCGGCATCAAGTCCGCCCTTCAACGCACCACATTTGGAATGTCCGAGAACTACAATCAACTTTGAACCTGCAACATTACAGGCAAATTCCATAGAGCCTAAAATATCTTGGTTGGCAAAATTTCCGGCAATTCTGATGCTGAAAATATCACCCAAACCTTGGTCGAAAATCAACTCAGCAGAAGTTCGGCTGTCGATACAACTTAAAATTGTTGCAAAAGGCCATTGTCCTTCCGTCGTGTCGTTCACCTGCTCCAAAAGGTTTCGGTTTACTTTCAGGTTGTTTACAAATCTTTGGTTTCCTTCCTGCAAAAATGTGAGTGCTTTTTCAGGATTTATCGTGCTTTGGGTTTCTAAAGTGTGTGCTTTCATATTTTTTAAATTTTAAATGTCAAATTTCAGACATCAGATTTTTTTTTAATTTTTGATTATTTTAAAAGACCCTTACCGGATTTGGGTTTGAAAAAATTTAATTTGATATGAAGTAAATATTGATGAAGGTGTTTCATATCTCCGATAAGGCTGAAAAGAGTTCCAAATTACATTGCTCTTCGATGGTTAATCGTAATATGCGAATGTTGGTCGCGTTCGTAATCCTGGTAATTCGTTCGGAAACCAATCAATTGAACCTGAATATCTTCCTCTTTTGCCCGAATATTGGCAAAATCCTGAATCATTTCCAACACGTCGGAAGTAATGTAGGAAGTACCTTTCGCATCAATCGTTACTTTGGAATAGGGCTGAATGTTTTTCAACGTTTTTTTGATGGCGACTTTGTTTAGGAAGGAAACTTCTTCTGCCAATTTCAGCGTAACTTCATCGGCTTCCTCCAATTCTTCTTTGCTGAAATAATAGGCACGTTTCATATTTCCCTGAAGGATAAAGAAAATCGCAATCGCCAGTCCAATTCCTACTCCCGTTAACAAATCGGTAAAAACTACTGCGAGAACCGTCGCCAAAAATGGGATGTACTGAAACAAACCTTTCTTTAAAAAATGCTTGATTTTTTCAGGACTCGCCAATTTGTAGCCTACCAATAAAAGTACGGCAGCCAAAGTTGCGAGCGGAATTAAATTCAATACAAACGGAATCGACAAAACACAAATCAACAATAAAATACCGTGAATAATGGTTGAAATTTTTGAAGTTGCACCTGCATTTGCGTTTGCGGAACTTCTCACAGCTACTGATGTAATAGGCAATCCACCAATAATGGAACTTACCATATTTCCAATTCCCTGTGCTCTTAATTCGAGATTGGTGTCGGTAATTCTGCGCTGATTATCAAGCCTGTCCGATGCTTCGATACATAAAAGTGTTTCGATGGATGCGACGATGGCGATGGTTGCACCAATGACCCAAACTCTCGGATTCAAAAATCCTGCAAAATCGGGAAGCGTTACCAAAGCCGCAAAATCTTCAGCGTTTTGAGGAACCGGAAGCGTTACAAGATGTTGGGAAGTGATGGCTAAAGAAGAACCTGTAATTTTGAAAATTTCATTCATCAAAATCCCTGTCGCAACGGCAACCAACGCTCCGGGAAGCAATTTTAATTTCTTTAAAGTAGGAACTTTATCCCAAGCCAAAAGAATTCCAAGAGAAATCAATGTTATAACAACCGCTCCCGGATGAATTGCGGATAAAACGCCTCCGATATAATTTGAAATATTTTCTAAAGTATAGCCATTTTGGAAAACAACCTCGCTGCTGAAAGAGTCTTTATCATACCCTAATGCGTGAGGAATTTGCTTTAAAATAATGATGACCCCAATTCCCGCCAACATTCCTTCAATAACGGAATTCGGGAAATAATTGGAAATACTTCCCGCTTTCACGAACCCTAAAACCAACTGAATAATTCCGGCAATTAAACCTGCCGTTAAAAACAGTTCGAACGAACCCAATTCGGTGATGGAAGCCAAAACAATCGCCGCCAAACCTGCTGCCGGACCAGAAACTGATATATTTGAATTTGATACCGTACCGATGACAATTCCTCCCACAATTCCGGCAATAATTCCTGATAATGGTGGTGCTCCGGAAGCCAATGCGATACCTAAACATAAAGGGAGTGCCACTAAAAATACGACCATTCCCGATGGGAAATTTTCTTTAATTCCGCCAAATAAATTTTTTGCTTTTTTCATTTTTTGAACAGTTTGAGGCAACTTTTTTTGAAATCAGGCAGATTTGATGCGTTTGCACAGCTTTTTTCAGATTTTGTATGAAAAGCAGTCGTGCGAATGGGGGAACTCCGAAGGAGTCCAACGTTAATCTTAAATGATTTTTCTAAAAAAAATGTTGCTTTTTTTGAAATTAATTTTTAAAAATACATGAATAACTATCTGATTATCATATAATCAGAATAAATTATCGTTACAAAATTTTAAAAATTATGCTTCAGGAGGCGGCGAAAAAATGGAAAGATAAGGCGTAAGATGAATGGAATCATCTGCAAGGAGAAACGCCTCTTTTTTGTGAGAGGTTTCAAAAAATTTGATAAAATCGTGGACATTCAAAGTTTTCGGAATGGTTTTCTCGAAAACCACAAATGAACTTGAAGAATGATTTTCTTCTTCTGAAATAATCATATTGCTTTGCGGTAAATCAATATCCAGCAATGTAGCGATACTCGGTAAAGCCATAAAGTTGATAAAGATGGTGAGAACCAATATGTTCCAGAATTTTTTCACTGATTTCAAATATTTTGAGGCGCAAATATAAAAATCAACTTTCAAAAATCAAAGCCGATTATAGATTTCATCTAAAGTTTAACAAAATTTAATATTTAAAATCTATAATCATTTGAAATTCTTATTGTTTTTTCTGCTCATCACCCAATCGGATTTGGTGAGGTTGTAAATTTTCTGAATGTCTTTCAGAATATTTTCGAAATCAATCTCCAAATCAACAATTTTACCGGTACGCATATCGAAAACCCAACCGTGAACAACGGGATATTCATCCACCAAATATTGTTCCTGTACCACCGCCATTTTGATCACGTTGATGCACTGTTCCTGAACGTTCAATTCTACTAACCGGTCATATCTTTTCTGTTCATCTGCAATCGCGTCAAGCTCAACCTGGTGAAGACGATAAACATCACGAATCGTTCGCAACCAAGGATTCAAAAGCCCTAAATCTTGGGGAGTCATTGCTGCTTTTACGCCCCCACAACCGTAATGTCCGCAAACGATGATGTGTTTCACCTTCAAATGTTCCACCGCGTATTGGATTACTGCGGTAGAACTCATGTCCAAGGTGTTTACCACATTTGCAATATTTCGTGTTACAAAAACTTCGCCTGGTTTCATGCCCATCAATTCTTCGGCAGAAACGCGGCTGTCTGAACATCCAATATAGAGGAAATCAGGAGTTTGTGTTTCAGAGAGGGTTTTAAAGAAATCTTTGTTTTCGGCAAGTTTGGATTCTACCCATTTCTTGTTGTTTTCGAAGATCTTTTCGTAGGATTGTTTCATTTTCTTTTATTTTGGTGCAAGGTACAGTAATTGCAGGTTGCAAGTTGAGCAGATTTAGAACCGAAAGTTCTTTTTATTAAATTTCGTAAATTTTTCTAAAAACTTATACATAGTCAAAAACAATTTGCAACAACTGCATCTTGCAACAAAATTCACTATCAAATTTTATTGTTAATATATCCTTCCGTTGCATTTTCTTTCGGTGTGATTTGTCCAGGATTTCCGATGACGACCGAGTTTGAAGGCACATCGAAACTCACGTAAGCATTTGGTGCAATCAAAACATTGTTGCCAATTTTTATTTTCCCCACAATCACTGCATTTGGACCAATCCATACTTCATCGCCGATTTCGGGAACTCCCTCATTTCTGCCACGATTGGCTTGAGCAATGGTTACACCTTGAGCAATATTGCAGTTTTTGCCAATTTTAGTTTTGGGATTAATGACCAAAGTTCCCCAATGTCCCAGGTAAAAACCTGCGCCGATTTTAGTTTCGGGATAAATTTGGAAACCATATTTGATTTGATGATGTCTTAAAACAAAACGCCAAAAAATTCCTTTCACAGATTTTTTGGAGCTTTCCTGGCATTTTCTCAAAAGATAAATATAGTGCAGATTTGGATTAATGCATTTTGCCCAAATTTCTGCGGTTGAAAGCCATTCTCCGCTTTCTCTGTAAAAATCTTTTTGAATGATTGTTTTTTCTGACATTGGAACAAAGATAATATACAATGACAAAAGAGAAAAGAAAAAGAAAAAAGATTTACAGTTCATCAATGATTTTCATCATTGCATTCACGGAATTTTCTAGATTGAAAGGCATTTCGTAACCCATCAATTTTTCAGAAAATCCATCAAAGCTTTCAGGATTTTTAAGGGCTTTTTTCATACCATGATAAATTCCTTCTTCAGAATTATCTACAATTAATCCGAGTTTACCATCGATCAACATTTCGCGAACGCCCGAAACATCGGTTGCAATTATTTTCTTTTTTAAGGTAATGGCTTCAAACAAAACCGTCGGAAAACCTTCGTAACGAGAACTTAGGACATAAAAATCAGCTTCTTTAAAATAAGGATACGGATTGTCCGTAAAACCAATCATCTTTGCCGTTTCATCAACTCCGAGTTCTGTTTTTAATTTTTTGATGTTTTCAAAATCATAACCATCACCTACAATGATCACTTTATGTTTGAAACCTTCCTCCAACAATTTTTTGTGGACTTTCAATAATCGGTCGAAGCCTTTTTGTGGGAAAACGGTTCCAACCGAAACAAATGTTGGCATATTGCTGATTGCTGATTGCTGATTGCTGATTGCCGATTTTTGAATTATTTCATTGGTGTCCAACGGATTGTAAATCCTCACAATTCTGTTTTTCTCATCATCATCTTTCGCCAAATTTTCAAAATCTTTTTGAATGTGTTCCGAAATGACCATGATTTTATCAAATCCAAAAAACTTCCTAATTTCATCATCTGTATAGTTATGAAACTGCGTTTTCCTTAAATCGTTATGAATCCAAACTATTTTTTTTGATGACTTTAAAGGAGAATTTAAAATTTCATCCCGAAAACCGTGAATGGCGGCAAATTCCAAATCGTATTTTTTCCCTTTTAAAATTTTAGAGTAAAGAATATTCGGAAAAAACTTTAAGATGTTTTGATAAATAACACGATATGCTTTTTGTGGGATATCTTGAGGTCGGTTCGTGGTAATCATTTCACCTTTGTTCAGATATAGAACATTGATCCAGTGCGGAATTTCAGGCAAATATTTTCCGGTGTAAAGATTTAATAATAAGTCGATTTCATATTTGTCTTCTGGTAGATTTTTCAGAAAAGTCACCAGCACTTTTTCTGCGCCGCCGTGACGCAGAGAACCTATTCTGATGAGGATTTTCTTTTTCAATTTAATCAATGACAATGTCGTTTTTAAAAACTTTCATTTTAAGTAAAATCTTATAAATAAAAGGCAAATACAAGATCAAAAATAGTTTGAAAAACTGTAATTTATGTTCTTTAAAACTATTCAAAACATATTCATTTACAGATTTTAAAGTGATTTCCTGGTGAGCGTTGAACTGTTTTTTTCCAGTTTCCAACACTTGGTTTCGAATGGTTCTGCTGCTGTCTTTTTGCGACAAACTTTTTCCGTCGTTGATTCTCCTCCACAGAAAAAGCGGTTCTTTCATGTAGTGAAACTTAAATCCCGCTGCGGAAACTCTCGCCCAAAAATCCCAATCTTCCGAAACTTTAAAATTCTCATTAAAATTTTGAACTTTTTCTAAAACAGATCTTCTGAATACGGAAGTCGTGTGAGGCTGAATTTCAAGATAAATATGCCTGAAACTTGAAAATTTTCCAGGTTGGTATTGGTAATCCATATCGCCGAAAATCTTCCAATCTCCGTACGCAACCGAATAATCCGAATGTTCTTTTAAGAATTTTATATAGCCGTTAATTGAGGGCAACAAAATATCGTCCGCATCTAAACAAAGAATGAAATCTCCAACAGCATTCTTCAAACCTAAATTTCTTGCTGAAGATGCGCCGCCATTTTCCTTATGAAGAATTTTTGCATTTTTTAAATCGATCTGATGCAAAAACTGAAGGGTATTTTCATCAGTTGAACCGTCATTAATGAAAATCAATTCATAAGAATATCTAATTTTTGAATCGTCAATACTTTTCAAGCATTCCTCCAAATATTTTTGGGGAGTGTTGTAAACGGGAATGACGATTGATAAATCCATTACAGCAGCTTTTTCCATTCTTTTTGAGTAAATTCTTTTCGCCAGTTTTGCGCATCCTCGAAAGAAGATTTCATGAGGTTTTCCAACACTTCGGGATTTTGAGTTAGAAGTTCCAGCTTTTCCTGAAACATTTTTTTATCATGTAGCGGAATCAAAAATCCGTTTTTTTCGTTAACGATATCCGACGGTCCGTAATTGCAGTCATAAGCGATAATTGCGTTGCTGGAAAACATCGCTTCCAACAAAACCATTCCGAAAGCTTCGACGGTGGAGGTGAGACAGGAAATTTTAGAACGCGCCATCATTCGGTAAACATCGTCGCTGCTTCCGATTCCCATCAATCTTATTCGTTCGGAAAGATTGTTTTCATCAATAAATTTTTGAAGCTTTTCTTTTTCCCTGCCTTGTCCCATGATTTCAACTTTCCAATTTTCGGGGATTTTGCTTGCTTTGAAAATTTGCAGAAATTCCATTACGTTTTTTTCGGGATCAAGCCGACAAATCATCGAAATGAGGTTTTCTTTTTCTGAAGCTGTAATCAATTTTTTTCTTTCCAACGCATCATCGATCGGGTTAAAAATAAGGTGGGTATTTGGATTAAGGTTTTTGTAATGTTGAAGTCCGCCTTCGTTAATGCAAACGATTCCCTTCAGATTTTTGTAATATTTCCTTAAAGTTTTATACCACAGAAGCCCTCCTGTTTTATAACTGATGTGTTCCCACGCAATTGTTTTTTTGTTGATTTCATCTTTCAGCGAAAGCATCGTGGCAAGTTTGTACCAACACGCAACGATTGTTTTATAATGATGGTGATTTTCTGTAATCCACTCATTCAAAACCTGATAAGAAGCTAAATCATACAGATAGGAATACACATTGTGTGATTTTGGAATCTTTTTGTATTTCTTGGCAATAGTGGAGCCTAATCTCGCATATTGATTCCCAAACGAATTGATGTAATGTTTTTTTATCTTTGGATGAATCGGGTAAAAATCATCGTGGGGTGCCATCAAAAAAAGAATCTCGATGTCAAAACCTTGCTCTGCAAGTTCCCACGTGAGACTGCTCAAAACTTTGGAAACGCCGTTCGGCTTTATGTTTTGGTAATAAACAAATAGAATTTTTTTCGACATTCGATGTGTTTTTCCTCTTAGAAAGAATTCCCCAAAAAATAAAGAATCATTCTTACGATTATTTTACAAACTTAAGAATTTTTTGGCGGCATCCATTACCGTTACCTAGATTTGAATTTAATTTTCGAGTTTCTTTATTGAGAAGGATTAAAGGATTAATTGCTATTTTTGCACAAAATATAAGTTTTGGAAAAAGATACAGTAAAGAAAATTGTTTTAGAAACCATTGCAGAGTTTTGCGACAACAACGGAATCGAAGTTGAAGACGAGATTACTTCTGAAAGTCGATTGATTGGTAAGAGCGGACTTTTTGATTCCATGGATTTGGTCAATTTTTTAGTTGATTTAGAGGAAGTTCTGGAAGATACTTTCGACAAAGGTTTTACGCTTTCCGATGAAAGAGCAATGTCCAGAAGTCACAGTCCGTTCATGAATGCCGAGGAATTAACCAAGTTTATTCTGGAACTCGATGGAGAAGAATAAAACCATTTTCATTACGGGAAACCGAAAAGGAATCGGGCTTCACCTCACGAAATATTATCTTGAAAAAGGTTTTAATGTTCTAGGTTGCAGCCGCGGAAATTCCGAAATTCAGCATCCAAATTACGAACATTTCATTTGCGACGTGACCGATGAAAATTCGGTAAAAGAAACCGTTCGACAGGCGAAGAAAAGATTCGGAACAATTGATATTCTGATTAATAACGCGGGAATTGCTTCTTTAAATCATTCTATTTTAACTCCAGGTTCAACCGTAAAAAAAGTTTTTGAGACTAATTTTTTCGGCAGTTTTTTCTTTGCCCGGGAATGTGCGAAAGTGATGAAAAACCACGGCGGAAGAATCGTGAATTTTTCCACTGTTGCCGTTCCGATGAACTTGGATGGCGAGATGATTTACGCTTCATCTAAATCTGCGGTGGAGAAAATGACGAAAATTATGGCGAAAGAATTGGCTTCCTTCAATATTACGGTAAATGCAGTTGGTCCGTCGCCGATTTATACGGATTTAATTAAAGTCGTTCCCAAAGATAAAATTCAGGAATTGCTGGATAAACAGGCGATTCATCGATTGGGAACTTTCGAGGATTTGGAAAATGTGATTGATTTCTTTATTTCAGATAAAAGCGATTTTATTACGGGACAGATAATTTATTTGGGAGGATTATGACCATCAGTCAGTTAAAAGCTTACGAAGGAAATTGCATTATCGAAAAAGGTGAGCAATTTTCGTATGCGGATTTGGTTCAAAAAATTGAAGATTATCAAAACAAACTTTCTTCTGAAATTGAAAAAGGTGATGTAATTTGCATTAAATCCGATTACAGCTTCAAAAGTATTGCAAGTTTTTTGGCTTTAATGGAACTTCCGTGCATCATCGTTCCGATTGTTCCGACAACCGATTCCGAAATGAAAAGCAAATTGAAAGCGTCTTTGGTAAATAAAATCATCAGTTTCAATAACGAAGAAATCCAGATTGAAACGATTACCGAAACGTTAGAACTCCCTAAAAACTATTCTGAAATTACCGACAAAAATCAATCGGGATTGGTTCTTTTTTCCAGCGGAACAACAGGCGAACCGAAAGTAATGGTTCATAATTTAACAGAACTCGCCGAAAGTTTCGCACAACCAAAGAAAACAAGAAACCTAAATTTTTTGTTGTTTTTAATGTTCGACCATATTGGCGGAATCAATACACTTTTGAACTGTTTGAACAACGGTTCTGCAATTACGCTCCCCGAGAATCGAAATCCAGAATATATTTTAGATTTAATTCAAACTCAGAAAGTTCAGATTCTTCCCACGAGTCCCACGTTTTTGAATTTAATGTTGATGAATGAAAACTTTGCGGATTATGATTTATCATCCTTAAAAATGATTACCTACGGAACAGAAAGAATGCCGCAAACGCTTTTGAACAAGCTGAAAGAAAGAATTCCTTCCGTGAAATTTCTTCAAACTTTCGGAACCAGCGAAACGGGAATTTTAAGGACTGAAAGCAAATCTTCGACAAGTTTATTCTTCAAAATTGTGGATCCCGATTATCAGTTTAAAATTGAAGACGGACAACTTTTTTTAAAATCGAAAACCCAGGTTAAAGGATATTTGAACCATAAAAGCGACCAATTTACAGATGAAGGTTGGTTTGCAACAGGCGATTTGGTGGAAACCGATGAAGATGGCTACATGAAAATCATCGGCAGAATGAACAAAGTCATCAATGTGGGCGGACAAAAAGTGTTGCCGAAAGAAGTGGAAGATGTCATCAATGAAATCCCCGATGTTTTGGATTCCACAGTTTTTGCGAGAGACAATGCAATTACGGGTCAAATGGTGGTTGCAGAAGTGGTGATTTCCGAGGAAAGTGATGAGAAGGGAATCAAAAAACTGGTTCTCGCAAAATGCCGTTTGGAACTCGATAAATACAAAGTTCCGAGCAAAATTATACTGACCAATAAATTAGAATCCACGAACCGATTCAAAAAAGGAAACAAAATTTAAGCTATGTATTTTTTCTACCGACTTGCACTCGCTTTTTTTACGCTTTGGGAAAAACTCTATATGAAGGTGTACATCAAAGTTTGCGAACTTCAGGGAATGAAGCTGGGAAAAGGCGTGAAGATTTTCGAACGTGTTTATTTTGGTTCAGAACCGTTTCTCATCGAAATTGGCGACCAAACCCAAATTGCGGGCGGAACCCGTTTTGTGAATCACGGTGGAACAACCATGACTTTGCGCCGAATTCCAGGATTTGAAGATGTGCGAATTTTTGGGAGAATTAAAGTAGGAAAAAACTGTACGATCGGTTCCAATTGCGTCATTCAGCAAGATGTGGAAATTGGCGACAACTGCATTTTGGGATCGAGTTCGGTTCTTACGCATTCAATGCCCGATAATTCTGTGTTTTCTGGAAATCCTGCGCGCTTCGTTTGTTCAGTGGAACAATATGCGGAATCACTTTTAGACCAAAACACAATGTATCCTCGAGAATTAGAAAAAGATAAAACCGCTCTAAATCAATGGTTGAAAGAAAATCTTCCTCACGAATATAAAAAGACGAAGGTTTATAAAAGCAAGCGAACTACTTCAGAAGATTGACGAAAATCTCTTCCACTTCATCAAAAATTTTCTTGTTATCAAACTGTTTTTCAATAGCTATTAGGTTTTCGCGGAGGTCTGAAACCAATTTTTCGTTGGTTAGAAACTCTTTCATTGCAACGTAAATTTCATTGGTGTCGTAATCAATTAAATAGCCAGTTTTTCGGTCTTCTATCATCGATTCTACATCGCCTACTTTTGTCGCAATAATTGGTTTTTGCAAAATTAAAGCTTCTGCAATAACTAAAGGCCATGCTTCAGATTCCGAGGGCATGATGAAGAAATCTGCATTCTTGATGAAAGGATACGGATTCATCTGATTTCCAGCAAAGACAAATGATTTTTCAACGCCCAAATTCTTTTGCTGTTCCAAAAGATTCGGCAATTCTTCGCCGTCACCGATGATGATGACCGTATGTTGAAAACCTTCGTTCAGCAATTTTTTGTGCGCGTCCATCAATTTGTGGTAACCTTTTCTGGTGTGAAGTCGGCCAACGGAAACGAAAATTTTGCTTTCAGCATTCGGCAATAGGAAATCAGCATTGGCTTTTTGTTTGATTTCCTCAATGGGAATCGCGTTGATGATCACGCTTTCTGTGGGATAATTTAGATTCGGGTAATGTTCGTGCATTAAATTTTTGATTTTTTCCGAACAGTAAATCATGTAGTGAAACTGTGGAAAATGCTCCAAAATTTTTGGAACCAAAGGTTGCAATTTCGGCACTTGAATTTCCGAGTGAAACCAGCCCACTTTCTTTGAATTTCTATTTGATGAATTCAGAACGGGTTCAAAATCGTTGTAGGTCATTCCGATTTCGATGTCGTAGTTTTCCTTCAAATATTCTCTGTCAACGATTTCAGGATTTTTCCGAAGTTTTTCTAATTTCTGCCGTCTCTGGAACAGTTGAATTTTTTGGATGATTTTATTTTTGGAAAAATCCTCTTTCCCATCGGTCAAATAAACTTTTCTCACATGCGAAGGAAATTCGTCTCGAAGTTCGCCCTGATTTAAGTTTAGACAAACCGTCATCTCGAATTTTTCCCGGTCGAGGTTATTCATCAAGCTCAGCATCACTTTTTCCACGCCGCCCATTTCCATGGAGCGGTGGCGGAAAAGGATTTTTATTTTTTTCTCTTCAGACATCTTAAAAAACTTGTTGAAAAATAACCTTCAGCTTCTTTAAAACCCGATGTGGAAATGAATTTTGATATTCAAGTAAATCAAATATTTCCCGCGAATTTTTATACGTTTCCGGAACTTTCTTTCCTTTGATCGTCTTTAAATTTCTCCGCTTCATTGCAAGAAAAATGGCTTTAGAAAAATATTCATAGGATTTCTGCTTGTTGTCGTTTTGTGAAATTCCACCTGCATGCGCCCGATAAAGATAATCGGTTTGATCAATAAAATATACGTTGCCTTTTTCGTACATTTTAAAGTACAAATCTTGATCTTCCGCAATTTTCAAATCTGGATTCATCTTTTCACAGGTCTCATAAACCGCTTTTTTGAAACCTACGAAAGGCGCAATTTGAACGGGACAGTTAAACCAGTTCATATTACCATTAGGAACCTGCATTGCAGCTTTAAATTCTGAAATTGGCTTCAAGTTTACATCACATTTCGCCAAGCGAGAATAGGTGAGAACTGCGTCCTTTTTTTTCTGAAAAACTTGGATGGATGCGCTCACTGCATTGGGCAGAATGGCATCATCTGGATCCAGATATCCGCAAATTTCGCCTTCTGCAAGTTCAATTAACTTTCCTTTTGTAAAACCAACACCTTCATTTTTTTCATTTTCATACCAACGAAAACGGGAATCATTTTGGATTATATTTTTGATCACTTCAACAGAATTATCAGTTGAGGCATCATCCAAAATCACGACCTCCCAATTTTGATAGGTTTGTTGCAAGATGCTTTTATAGCAGTCCTGAAAAAACTTACCGTTGTTGTAATTCGCAATGAGGATGGAGAATTTCATTAAATGGTCTTATTTGCTAAATTTGCACAAATATAACCGCTTTTTTAAAAATAGATTTTATGGGTTAATTTTGGGCCCGTTTTAGGGTTTCTTACCGAATAGATTTCTGAAATTAGCTTAGCCTGACTTTTTCATGGAAAAAAAAATAATTATTAATGCCGATGATTTGGGGTTTTCTTTAGGAGTAAACCAGGCAATCCTCAAAGCGAATACTGATGGATATTTAACGCATGCAAGTTTGATGGCGAATACCGAATATTTTGAGGACGCAATTCAACTCGTCCCAAAGTTCAAAGATTTAAAAATTGGGGTGCACGTTACCTTAACCTGCGGAAAAGCGATTTTTAAAGAAAACGTTCTCGCCAAAAACGGAAAACTTGATTGGACTTTCGTAAAATTACTTTTTTTAAAAAAAACTCCAAAAGTGCTTAAGTCTTTAGAAGAAGAGATCGAACACCAAATCCTGAAAATCAAAGAAAGCGGAATTAAAATATCACATATTGATGGGCATGAGCACGTACACATAATTCCCTCCATCAATAAAATCGTTCGTAAACTCGCAGAAAAACATAAGATAGAACGGGTTCGGGAAATTAATGAAAATCTTTTTGAAAGTATTAAATTCAACGGTTCTACAACCAATTTAAGCAATGTGGTGAAATTGTTACTTTTGAAAACGCTTTCTCTTTTCAATCAGGACGATAAAAATGTAGGTTTTTACTGCATGTTAAATACTTGCGACATTAGAACAGGTAACCTGTTCAAGTTTTTGAAAGAAAGCAAAAGTTATGATGTTGTTGAAATTATGCTCCATCCAAGTATAAGAAATATCGACAGTGAATCGTATTTAAAAACATTGGATCCCAGATTTGTATCTTTTTTTAATGATGATTCGCGTACCACCGAGTTTGAATTATGTTTTGACAAGCAATTTGAAGATTATCAAAGATTGTAAAACTGTCAATTATTCAATATAAACAGTAAAATTCTAGCTTTAAATCAAAAGACTTTGTTATTTTTGCGACAAATAAAACACAGTGAGCGAATTTTTAAGGGTTGCCAAAACTTTTACAGCCTATCTTCGAAGACCGGATCTTTATCCCGAATTAGGCAGAAAAATCATCAAGAATATTTTTAACAGAAAAAGCGCATTCAAGGGAAAGGAAAAAACATTGAGCTGGGCTTCCTCAAAAGCGGTTTCGCAATCAGAAGCGATTTACAAACTTTTTGGGATGAATGCGAAATCGTTTGAAGAATTATTTCCAACTGAATTAAAAACCGCACAACAGAAAGAAAGGGAATGTCCCATTAAAATGGGTGGAGCGGGAGCTTTGGAACTTATTTATTATTCCTGTGAATTTACCAACGCACAGAATGTTTTGGAAACTGGTGTCGCTTATGGTTGGTCTTCGTTTGCAGCACTGCTTTCGTTGCATCAAAGAAACGGGAATTTATACAGTTCCGACATGCCGTATTTAGGTCAGGATGGTGATGAGTTTGTAGGTTATATCGTTCCAAATAATATAAAAATGAATTGGAAGCTTTTCCGGTTTGCTGATCGGGAATCACTGCCGAAGATTTTCAAGGAGAATGAAATTTTTGATGTGGTGCACTATGATTCAGACAAAGCCTATGAAGGAATGAGTTGGGCATATCATCAACTTTTCTCCCATTTAAGAAATGGCGGTGTTTTTATCAGCGACGATATTAACGATAATTCCGCATTTCAAGATTTTTGCGAAAAAATGAAGATCGATCCTACGATTGTAGATTTCGAGGGTAAATTTGTGGGGATTTTCATCAAGAACCAGTAGAAAATTTATGCTTTTTAACTCGATCAGTTTTGCCATTTTTTTACCGATAGTTTTTTTTCTGTACTGGTTTGTTTTCCGAAACAAATTCCGTTTGCAGAATATCATGCTTTTGGCTGCGAGCTTTTTCTTCTATGCTTGTTGGGATTGGCGGTTTCTGTTCCTGCTCATGTTTTCCATAGTCCTGGATTACGTTTCTGGATTGAAAATTGAAAAAAGCAGCACGAAATCTTCAGCCAAATTCTGGCTTACTTTAAGCATCGGTATTAATCTTGGATTTCTCGGGTTTTTCAAATACTACAATTTTTTCGCTGAAAGTTTTGCGGAATTATTGGCGGGGTTTGGCTTTAAGGTAAGCGTTTGGACTTTGCAGATTATTTTACCGGTGGGAATTTCATTCTATACATTTCACGGACTTTCCTATATTATTGATGTGTACAAGAAAAGAATCGCAGCGGAGAAGTCTTTTTTTGAATACGCTCTCTTTGTCAGCTATTTTCCTCTTTTGGTTGCAGGTCCTATCGAAAGAGCAACGCACTTATTACCACAAGTGAAGACGCCCCGGTTTTTTAAATACGAAGATGCAGCCGATGGAATGCGACAGATTTTGTGGGGACTGTTTAAGAAGATGGTCATCGCAGACAATTGTGCGCCCATCGTCAATGAAATATTTTCAAATTACGAGCATGAACCTGCAAGTCGCCTTGTAATGGGCGCAGTACTTTTTGCGTTCCAGATTTATGGGGATTTTTCGGGATATTCTGATATTGCTTTGGGAACTTCGAGACTATTTGGAATTCGGTTACTACGAAATTTTGCATATCCCTATTTCTCAAGAGATATTGCCGAATTTTGGAGAAGGTGGCATATTTCGCTGTCATCTTGGTTTCGTGATTACCTCTATATTCCTCTCGGCGGAAGTAAGGGTGGAATGTGGATGAAAATTAGAAACACTTTCATCATTTTTCTAGTGAGTGGGTTTTGGCATGGTGCAAACTGGACGTTTATTGTCTGGGGCGGACTAAACGCCTTGTTTTTTCTGCCGCTGCTGATCCGCGAAAAAAACCGGCACCATTTGGAAACCGTGGCAATGGGAAAACTCATTCCAACTTTTAGAGATGCCTTTAGCATACTACTTACATTTGCTTTAACCTGTTTCGCGTGGATTTTTTTCCGTGCCGAAAATATGACTTCAGCTTTAGCTTACATCAGAAATATTTTCAGCGAAAGTTTATTTACCATTCCGAAATCTTTGCCGTTTAAAGAATTTTTCTTGATTGGGGTAATGCTGATTTTGGAGTGGTTCAACCGAACACAGGAGCACGGTTTGGAAGTTGAACGATATCATGTTTGGCTTCGAAGATTTATTTATGCGGCAGTGATTTATCTCATCATCAGATATGCCAATTTTGGCAGTAACGAATTTATTTATTTTCAATTTTAAATAATGAAAAAGTTTTGTTGAAAATGCTCGTTTGGCTAGTCCCTGTTATTGCCCTTCATTTATTTCTGGGAAGTTTTGCGGGTGGAAACACCGATACTTTCTATCGAAGATTTACATCCCCCAAGCAGAGCAACCTCATTTTAGGAAATTCGCGCGCGGCACAAGGAGTTCAACCAACATACCTAAAGTCGCTGAATGGTGAAAACTTCTACAATTTTTCTTTTACAATTTTTGATTCACCGTATGGCGAAACTTATTTGAAAGCAGTTCAGGAAAAAATAAAGCCCGACACAAAAGCCGGAAATTTCATCATTACCGTTGATCCATGGAGTGTTTCTAATCACAAGAACGACCTGCATTCAGAACCTGAAAAAAAAGGGATGCTTGGTAAATTACATTTCTTCAATCTTAACCCGAATTATGACTATCTGCTTACAAATTATCATAAAAGCTGGTTTAATATTTATTCAACGAGAGATTCTAAATACAAAGGTAAAATGTATTTGAACAATGACGGTTGGCTGGAACTGAACATCACCTTTAATTCGGAAAAAGAGTATCAAAAAAATGTGGAGGAAAAGCTGTCTTCGTACCGTTCCTACGCAAAAGAATATGGCGTTTCACAAAATCGGATTTCACGCCTTAATGAAATGATTGCTTTCTTGAAAGATCACGGTAAAGTAATTTTAGTTCGTTTGCCCCAAAGCACTGCAATGCATCAGATTGAAGAACGTTATTCACCGGAGTTTAATGGTTTGATGAAGCAAATTGCTACTTTAAATGGTGTAAAATTTATTGATTTTAGTGATTCGGGAGATGCCTTTAATTATCTTGATGGGAATCATCTTCAAAAAGATTCGGGCAGGGAATTTACCAAAATGTTGAACGATAGTTTACAGACTTATTTTAAACCTTAAATAAACTCTTTTCACATAAAATTGCAACATTTTATGCTGCATATTGGTTCACTTTTACCAAATCTACATTTCAGAACACTATATTAAGCGAATATTTTCGCTAGGTTTAATAAGTTGATGATTATCGAACTCAATGCAATGTAAAACAGGTAAGTGTTAATTTTATTAAAATTCCCTTTGATAAAAACAATCGTTACATAATACAGAAATACAAATGGCAGTAGAAGCCTTGCTCCCAAATCATCAATATTCGTAGTGAAATAGGAAATGATAGTGAACGTTAAAAAAGATAATGAGCAAGTTATTAGTAGCCAGCTGATTGACTTAATCTTTAATTTTTTCTTTTCAAAGAAGATCCAAATTGCGAGATGCAAAGCTGCGGTAATCAAAAACAAAGCAAAATAATTCACTTTTAGCCCAAGGAAACTTCTGGTGTGAATAATTGGATTTGTGGAGTAAAAAACATTAAAAATAGAATAGGTGATATTTTTTTTGCCAAAATCTGGAGCTCCTCGTGGACCGGTGAAATACCCCGTTTGAAAATAATTAAAAAATAAATATAAGAGAACTAGAATGCAAATGATTATAGCAGAAATCAGCATTCTAGTTCCAATTTGTCGATTTTGTAACCATTGAAGGATTGAGAAGACTGTATATCCAAATACAACAAAAAGAGCTGAATATTTCGTCAGGAAAAGTAAAAACAGAACTAAGGTGTTGATTATAACGTAGCTGGATTCTTTTTTTTCTTCCAGAAATCGATGGTTAAAATACACAAACAGTAGCAGAAGCACCAAAAAAACAGTTTCCGACCAAGACCAAAAGTAGCAGAATACCAAACTGGGCAATGAAAATATGAACCAAAATTCCTTCCAGAAGAAATTCTTCTTCCACGTAAATAGATAAATAAAAACAATAGAAATGAAAGGTACAACTTTAGAAGTAATCAAAAAGTCATCAAACACGAGGTTGAATACCTTCAGAATCAATGGATAGAAGATTGGAAAAGTGCTCTCGCTAATCTTGGGTAAGTTTTCTGCAATTTTGAAATAATACCGACTGTCTGTACTGACTCCAAAACTGGGGTTAAACCAAATTCCTAGAAATGAACTGATAATGACCAAAAAAGGAATTAAGAGCCAATGTAAATCTTTACGAGCCATTCCTTATCTAAAGTCTTTCCTAAAGTTAACATTGTACAATCCCGACCGAATACTCTGAAAATCCGTGATCAGATACTTCAAAATCATTCCCCATTTTTTAACAGAAGAAGCATTTGCAATTTCAAAACTCCGATGCATTCTTTGGATGTGAAGTTTGATGTCACTCGGAATTGCAGGTTCGTTTTCTGCCCATTTTTCAATTTCTTTCCAAAGCAAAACCTTTGTGGTAGAAGGTTTTATTTTCTTAGAATCCACTTTGGTAATTCGGTTTTCTTCATGCACGCCGCGAACAGCAACCGGCTTCTCCAAAATTCCCGGGTAAAGTTTCAAGTAATAGGAAAGACGGAATAAAAATTCCGTGTCTTGATGCAAACGTAAATTGGTTTTGAAAAAAGGCGATAATTTTTGATCCAAAGCCGATTTCCGAATGGTCAAACAATCAATACTGAACAAGCCGAAACTTCCGAGCATTCCCAATTGCCCGCGAAAAACATTTTCCGGAGGATGGATTTTATACACGGTTGTTAACCGATCTCCAAAAATTGGATAATTCTGCTCTTTCGCTTTTTCCGAGTAATAATGAACTCCTAAAGCTCCATAAACTCCTTCTACTTCCGGATTTTTGAAGAGCTCTTTTTCGGCGTCGAAACGATTTGGCAAGTAATAATCATCTGCATCCAAAAATGCGATGAAGTCGCCTGTTGCTTTTTCCAGGCCTAAATTTCTTGTGGGTCCAGCTCCGTGATTGCCTTTGTCTGCATGTTGGAAAAGTTGAACGCGATCGTATTTTTCCGCCAACTTTTTACAAACTTCCAAAGCGTTATCCGGCGATTTATCTTCTACCAAAATCACTTCCGAAACTTCGTCAAATTGTAAGGCAGATTCTACGGCTTGAGCGACATATTTTTCGGCATTATAAACGGGTATGATGACGGATACCTTCAAAATAATGATACTTTAAAAATCCAATCCGTTCGGGAAAGCCTTCTTTCTGAAAATTAGCAATAAAGCCGCTCCAACTGTAATCGCAGAATCTGCCACGTTGAAAATGTATTTGAAAAACTCAATGTGTTTTCCCCCGATAATGGGGAAGCTTTCGGGAACATTCCAATCCACCAACGGAAAATGAAGCATGTCAACTACGCAACCTTTCATAAAATGCGAATAACCTTCACCAAAAGAAACCACTTTCGAAACACCGCCATATTCAATCCAACGATTGATGCCTTCGTCGTAAACAGTTCCGCTGTCGAAAATGAGTCCGTAAAACATTCCGTCGATTAAATTTCCGATGGCTCCGGCAAAAATCATCGCCATTGGAATGAGCAGATAATTGGTTGTTCTTCCTTCTTTCAGCCATTTATTAAAAATGTAAACCATTCCTCCAATCAGAAATATTCGCACGATAACGAGGAAATATTTCCCAATCAATCCGCCGAAATGAAAACCATAAGCCATTCCCGGATTTTCCACGAAAGTCAGTCGAAACCAATCCTGTCCGAAAACGGGAACGCTTTCTCCCAATTGGAAATGTGTTTTGATATAAAATTTTGAAACTTGGTCGATTAAAAGTATGATGAAGGTGATGAGTGCGATTTTTTTCATAGTATAGATGTCAGATGTCAGATGTCAGATATCAGACGAAAAGGTCTGATTTATGATGTCTGAAATCTCGTTTCTGAAATTATTTTTTAGGTTTGTTTTCTTTTTTCACAACTGGTTTCGTCTCGGTTTTGGCGTTTCTGGTGTGAAATTTTTCAAATTTTATTCCCATTTCCTTCAATGTGCTTTTCAGCGCATTCAGTTCCATTTGGTTTTTTGGGTGAACGATGAGTGATTCCATTTTTTTGATTTTTATGACGAGTTGCATTCGTCTTTTTTCTTTACTCTTTTTTCTAAAAGTCTAAACTACATTTTCGACAATTCATCCAATCTTTTTCTGTCCTTTTCCGACAAATCATCCAAACCGTTTTTTCCGATTTTGCTTAAAAGTTGGTCGATTTCTTTTTGTCGGGAAACTTTATCAGCATTGAATTTATCGTCAATCGTGTAATTTTTCTCCTTATTGGGAGCCACTTTTTCTTTGATTTCTCTTCTGAAAAAGTAAGCGAAAATCACCAGGATTGCAAGTAGAATAAGAATGGTGTTCATTGATTTTTCTGTATAAAGTAAAATGTACAAAGTACAATGCATTTTCTGAAAACACATTATACATTGTACATTTTACATCGTACGTAGTACAAATTTAGCGTTGCATATTCTTCGCCTCAATACTCAAAGTTGCATGCGGAACAGCCATCAATCTTTCTTTTGGAATCAATTTCCCTGTAACGCGGCAAATTCCGTACGTTTTATTTTCGATACGGATTAATGCGTTGCGCAAATCACGGAGGAATTTTTCCTGACGTCCCGCCAAAATTGCGTTTTGTTCCTTACTCAATGTTTCTGCGCCTTCTTCAAACGCCTTGAAAGTCGGGGAAGTATCGTCGGTTCCGTTATTTTGGTCGTTCAGGAAACTTTCGTTGATGAGCATCAAATCTTTTTCTGCCTTCGCAATTTTTTCCTGAATCACTTTCTTAAATTCCTGCAAATCAGCATCGCTGTAACGTTGTCTATCTTCTGCCATAATTTTTAATTTTTATTATCCTCTCCCCCAACCCCTCTCCAAAGGAGAGGGGAGTTGCAAGCGTTCCAAAATTGCGAAAATTATTAACGCTTTTCCCCCTTTGGGGGACAGGGGGATTCTAAACCTTGTTTACTAATACTTTAAATTTCACTTCATCAATTTCTATGTCGTCAAAAATTGGAAGTGAATTTACAAATTCTATCTGATTGCACAATACTTCCTCGGAAATATATGCGTTATTGTTGATAAGTTCTGTTTTAAACGGAGAATCTTCTTCTAAACGGATTGAAATTCTGTCAGTTAAGTCAAAATCTTTTTCTTTTCTTAAATTCTGAATTCTGTTAATGAATTCCCTTGCAATTCCTTCCGATTTCAGTTCATCAGTGATGGTCAAATCTAATGCTACTGTAGTTTTGCCTTCACTTGCGACAGTCCAACCCGGAATATCTTTGGTGGAAATTTCAACATCTTCCAAACCGATTTCGTAACCTGCAATCATCATTTTTCCGTCTTTTTCAAGCGCTGAAATTTGTTCTGAGTTCATATTTTGAATTTCAGAACCGACTGCTTTCATATCTTTTCCAAGTCTTGAACCTAAAGTTTTGAAATTGGGTTTGATTTGTTTTACAATCAAATGTGATGCTTCTTCTGCGTTGATTAACTGTAATTCTTTCACATTCACCTCTTGCTTAATCAGTTCCGAAACTGCCAAAATTTGTTCTTCGGTTTTCTTGTCCAAAACAGGAATCATCACTTTTTGAAGCGGTTGACGAACTTTGATAGTTTCTTTCTTTCTCAAGGAAAATACCATTGAAGTAATCGTTTGCGCCAAATGTGTTTTTTCAACCAAATTTAAATCAATTAATCGTTCATCCACTTTCGGGAAGTCCGTTAAATGAACACTTTCTGCGGAATCTTTTCCTGTCACTGAGTTTAAATCCTGATACAATCGGTCCATAAAAAATGGTGCAATAGGAGCCGAAATTTTTGCAACCGTTTCAAGACAAGTGTATAAAGTTTGGTAAGCCGAAATTTTGTCTTCGGTGTAATCGCCTTTCCAAAAACGGCGTCTGCAAAGTCTTACATACCAATTACTTAAGTTGTCATTCACAAAAGTATTGATGGCTCTCGCCACTTTCGTGGGTTCATAATCCTGGTAATATTCCGTAACTTCTTTTACCAAAATATTGAGTTCAGACAAAATCCAACGGTCAATTTCAGGACGATTTTCAACGTCTTTTTCTGAATAACTAAAACCGTCAACATTTGCATACAAACTGAAAAACGAATAGGTGTTGTAAAGTGTTCCGAAGAATTTTCGACGCACCTCATCAATTCCCTCCACATCAAATTTCAGGTTTTCCCACGGATTTGCATTGGCAATCATATACCAACGAGTCGCGTCGGGACCGTATTTTTTCAAAGTTTCGAAAGGATCCACTGCATTTCCGAGACGCTTGGACATTTTTTGTCCGTTTTTGTCCAAAACCAATCCGTTTGAAACCACATTTTTATAGGCAACAGAGTCAAAAACTGTCGTCGCAATCGCGTGAAGCGTGTAAAACCAACCACGGGTTTGGTCAACCCCTTCTGCGATAAAATCGGCAGGAAAAGCTTTGTTTTCGTCGATAAGTTGCTTGTTTTCAAAAGGATAATGCAATTGCGCATAAGGCATAGAACCGCTGTCGAACCAAACATCAATTAAATCAGATTCGCGTTTCATCGGTTTTCCTGAATCGGAAACCAATGTAATTGCATCGACAATATTTTTATGTAAATCAATTTGTGCGTAATTTTCCTGGGACATATTTCCAATTTCAAAATTTTTGAAAGGATTTTCGGACATCAAACCTGCAGCAACCGATTTTTCAATTTCGTTGTACAATTGCTCAACAGAACCAATGATTTTTTCCTCCTTCAAATCGTCTGTACGCCAAATCGGAAGCGGAATTCCCCAATATCTTGAACGCGATAAATTCCAGTCATTCACGTTTTCCAACCAATTGGCAAAACGACCTTCACCTGTAGATTTTGGTTTCCAATTGATGGTTTCGTTCAGTTCTACCAATCGTTGACGCTTTTCAGTCATTTTCACAAACCAGGAGTCCAAAGGATAATACAAGACAGGTTTGTCCGTTCTCCAACAATGAGGATAACTATGGACATACTTTTCTACTTTAAATGCCTTGTTTTCAGTTTTTAAGAGGATCGCCAATTCTACATCCCAAGATTTTTCGGGAGCAGTTGAATCGTCGTAATATTCGTTTTTGATGTATTTTCCGCTGAATAGTTCAGGAACATTTTCGCCTTGCAAAAATTTTCCTGTCAAATCCACCAACGGAACCAAATTATCATTAGAATCTTTTACCAACATCGGCGGAATTCCATTTTCTTTGGCAACTCGTGCATCATCCGCACCGAAAGTTGGCGCAATGTGAACGATTCCTGTGCCGTCATCCGTCGTTACGAAATCACCAACAATCACTCGGAAAGCTTTTTCAGGATTTTCCGCAGGTAAAAACCACGGAATCAACTGCTCGTATTTTGTTCCAGCCAAATCTTCACCAGTAAATTCTGCTAGAATTAGGTAAGGAATATTTTTGTTTTCGGAAGTATAATTCGCAAAATCTTCATCAGTTCCTTCAAAATATTTTTTACCGAAATTTTTCTCTAAAAGAACTCTCGCCAAAATAATATTAATCGGCTCAAAAGTATATTGGTTAAAAGTTTTTACCAAAACATATTCTATATCGCGACCAACAGCAAGCGCTGTGTTGGAAGGCAAAGTCCAGGGAGTGGTCGTCCAAGCCAAAATTGAGATTGGAGACGAAGCGATTGGAGATTGGAGATTTTTATCA
Organism: Candidatus Kaistella beijingensis; assembly: GCF_020084865.1. NCBI lineage: Bacteria > Pseudomonadati > Bacteroidota > Flavobacteriia > Flavobacteriales > Weeksellaceae > Kaistella > Candidatus Kaistella beijingensis. The sequence goes on along the minus strand of NZ_CP071953.1, from coordinate 1,670,824 downwards.
AATTCTTCCCAATGTAAAGCTCCACCACAAGAATTTTGTGCTGCCTCTGACAAATTAATTTGATTTGAGATTTTTGCAGCAAATCTCTCAAAAAGTTTTTTAACCTTGAACTGCGCAACAACCGTTGTATCCGAAACATCGCGATACGTTCCCGGCTGATTTAATTCGTGAGAGGAAAGTCCGGTTCCTGCTTTTGGAGAATATGGCTGAATTGTATATCCTTTGTACAACAAATTTTTGCCGTAAAGTTGCTTCAACAACCACCAAACGGTTTCCATATATTTTGGTTCGTAGGTCACATAAGGATGCTCCAAATCTACCCAATAACCAATTTTTTCGGTCAGGTCGTTCCAAACATCGGTATAACGCATTACTGCTTCACGACAAGCTTTGTTGTAATCTTCAACAGAAATTTTAGTCCCGATATCTTCTTTAGTAATGCCTAATTCTTTCTCTACACCCAGTTCAATTGGCAAACCGTGCGTGTCCCAACCTGCTTTTCTAAAAACTTTTTTACCATTTTGTGTTTGAAAACGGCAGAAAATATCCTTAATTGCTCTCGCCATTACGTGGTGAATTCCGGGCATTCCGTTTGCAGAAGGCGGACCTTCGTAAAATACAAATTCAGGTGCACCTTCGCGGATTTCTACGGATTTTTTAAACGTATCGTGCGCGTTCCAAAATTGGGTGACATTTTCGGCAACAGCAGTCAAATCAAGGTTTTTATATTCGTTAAACTTCTTCATTGAGTTCAGTTTCTACTTTAAAATTTAAGTGTGCGAATATACGAAATTTTGCAGAAAATTCAGCGCGTTTTTTGGTGGAAATGTTGGTTTTAAGCAAGTTAGAATGTTGCGGAATTATTTCTTTTTGGGATTAAATTTTTCCATCAAAAAATAAGAAATCAAACCAAAGAATGAGGCAGAAACTGTTGCCAAAATCAAACTTCCGACAATGTATAAAACCAGATTGTTTTTCACAAAATCCATATCGAAAGTGATGTTTTCAAAAGAAGTTTCAATTCCTAAAACCTTTGCTCCAATCATTACTGACAAGAAAATGATGAAGGGAATGAGCGGCGGAATCGTGATTTGTGAGGACATAAACGTGAGAAGTTTATTCAATTTAAAATAAACCGAAAGTGTAATTGCCAAAAAAGAATGAAATCCCCAAAACGGTGAAACGCCGATAAAAATCCCCAATGCAATGGATTTTGCTTTCGTTTCATTGCTGCCTTCACTTTCCAAAATATTTTCTTTCAAAAAACGGCGCCATCCTTTTCTACGGAAATATCGGTAGAAAACCATTTGGCTTTGGATGGTATTTTTGATGAAGTTTTGCAAATCAGAATCTGTAAAGCAAAATTAACACCTTAATATATATAGGATGTTAAATGCTATTTAAAATTTTCTAAACACAATGATAAAGAAAGTTTTCTTAGAACTTCTTTTTTTATGAAAAACAAAGATTCATCGAAGAAGAATTCCAACGCTATCCTAAAATAAATCTGTTCAAATGTGTGAAATCCGTTATAAATTCCGAGGTGTATAAAAATCAAAAAATTTGCACTTAAAAAAAATCTTCTACTTTTGCAGAAATTTTCAAAGGATGTCAAAAAATTTAGTGATTGTAGAATCTCCTGCCAAAGCGAAGACCATTCAGAAATATCTTGGGAAAGATTTCGAGGTGAAATCGAGTTTCGGACATATCCGAGATTTGCCAAAGAAGGGAATGGGAATCGACCTTGCGACGTTCACGCCCGATTATGAAGTTTCTGCTGATAAAAAGAAAATTGTCGCCGAACTGAAAACCGCCGTTAAAAAAGCAGAAATGGTTTGGCTCGCTTCCGATGAAGACCGCGAAGGTGAGGCCATTGCGTGGCATTTGGCGCAGGAACTAAAACTGAATGACGAAAATTCCCAAAGAATTGTTTTCCACGAAATCACGAAAAATGCGATTTTAAAAGCCGTTGAAAATCCAAGAAAAATTGATCAAAATTTGGTCAATGCGCAACAGGCGAGAAGAATTTTGGATAGAATTGTAGGTTTTGAAATGTCGCCCGTTCTTTGGAAAAAAGTAAAAACGGGACTTTCGGCAGGTCGTGTTCAATCTGTTGCTGTTCGATTGATAGTGGAGCGAGAACACGAAATCAGAGATTTTCAACCGAAATCATCTTATAAAGTAGAAGGAATTTTTCAAAATGCCGAAAAACAGGATATTTCTGCGAAACTGAAAAAAGATTTTGCCAAAGAAAATGAAGCGGAAGATTTCTTAAATCAAGCAAAAAACACCGAATTCAAAGTTCTGAATGTTGAAAAAAAGCCTGCAACTCGTTCTGCTTCTGCACCTTTCACAACTTCTACGTTGCAGCAGGAAGCGAGCAATCGTCTCGGTTATGGCGTAACTTCCACAATGCGCGTTGCACAGCGACTTTACGAGGAAGGTTACATTACGTATATGAGAACCGATTCCGTGAATTTGTCGCAGGAAGCGATTAATGGAGCAAAAGCCCAAATTATTTCTGAATTTGGCGAAAAGTATTCAAAACCAAGAAATTATACTACGAAATCGGCATCTGCACAGGAAGCGCACGAAGCGATTCGTCCGACCGATTTTTCTGTGAAATCAATTGGTGATGCACAGTTAAACAAACTCTATCAACTCATTTATAAAAGAACTTTGGCGTCGCAAATGGCGAATGCTGAAATCGAAAAAACCGTTATCGAAATCGGAAATCCAAATCTTCCGCAGCATTTTGAAGCTCAAGGTGAAGTGATTGTTTTCGACGGATTTTTAAAAGCCTACGGAATCGTAAAAAATGAGGATGACGACGAAGAAAACAACGAAAAATTACTTCCAAAAGTTAAAATCGGAGAAATTTTAGACTATAAAAAGATTGAGGCTACCGAAAAGTTCACGAAACCTTCCGCAAGATATACAGAAGCGGGTTTGGTGAAAAAATTGGAGGAATTGGGAATTGGTCGTCCTTCAACTTATGCGCCGACGATTCAGACGATTCAAAATCGTGAATATGTGGATAAACGTGAGATTCTCCCGCAAGAAAGAGAAATCGTGAAAATGACTTTGGGAAAAACAACGTTGAAGAAAGAGGTTTTAACCGAAAAATTTGGCGGTGATAAAAATAAATTCGTTCCAACCGATATTGGAGAAGTTGTGAATGAATTTTTGACCAACAATTTTGCGGAAATTCTCGATTATGGATTTACGGCAAAAGTGGAGCAGGATTTCGACCATATTGCAAACGGTGGCGAAAAATGGAAAGATGTTTTGGGAAGTTTTTACAAAGAATTTCATCCAAAAATTGAGCACGTTGAAGAAAACGCCGACCGCGCAACCGGAGAACGCTTGCTCGGAAAAGACCCGAAAACAGGTAAAAATGTTTACGCAAGAATGGGACGTTACGGCGCGATGATTCAAATTGGAGAAGCCGACGATGAGCAGAAAACTTTTGCTTCCATCATGCAAAACCAAAATATTGCAACGATTACTTTGGAAGAAGCATTGGAATTGTTCAAATTACCTTTTGATTTAAAAGAAGTGGATGGAAAAGCGGTTTCTGTAGGCGTTGGAAGATTTGGACCTTATGTGAAATGGGGCGAAACTTTTATTTCGATTCCAAAAGGTGAAGATCCTCTTTCTGTGAATCAGCAACGTGCGGAAGAAATTATCAACGGAAGAAAAATTGCAGATGCACCGATTGCGACTTACAAAGGCGAACCTGTAACGAAAGGAACGGGAAGATTTGGTCCGTTCATCAAATATCAGTCAATTTTTGTGAATGTTCCTAAGAAATATGATTTCGAAAATCTTTCCCAAAGCGACATCAACGAGCTGATTGACGCGAAATTGGAAAAAGAAGCCAACCGCTACATTCAGCAATGGGAAAAAGAAAAAATCTCTATTGAAAACGGAAGATGGGGACCTTTCATCAAATTCGGAAAAGGAATGTTTAAAATTCCTAAAAACAAAAAAGACGAAAAGTATACTGCTGAAGAATTAGCCCAAGTTTCTTTGGATGAGGTGAAAAAATGGATTACGGCGCAGGATAAAACGGCGTTCGCTGAGAAGAAAAAACCTGCTGTGAAAAAGGTTGCAGCGAAAAAACCTGCTGCAAAGAAAAGTCCCGCGAAAAAGAAATAGGGAGTGTTGTTATCGCTCCAAGCGCTAACAAAGCTTATTGTAAGCCTTCAGAACATTCTATTTTCTGGAGGTTTTTTATTAAATGCTTTTTCCTACTTTTGTTTTAAAGGTTTTTGCAGACCTACAACTCAATCAAACAACAATGAACCTCGAAGATATCCTCATTCCACCAAAAGAAATTAAAACAGAAAAATGGCAGCTTGGAAAACTAATTTCCAACGAAATTCAGGAAAACGGAATTGTACTCGTTTTCTGTTCCGATTATCGCGGTGTGAAAAACGGCGATGCGGAAATTTTGGATTTTAGAAACGTTCGAACGGAGCTGTATCGTCTTTCAAAACTCGATTTCGAGATTCCGATTTGTGATTTGGGGGATTTGATTTCAGGGAAATCGCATCAAGATTCGCATTATATTTTGCAGGAAGTGCTTTCGATGTGCCATTACAAGAATGCTATTCCGGTGATTATTGGCGGAAGCAATGATTTGGCTTTTTCGCTTTTTTCGACTTTAAATTTTCATCAAAAAAACATCAATTATACCCAGATTTCCAATATAATTTCCCTGGCGAATGATGGTGAAGAAATTACCGAGAAAAACTTTCTTTCCAAAATTTTGAGTGCCAAAAATTTCAGCATTAAAAATTACCATCATCTTGGTTATCAGAAACATCTGAACGAGATTGATTCCGTGAAACTGATGAAGGACGTTGAGTTTGAAATCATCCGTTTAGCGGAAATGATGAACTCCACCGAGAAAACCGAACCGTTTTTCCGACGGGCAGATCTGGTAACCGTTAACTGCGATGCCGTGGAAAGTTTGGGCGACGGTTTCTCTGTCAATCCACAAGTTAACGGCTTAAACAGGCGCGAAATCTGCGCTTATATGAAAGAAATCGGGTTGAGTGAAAATTTGAAATCTGTTGGGATTTTTAATTTTAATGGAAATTCCGACTATTTCCTTAACCACCAACTTTTGGCGCAAATGATTTGGTATTTAATTGAAGGGATCAACATTCAGAAATCACATCCGAAAGAAAGACATTTCGAGACATTTTGGGTTTTGATTGATGACGAGCAATATGCTTTTAAACGAGATAATTTCAGTGGTTTATTTTATTTTGGTGATGATGAAAAAGTTGAAAACCTCATCCCTTGTTCTCGTATGGAATATGATGAGGCCAAGAAGGGAAATCTCGACCGGCGGTTTCTGAAAAACTAAAAACCTTTAGTTTTCGGCAATTTAGAAAAAATACAATATTTTTGCGCGATAAAATACGCCAATGATGAAAATTGACCAGTACATAAAAACCCGTTGGAATCTAGAGAAAATTCGTTATATAAATTCGCGGAATTCTGCTTTGTCTTGCATAAAAATTTAAGATGATGAGTAAATTTTTTTCCAAAGTTTTCTCAAATTCATTTTGGCTGGTTCTTCTTAGCTTATTGATTAAGATTCCGATTTTTTTTACCAAACATCTTCAGGAGGATTCTTTTATCACATGGCGCGTCGCAAAAAATTTGCTGAATTACGGGGTTATTGGTTTCAATGGAGATGAAAGAATTTCTGCTTCTACTACGCACCTGTATGTTTTGGTTTCGGCATTTTTTCAAATGATTTTTGGTGAGCAGTTCATTTATCCGGTACTGATTTTTAGTTGCATTTTGTTTGCAGTCGGCTCCATTTGGTTGGGGAAAATTTTGTTTCCGCACGATGTTCTGAAGCGTGGTTTTTTTGTGCTTTTGCTCAATATGAGTCCGCCTGCTGTGGCTGCGTCATGTCTCGGGATGGAATACGGAATTCTGTTTTTTCTATACAGCGGCCTGATTTATTTCGGAATTTTTAGAGTCAAAAAATGGGCGTATTTTCTGTTTCCGATATTGCTTCTTTGGACGAGAATCGATACCTCGATTTTTCTCGGAGTTTTCTTTTTGGCGGATCTGTTCATCAAGAGAAAAATAAATATTCCCTTTATTTTAGGTGGAATTGCGGGCGTAATAAGTGTTGTAGGATTTAATTATCTGTATTTTGGCGAGTTGGTCAACCATACGATTACCGCGAAAAAAATTGCCTATAAAAATCTCACCCCGAACAATAATCTAGATTATTTGCTTTATCAATGGGCATATTATGGAGGTTTGATTAAAATGCATTCCCTTTCGACTTTTCTGATTTTTATTGGCTTTCTGGGCTTTTTGGGATTTGCCGCTTTCAAAATTGTAAAGGAAAGATCCAAAACACCTTTCAGAACGAAGGTGATTTTGATCGCCATTCTTATATTTGCTTTAACCAAGATCACACTGTTTTCATTTATGAAGGCTTATTTCGACTGGTATTACTGGTTGCCGCGCGTTTTTCTTTTTGCCGTGATTCTTTATTATTTATTGAATTTTGTTCCGTTAAGGAAAAGGCTCTTAATTCCGTCGATTTTTGTATTTTTTCTTGGTTTGTATTTTTTTCAGTTGCTTCAGTCTTACACGATTGGTTATATGGAAGAGACGCAGCGAGTGCAAATTGCAAAGGATATTCAGCGAGAAAACACAAGCATCCATCAATCAATTTTACTGGAGCCTGCCGGAAAAATTCCTTTTTTCACTGGGCTTTATACTTATGATGAGGTCGGCTTGGTGAATAAAAGAATTAATGATGAAATGTTAAAGGATGAAAGTTATTGGTGGATGAACTCTGTGCGGGATTTCGAACCGGATTTCGTTTTGACCATCGTAACGAAACCGGGTGGAAGTTATTATCAGATGAAGCCGCAAGATCATCGGTATTTCGACGACCATTATAAATTTGTAAAAAGTTACCCGATTGCGGAGATCCATCAGAATGCGCCGAAAGTTTTGAGATGGATTTACGGGATCCGCCCGATTGGGAAAGATTATTATCTCTACAAAAAACGATAATGAAAAAAGTTTCTGTAATAGTTCCTGTTTACAACGTGGAAAGTTATTTGGAAAAATGCCTGAATTCATTGGTGAATCAAACTTTGGCAGAAATTGAAATTATCGTGGTAAACGACGGAAGTGAAGATAATTCCAAAAAAATTATTGATAATTTTCAGCAAAAATATTCGCTAATAATAAGATCTTTCTCTAAAGAAAACGGCGGTTTAAGCGATGCCAGAAATTTTGGTCTGGATAAAGCAACGGGAGAATTTGTAGGATTTGTGGATAGTGATGATTATGTGTCGGAGACGATGTTTGAGGAAATGTACCAACTCGCAAAAAAACATTCCGCAGAAATGGTAATCTGTAATTTGCAGAAAGTAGATGAAGATGGAAATGTTACACAAAAACTCACCCAAATTCCGAACATGCCGGAAAAAATTGAGTTGGCGAATAATCTTTCTGTTTTTTCGGATATCAGTTATTTCGCGTGCAACAAGATTTTCAAACGTGAGCTTTTTCACAACAAGTATTTTAAAAAGGGGGTTCACTTTGAAGACATTCAGCTTATTCCACAACTGCTTCTGGAATGTACCATTGTAGCACAAACTCAAAATAATCATTACCAATATTTGGAACGAAGCAATTCGATCACCAAAACGCATACAGAGAAAGGTCTTGATATTCTGAAAGCGGTTGAAGATGTGGAAGTTGCCTTTAATATTTCGAAGTATGCAGATCAGAAGGCAGCGCTGAAAAATTTTCAGATTTTGGAAGGGGTTTACACGTTTTTGGCATATTTGGCATTCGTGAAGGATGATATAACATACAGAAAAATGTCTGGCCAATTAAAAAAATTCATCTCCGAAAAACAAATTTCTGTTTCAGAAATATTGATGTATAAACGTTTTGGAAGGAATTATCTGCTATATTTGCCGTTAAGAAAAAAAATTTATTACCTGCTCTATTTATTTGGTCAGGAAAAACTGCTTCGTAAACTCGTATAAAACACAATTATTGATGCATATTTTACATCCGATATTTATTGTTATATTCATCTTTCTCTCATTTGCGAGTTACTACGAGATTTTTCGGTTGGAACGTAAACAGAGCGTCTTTGTTTGGATTGCAGGAATTTTGGTGGTCATTGCAGTAGGATTTCGAATTAATGTTGGGGCAGATTATCCAGTTTACAAAATGCTCTTCCGGGATTTTTCTATTTACGTAAATTATGGGGATGTTTGGGATAAGGCTGTTTTTCGTCCCAATACCGTAGAGATTGAGTGGATCTTCGTCCTCCTAAACAAAATAATTTTCGATTTCGGTTTGCCGTTTTACATGGTCACTTTCGTGATGGCGGTGATTGCGGTAAGTCTAAAATTTACAGCCATTTACAAAAATGTTGCTTTTCCAACTTTAGCGTTGCTTTTTTACTTCATGCCCATTATGTTCTTTGAAGATTCGGGGCAGATGCGACAGGGAATCGGAATTGCAATCTGTGTGGCCTCCTTCAAATATATCAAGGAAAGAAACCTGTTAATGTTTCTGCTTTGCATGTATATCGCTTTGGGATTCCATAAAACGGCAATCATATTTTTGCCGGCGTACTGGATCGTAAAGATACCGATGAATAAAACGCGCATTTTTTGGGTGCTTATTCTGTCCCTTCTTGCATCTCCTTTTGAATTATATCGACTGGGTGGCAATCTTTTCAGTTCGATGACTCCTGCCGATATTTCGGGCGCCTATACAGGATATCTCGATGACCGATACTACGGAACCCAAGTGGAGACCGGTTTGAACGATATTGTAAAATTAATTTTTATCGCCATCTTAATTCGATATGATAAAGATGGTTGCGAAGAAGTTTGGTGGTACGAATATATGCGTAATTTAGCTGTTTTCGGGATGGCTTTGTTTTATCTTTTCCGTTCCAATGAGATTTTTGCGGTGCGTCTTCCCGGTGCCTACATGTTTTTTGTGACGATGTTTTGTATGCCAAATTTGGTTTATGCAGTACGCGACCGTACAAAACAAATTTTATATGTTGGATTTATGAGTTATTTTGTGGCGATGTTTTTCTATTTTAGTAAAGGAAATGGCTATCGCGGAGGATTTACGTCGGACAGATACAATAATGCACTTTGGTAAATGGATTTAATTAAAGAATTTTTGGAACATATTGGGCTCCCTCTTTTTTGGGTTAAGTTGACTTTGGGAATGGTTTTTTCATTCCTGCTGACTTTTTTTTCTATCCCCACCATCGTGAAAATTTCTCGGAGAAAAAATCTGATGGACGAGCCGGGAACAAGAAGCTCACATTTGAGGAAAATCCCCAATCTGGGCGGCATTGCAATTTTTTATTCTTTGGCAGTATGCGCATCTGTTTTCGCTTTCGAGCTATTTGAAATTTACAAATTTTTATTCGCGTCACTCGTGATACTGCTTTATATCGGTGTTATGGACGATATCGTGGTAATGCGTGCCTACAAGAAACTTTTCGCACAAATTGTGGTTTCAGCTTTAATGGTAATCGGTTCGGATGTGAGGATCAGAAGTTTTTTTGGTTTGTTCGGTATTTACGAACTCAACTATTTTTTTAGTGTTGCCATAAGCATTTTTACCTTTATTATTTTGATCAATGCATTTAATCTGATTGATGGGATTGATGGTTTGGCGGGAGGTTACTCCATCATCTGCAGTGCGCTGTTCGGAATAAGTTATTTTAGGCTCGGCGAATATAATTATCCGTTGGTTGTGCTTTCGGCGGTTATTATTGGCTCGGTTACGGGATTTCTGTATTATAACCTTTCTAATTCCAGAAGCAGCAAAATTTTCATGGGAGATACCGGCTCGATGATTTTGGGATTTTTATTGGCTTTTACCGCAATTTGCTTCATCGACATCTTTATCGACAAAAAATTACCGGGCGTTCCCCGTTACTATCTGCAAGCGGCGCCCTCTATTGCAATGGCCATACTCATATTACCAATTGTGGACACGCTGAACGTAATACTTGTACGTCTTTTCAACGGTAGCTCGCCTTTTACCGCGGATAAAAACCATATACACCATTCATTATTAGACTTGGGTTTGTCGCACCGTAGATCCACAGTTTATATAATTATGTACTACCTTTTTATTGTTGCAGTAGCTTATTTTTTCAGGCATATCAATGTGAATCTTCTACTTCTGATCATTATCGTACTAGGTTTTATAGGAGCCTACATCCCAAAATTCCTACTAAAGCTCAGAGAAAGCTAATTTATTATTTATTATTTTTGCAAACCTACATACATACTGATGAAAAAACTTAAACCCATTTTATTTCTTCTAATATCTATACTGTTTACTTCGTGCATCACCACAAAAGATGTACGCTACATGCAGCCTAATGAAAGTTTGGTTATTAATGATGAAGGTTTAATTCCCTATAATATTCCCATTTATAGAGTTACAAAAAACGACATGCTTACTTTAAACATTGTTACTACGCCAAAAGGAGATGCAGCACAGTTCTATTCAGCCTTAAATTCACAGGCTGGAACAGGTTCTACAGGTGTAGGAGTGGGTTTGGGAGGAGCAATAAGCACTACTGGTGGATTAGGACAAGGTGGTAATGTAAACATCTACTTTAATGGTTTAAAAGTTGATTCGAAGGGGGAAATAAACATTTTTGGGATTGGGTATATCAAAGCTGAAGGTAGAACGATAGAAGATATTACGCAAGACATCCAACAGAGAGTCAACGAAAATTTTGTTGAAGGAAAATCAGAAGTGCGCCTTAATACTGATGGTATTACTTACTACATCATCGGTGATGTTGAAACTGTGGGAATTAGTGGCGAAAAAGTGGCTCATAAAAACACACTGAATCTAAGTGAGGTTATTGCGATTAATGGCGGACTCAACAGAACCATCGACAGGAAGAATGTAGTTATTCACCGCAAATTACCGGAAGGTATCAAGATAGCAAAAGTTGATTTAACCCGAGAAGATGTAATGAATTCCCCCTATTATTGGGTGCAGAATGGTGATGAAATATATCTGAATACAAGAGCTAAAAACTTGAATGGTTTCGGAAAAGATCCAATCAGTACGCTTACTACGGGAGTTTCGTTGCTCACTACGGCAATGTCTATTTACTTAATTTTAACAAGATTTTAAGATGATTCCGGGAAAAGAAACTTCAGGAAAAACCACGGCGGTTCAACCGGAAAAAATTGGCTCCTTTGCTTTTTTTGATTTTGAGCATTTCATCCGAAGAGTGATCAGAAACTGGTATTGGTTTGTTTTGATGGCTGCATTGGGATACAGAATCTCCTATGTCTACAGTAAGTATTATGCACAAAGAATTTATGCGTCCAATCTATCATTAAGTATCTCCAATAATACGGCAAGTTATTTCACGCCAAATCAGTCAATCAATTTCATTTGGGGACAAAACGGTAATCAGGATGGGGTATATCTGAAAAAAATGTTGCTTTCACGCTCCCATAACGAATATTTGGTAAAAGCTCTTGATCTTTATGTGAACTATTCCACAAAAGGGCTCATCAAGGAAACTTATTTGGATAAGTATGATTCTCCGGTTTTTGTAGAAATCGATAAATCCTATCCGCAACAGGTAAATTATCCCATAACTTTGATTCCAAAAGGTGGAGATCGTTATGAGGTAAGCTTGCCTGAAAAAGGAGAATCATCGTCGGTCTACTCATACGAAAAGGAAGGATTTTCCACAATCCCACATTTCAACCGTCCGGTTAACAGAATTGTTTCCATTAACCAATGGTACGTTTCTCCTAATTTAAAGTTCAGAATTATTAAAAATGAACAGCCAAGTTCCATAAAATTTGACAATATTATTGTGAAGCTTGTAACGGTGAACGACATGGTAAACTCGTTGGTAAGTACAATTAATGTGGAGTTCGACAAGGAGATTAATTCCATCATGATCATCAATAAAAAAGGGTACAACCTCAATGGAACGGTAAATTTCCTAAACACCTCCGTAGATGAACTTCAGAAAAAAAGGCTTGTTGACCGCAACACCGTTGATAAAAATACCGAAAAGTATTTGCTGGAGAACTTGGCGAAAATTAGAAAAAAATTAGATTCCAGTGCTACGATCCTAAATCAAATGAAAGTTTCCGAAGGATTGTACGACATCAAAGATCGTGATGAAAAAGCCATTACAAGAATCAAAGATCTTGAAGCAAGAAAAGCTGAACTTATAACAAGAATCAACTCACTCAACAATATCCGAAATACCCTTGCTTCACAAAATTTGGACCGGCTCATCAGTACCAATGCGGCAGGAATCGAAGATGGAATGTTTACCGCCACAATTTCAGAACTTAAGGCGCTGTATGCGAAAAGACGAGAAATGGCTCTCATTTACACGCCCAATTCCGAACCGATGCGGGAAATCAACCGGCTGATAAATGAAGCCCGAGGAAACTCAAACGGCTCCATGCGAAATTATTACAGCACCTACCTTAACCAATTGGCGCAGATCGAAAGAGATATCGCAGGAGCCAATGTAGATTTAGTGACTTTTCCGGAAAAAGAACGGCGATATTTGGATGCAGAAAGAGGCTATAGCATGATTGAAGCTACGTATAACAGCTTGCTAACCAAACAGAACGAAACTCAGATACGTGTAGCGACCAATAAATCAGACATCACCGTAATCGATCCCGCCAAAAATTTAGGACAAGGCCCAATTGCTCCCGATGTTGAAGCAACAAAATATTCTATCATTGGAGGACTATTGTTGTTGCCATTACTATTTTTAGGGGTTACTGAAGCCATGGACAACAGAATACGTAACATCAAAGAATTGCTTCAAGCCACGCGAATCCCACTTTTGGGAGTGATCGGTAAGAATTCCCACGACAACAATCTAACTGTTCTGGAACAGCCAAGATCTTCAATTTCGGAGGCGTTTAGAGGAATTAGAGCCAATTTAAGATTCCTTCATAAAGAAGATCAAAAATCTAAAGTGATTTTGCTTACCTCTTCAGTGGGCGGTGAAGGTAAAACTTATGTCTCTATCAATATCGCTTCAGTTTTAGGATTAAGTGGAAAAAAAACGATCCTGTTGGGAATGGATTTAAGGAAACCTAAAATTTTTGGAGATTTCAAGATTGATAACAAGTTCGGCATCTCCAATTACCTTACAGGCGAGGTAGAGATGGAAAAAATCATCAACCAGACCAAAATCCCAAATTTACATGTTGCTACTTCTGGGCCAATTCCCCCAAACCCATCTGAACTTTTGATGAGCGACCGTAACATCAAGTTTATCGAAGATTTAAAAAACTATTACGATTTCATCATCATTGATTCACCACCGGTTGGATTGGTTGCAGATCCCTTTGAACTGATGAAGTATGCGGATGCAAGTATTTATGTTGTGCGACATGAATATACTGAGAAGTACATGCTTAAAATGATTACAGAGAAATACCACAATCAGGAAATAAAAAATCTTGGACTGGTTTACAATGATTATCAGGTGAAGCAGGGTTACGGCTACGGTTACGGTTATGGTTACGGCTACGGTTATGGTTACGGCTATTTTGATGAGGACAAAAATTATCAGGAGCCGACCCTAATCAAGATCCGAAACAAAATCCGTAAAATCTTTGGAAGGAAATAAAACAAAACCCTCTCAACGGAGGGTTTTTGATTTAGTAATATCATAAAAGGAATTTTTTGGCGTTTTTAATTCAAAAAATTATGTCTTTTTGAGGTTATTTAACTAAAAATTAAGAATTTCCTTAAGCTAAAAAAGTTTTATATTTGCAAAATTGTTTATGAAAATTGATGTGCATTCTCTAATGCTAAAAAAACTGGTTTACAGCTGCTTCATCGTGATTTTAATATCCGCGTCTCTCAAAGGGCAACGGCATGAGATTGGTGTTCAGTTGGGAACTAGTAACTTGGTGGGAGATATTGGAAGAACCAATTATATTTTTCAGAAGCCAGTTCTCAGTAATTTGGCCGATTATGGGATTCCTATTTATGGGGCGGTATTGTACCGAATGAATTTTAATCCTTATCAAACCGTTAGGTTAAATATTGGTTACAGCAACATTCAGTTTATTGATGCTTTGGCCAAAGAAAAATACAGAAGGGACCGAAAACTATGGGGAACCAATTCTGTAATTGAGGCCGATTTGATTTTTGAATACAATTTCTTTCCGGTGAATGATGAACAGAAGAGTTTGCTCAGTCCTTATGTATTCGGAGGTTTCGGCGGCTTACTGGTGAATACGCCGCAAATGACTATTGAAAACGATTTTCGCAGAGACGCAGGAGGAAACGCGATCGCTCCAAACAATTCTTCAGACTTTACAACAACGGCCTCATATACTTCATCGGGAAAAAAACTTACGATGGCTATTCCGTTTGGGATAGGGTTGAAATATAAATTTAATTATAACTGGGCGCTATTTGGCGAATTCATGTTCAGGCCTACTTTCTCAGATTCTATAGATTACAGTGTTATTGATACGAAGAACGTGAAGGAAACCTTTAATAAAGATATCGTTGTATCAGGAACCACAAAATCTTTGCTCCAAGAGAGTCCATACAAAGAAATTGCAGAAGCCAGAGCAGCCGAAATCCTAAAAAACCGCCAAATCGGCAACATCAATTCAAAAGATTGGGTCAATACCGTTTCTTTGGGATTAAGTTACTCATTCGGAAGACCACCTTGTTATTGTGAACAGTAAAATGCAGTCGTATAAAGAAAAAATAAGCCGGGAAAATTTGCCGAAACATGTCGCCATTATTATGGATGGTAACGGAAGGTGGGCAAAATCCCGAGGCGAAACAAGAACTTTCGGGCACAAACACGCCATTCAAGCAGTACGAAATGCGGTTAATGCCTGCAACGAAATCCACATCCCCTATTTAACGCTCTACACTTTTTCTTCGGAAAACTGGAACCGTCCACAGGATGAGGTAACTACTTTGATGACGCTTATTTCCGAAACAATGTTATTGGAGGCGGAAGAAATTTTTACCAAAGGTTTGCGCATGCACGTAATAGGCGATCTGGATAAGCTTCCTGAATTGGTGCGTGATCAAATGCTGCATCTGGTGGATATTACCAAAAACAACAAAAGAGGAAATTTAATACTTGCTTTAAGTTATGGTTCGCAAAACGAAATTCTTAATGCGGTAAAGAAAATAAGTTCAGAAGTAAAAAACGGCGAACTGGAAATCGAGGATATTGATGAAAAAGTTTTCGAAAATCATCTTTATACCAAAGATATTCCTCCAGTAGATTTATTGGTGCGAACAAGTGGAGAAGTAAGAATCAGCAATTTCTTGTTGTGGCAGATCGCTTATGCAGAGCTACAGTTCCTAGACATCTTGTGGCCAGATTTCGGTAAAGAAGATTTTTTCCGTTGCATTTACGATTATCAGAACAAAGAAAGGAGATTCGGTAAAACCAGCGAACAGCTGGACTAAAAAATATAAAAGAAAAGTTAGCAAGATAAAAAATGAAGTTTAAATTCTTACCCATCATCATGTTTGTGGCTTCGGCACATTTCTATGGTCAAATCACCCCGGAGCAAAAAAATCAGGACAATAACCCTGTTTATGCACAAAACGAAACAGGAACCTATATCCTGAAAGATATTGTGGTAGATGGCGTAAAAAAATATACCCCTGCACAAATCTTAAGATTTACTGGGCTTTCCAAGAATGAAAGTGTAGAAATTCCGGGACAAAAAATCAGTAACGCGATTAAGAAACTTTGGGAAACACAATCTTTTTCAGAAGTTGAGGTTTATGTTCAAAGCATCGAAGGAGATCAAATTGTGCTGAGATTTAATCTGCAGGATTTAAAAGATTTAGGCGAAGTTAAGTTCACCGGGAAAGGCATTGGCAAATCAAAAAGCGAGAAACTCGCAAAAGACAATAAGCTTAAACCCGGAACCAAAATTACCCAAAATCTTGTCTCCACTCTAAAGACCAACATTCCAAAAGAATACGTAAAAAAAGGCTTTGCGGATGCCAAAATTACTATTCAGGATAAAGTAAACGCGCAGGATCCAAACCTTGTAGATTGGACAATTAACGTAGACAGGGGCAAAAGGATAAAAATCAGCCATATCGAATTTGAAGGAAATGATAATGTGTCCGATAGAAAATTGAGGAAAAAAGGTTTCAAGGATACCAAACAACGAAGACTGATCGGAGTTGGCGCAATTATGAAGCCTTCCAAATTCATCCAGGAAAAATATGATGAGGATAAAAATAACTTAATTAGCTACTACCGCTCTTTGGGTTTCCGTGATGCCAAAATTGTTTCAGATTCAGTTTGGAGAAATCCTAAAAATGACTATGAAATTAATGTAAAGCTTTCTGAAGGAAAAAAATACTACATCGGAGATATCAATTTCCTTGGAAACACTGCTTTTTCGACGGATTATTTGCAAAAAATTTTAGGCTACAAAACAGGAGATATTTATGATGCGGTAGGATTCAATAAAAAAGTGGGTGAAGATGGAGGCAAGGAAGACGATTCCGATATCAAGTCCATCTACATGAACAACGGATACCTTTTCTCGAATGTTACGCCGATTGAAAAATCGGTTGTGGGTGACTCCATTAATCTTGAAATCAGAATCAGCGAAGGTGAAAAGGCAACCTGGAACCGCGTAACTTGGAGTGGAAATACCACAACGCATGACCACGTAATTCTCCGTTCACTCCGTACAAAACCGGGAAGTTTATTTGCAAAAAGCGACATCAAGAGAACCTATTTCGATTTGGCAGGTATGCAGTTTTTTGATCCACAACAAGTTGGGCAACAGGTAACCCCTAATCCACAAGACAACACAGTAGATATTCACTGGACGCTCGTTGAGAAAGGCTCATCACAAGTTCAGTTGCAGGCTGGTTACGGTGGTGGTTCATTTATCGGGACACTTGGTTTAACCTTTAATAATTTCTCCTTAAAAAACTTCTTGAAGTTTAAAGATTTCAAGCCGGTACCACAAGGAGACGGGCAAACACTTTCCATTCAGGCGCAAGCTGGACAGTATTTTCAAAATTATGGAATCTCATTTACTGAGCCATGGTTATTCGGAACAAGACCCACTGCGCTTTCAGTTGGGGTAAATCAATCGTTGGTACGTTATGATGACCAATACGGAACAAAACAGAAATTAAACATTTTCTCAGCAAGTGTAGGATTAAACAGATTATTGAGATGGCCGGATGATTATTTTTCGCTTTACACCGGTATTCAATATCAAAGTTATGATTTCCAAAACTATCCGTTCCAATTTGGAAATACAACAGAATACAATGGTTCAGCGAAAAACTTCAGCTTTAATATTGGCTTAAGCAGGAATTCAGCAGGTCTTGATCCTATATTCCCGACACAGGGGTCCAATATTGAGGCATCTGTAAAATTTACACCACCTTATTCACTTTTCAGCGACAAAAATTACAGCACGATGACTGCGGTTGAAAAGTATAAATGGCTTGAATTTTATAAAGTAAAATTAAAAGGCGATATTTACAACACCGTAGTGGGAAAAATGGTTTTAAGAACTTCTGCAGAAATGGGTTTCCTCAACGGATATAACAAAGAATTGGGAGCGCCACCTTTTGAGAGATTTTACGTGGGCGGAACCGGATTAATGGGTGGAAGATATGATGGTCGCGAATTGGTACCTCTAAGAGGTTATGAAAACGCTTCCTCAACCGGTGGAGATTTGAATGATGTTACTCCTTATGGAGGTGCAACCATCTACAACCGTTTTGCTGCTGAGTTACGATACCCGATTTCATTAAACCAAACCGCAAAAATATTTGCGCTCACCTTCCTGGAAGGTGGTAATGCTTGGAATTCTTTCGGCAAGTATAATCCATTCCAATTGAAACGTTCAGCAGGATTTGGCGTAAGAGTTTACATGGGTGCCTTTGGTTTAATTGGATTCGATTTTGCTTATGGATTCGATAAAACGTTAATGGGAACTGAACCATCAGGTTGGAAAACACACTTCCTCATGAACCAGTCGTTATAAAATGAATTGAAATGAAAAACATTAGATTATTTTCAGTAATACTCCTCATTTTTGCGGGATTATTGAATGCCCAAAAAATAGGGGTAGTCGATACCGACTATATTTTAAGCAAACTTCCACAATACAAGGAAGCCGAAGCAAGGCTCAATTCGCAGATTACCAGTTGGCAAACAGAAATTCAAACCCTCCAAACTGAGTTTGATAAAAAGAAAGCGGCTCTTGAAAACGAGCGTGTCCTTTTGGTTGGTGACCAGCTGAAGCAGCGTGAGAAAGAAGTGGATGATTTGGATAAAAAAATTAAATCCATGATTAATAACCGCTTCGGTATGATGGGCGAAATCAATAATGCAAGGTCCAACCTCACCAAACCTTTCCAGGATCAGATCTGGAATGCCATTAAAACGGTATCAGAAAAAAATGCTTTGGGCATAGTTCTTGATAAAAGCAACAACATTAGTGTAATTTTTCTTGAAAAAAGGTATGATTACACAGATAAAGTGTTAGATTTGCTGTTGAAAAATTCCGGCGCAAAAAGATTAGAATCAGGGCAAAAAAGCAATGTCGGAAGTCCGGTACGAAACGACGATGAAGAAAAAGTTAGATTGATGCAGGGAACCGATAAAAGAGCGGAAGAAATGCAGCAAAAAAAGAAAAATTAAAAAACAACCAATAAATTTTATTTAACCTCAATTATGAAAAAATTAAGTGTATTATTTGCAGCAGTGATGATGTTGATGACCGTTGGAGTTGCAAAAGCTCAGAAAGTGGCATCTATGGATTACGAAGCAGTTTTAGCTGCAATGCCAGAAACAAAAAAAATGACTACAGATTTAGATACGTTCAGCAAAACAAAAGGTGACGAACTAAACAAACAGGCAGAAGCTTTCCAGAAAGAAGTTCAAGCTTACCAGGCAGAAGGTGCTAAAATGACAGAAGCACAAAGAACAGCCAAAGAAAGCGAATTGCAGAAAAAACAACAAAATTTGCAACAGCTTCAGCAAACTGCTCAACAAGATTTGGCTTCGAGAAGAGATACAGCGGTTAAACCAATCATCGAAAAATTGAACAACGCAGTGAATAAAGTTGCTAAAGCAAACGGTTTCGATTTTATTATTGACGCGACTGCATTGATTTACAAAGGAGGTCCAGATGCGACTCCGCTTGTTAAAAAAGAGTTAGGTCTGTAAGAACTTATTTTAAAATCCTAAACCATCCCGAATTTCAGGATGGTTTTTTTAATTTTGCAAAATGGAGAAAGAACTTTCAACCACCGTAAAAGTACGTTTCAGCGACTGCGATCCGATCGGACATTTGAATAATGTGAAATACCTCGAATACATGCTGAATGCGAGAGAAGATCATGTGGAAAGCGGCTACGGTTTTACTTACGAAGAATACACAAAAAAAACAGGCTGTACCTGGGTGACCGTTCAAAACGAAATTGCTTATTTGAAAGAAGTCCGCTACAATTCTAAAGTCCAAATTTCAAGCAAAACCATTGAAATTGGTGACCGACTTTCAAAAGTGGAAATCCTGATGAAGAGCGAAGACGGCAAAACTATTCACAGTATTTTATGGCTCACCGTGATTTACTTTGACATGAAAACACGAAAGGCTGCAACTCATCCTGAAGAAACAAAAGCACTTTTCCGGAAATTCCTGGTTAAATTGGAGGAAACCGATTTTCAAAGCAGAGTGGCAACTTTTAGAAAACATAATAAAACAGCAAAATAAGAACAAAAATTAGATATCTTTTAGAAATCTGCGTCATCTGCAAAATCTGCGAGAAACAAAATATAAAATGAAAAAAATCCTCATCATCGGCGGAAAAGGACAACTGGGAAACTGCTTCCAAAAAATTGCACCCAATTTTGAAGACCGATACGAATTCAACTTCACTGATTCCCATACTTTAGACATCACCGATTCTGAACAGGTTTCTGATTATTTTTACGATTATAAACCTGATTTCTGTATCAATGCATCTGCGTACACCGCAGTAGATTTGGCTGAAACAGAAAGTGAAAAAGCATTTGCAGTAAATGCAGACGGAGTCGCCAATTTAGCCGAAGCTTGTACAGAAAATAACTGCACCCTAATTCACATTTCAACCGATTATGTTTTTGATGGCGAAACCAATATTTCCTATTCCGAAGACGATTTTACCAATCCGCAAGGAGTTTACGGCGCATCCAAGAGAAAAGGTGAGGAACTTGCTTTAGACCTAAATCCTAAAACAGTGGTTATCAGAACTTCGTGGTTATATTCAGAATTCAACAAAAATTTTGTGAAAACGATGTTGAATTTGTTCTCCATCAAAGATGAATTGGGAATTGTCTCCGACCAGTTTGGGCAACCAACCAATGCGAATGATTTAGCAGAAGCGGTGATGAAAATAATTGAAACAGAACCAAAAACTTACGGAATTTTCCACTTTTCCAATTATCCGGAAACTTCGTGGTTTGGATTTGCCTCAAAAATTGCCGAACTTTCAAATTCAAAAATTAAGTTGAACGCAATCACCACGGAACAGTTTCCAACACCTGCCAAAAGACCGAAAAGAAGCACCATGTCTTTAGACAAAATCGAAAAAGAGTATGGAATCGAACCAAAACATTGGGAAAATTCCTTGGAAGAATGTATAGAAATTTTAAAGCAGGATAAATAAACGTATCAATAGGAATGGGCTTTAGTCCATTTTATTAAATATAACTTCCATCGGCTTTAGCCAAAATTTAGTGTTGATTAAAAAATGAAAAAAAGCATCCTTTTATTCTTAGTGATTCTTTCGCAACTCGTTTTTGCGCAGAACGTCATTTTAAATAAAGTCGAAAAAACCCATTCCAACTCGGACAAGTTTTTCTATAAAATAAATTCAGAAACCGTTTCCGCAGAATACCTCGGCGAACTTGAAGTTCAAGGATTTTCCGATGACGACGTGAATGTGTTCGGAATGGTTTACAAAAAAGCCAAAGAAATCGGCGCAAATGCCTTCTCATGGAAACCTTTTGAAAGCATCGATGGAACTACTCAAACTTTCGACCCAATTCATTACAAACTGAATTTATATTATCTTCCACAAACCGATTTTCGAAAAGAAGATAACGTGATTTACCTGATTTCGTCACCTTATAAAAAACAGACAATTTCAATCGACAATAAAAATACAGTTTTTGAACCGAGAACTTTTAGAAAATTAAAACTAGAAAACGGCGTAACTACCATTTCTACAAGAAAACTTTTGGGTTCTTCTATTAAAATTTCAGCACAGGAAAATCAGCCCGTTCAATATTTTCAATTGTCTGCATTTTCTGTGAACAACAATCCTTATGGTAACGCTGGAATCAATTTGAAATCAGGCGATATCACGAAGTTAGAGCAATCGTACGGACAGTTTTTGACGATGATATACGAGTTTAAAGAGTAACGAACTATATCAAACCACTTCAAACCATTTCAAACCACATCAAACCCAAATCGTATGAAAGTTGATATTCTTGCAATCGGTGCACATCCAGACGACGTTGAACTCGGTTGTGGCGGAACAGTCGCCAAATTAATTTCCGAAGGAAAAACCGTTGCAATCGTGGATTTAACCCAAGGCGAACTCGGAACACGTGGAACGAATTTCACAAGAGCAGAAGAAGCAGCAAACTCAGCCAAAATTTTGGGGATTTCTTCTCGTGAAAATTTGAAGATGAAAGATGGCTTTCTTACAAATAGTGAAGAACACCAAATGCAGATTGTAAAAATCATTCGTAAATACCAACCAGAAATTGTTTTGGCAAATGCAATCGACGACCGACATCCGGATCACGCAAAAGCTGCGAAATTGGTTTCAGATGCTTGTTTTCTTTCGGGTTTGGTAAAGATCGAAACCGTTTCTGAAGGTGAAAACCAAAAACCGTGGCGACCGAAACAGATTTTTCACTACATCCAGTGGAAAAATATCGCGCCGGATTTTGTGATTGATATTACCAATTTTATGGAGAAAAAGATTGAAGCTTGTCTTGCTTTTAAAACGCAATTTTATGACCCAAATTCCACAGAACCAATGACTCCGATTGCGACAAAAGATTTCTTGGAAAGTTTGACTTACAGAGCGCAGGATTTGGGCAGGCTTTCAGGAGTTGAATTCGCAGAAGGCTTTACAACAGAAAAACTTTTGGCCTTCAAAAATTTCGACGGAATAATTTTGTAATATTTGCAAAAGTCTTATATTTGCAAACTCAAACGGTGATTGTAGCTCAGTTGGTTAGAGCGTCGGATTGTGGTTCCGAAGGTCGTGGGTTCGAGACCCATCATTCACCCAAAACAAAACGCACTGATTTTCAGTGCGTTTTTTATTGTCAGTGAATCAATATTTTCTTTCTTTTCACAATTTGAATTTCAATTTCATTATATTTATAAACAAGAGGAAATGCCTGTAATTCGCTATGTTATGGCATTGCTGCTTTAATGTATTGTTATGACACAAAGCATCACAACATCCCACATATTCATGTTCAATATGCGGAAGACGAAGCGGTAATTTCAATTCCCGATGGGGCGTTTTCAAAGAACTTAAAGATACCGAACTTTTCAAAAATGCACATTTAATTTTGGGAACGGTATCGTGGAATGACGAAATTGATTTCTCTCCCGACACGCTTTATCTCGACAGTAAAAAACTTATACCAAAATAAATCTCCCGAAATTTCGGGAGATTTGTTTTACTTAATCATTGAAGTATTCTAAAATTATTCAATTTCCTCGTCCGATTCAATCGTAAACGAGCGTGACTTGAAGTCTTTGTCGTGTTTCTCGGAAATCACATCCTCACCTTTTTGTGAGATTATAAAATCGGTTGATTCTTTAAACATGTCCTCAAAACTCTTGAAATCTTCCTTGTAAAGATAGATTTTATGTTTCTCGAAAGTCGCTTCACCATTCTCCCCAAAGTTCTTTTTGCTTTCGGTAATTGTAAGATAATAATCTCCCGCTTTCGTTTCGCGCACATCAAAGAAATATGTTCTTCTGCCTGCTTTCAACACCTTGGTGAAAATTTCGTTTTCGTGGCGTTCCTTGTAGTCACTCATTTGTAGATATTTTTTGAAATCTTATTGTAACAAATATAAAAGATTTCTTTTAATTGCAAAATTTATTTTTAACTTTTTGTTAAGAAAATTGAATTATCGATAAAGATTCTGCATTTTAAGCCGACGCTGTGTTTTCTACTTCCGTGAGATTCAATATTTTATCTGCTTTGTTCGCAGTTGATTCTCTGTGAGTGATGATGATGGAAGTCGTGCTTTGAAGTTCGTTTTCAATGTTTTGAAGGATGTTTTCTTCCGTTTCCGTATCTAAAGCCGAAAGCGAATCGTCAAAAATGAGGATTTTAGGTTCTTTAATTAAAGCTCTCGCAATCGCGATTCGCTGTTTTTGCCCGCCTGAAAGCATCACGCCGCGTTCACCGACCATTGTTTTGTACTGGTCTTTGAACTCGATAATGTTTTTGTCGACATCCGCTTTTTTTGCGTATTCTTCAACCAATTTCAAGTTGGGTTTGTCAATGGCGAAACCGATATTATTTTCAATCGTGTCAGAAAAAAGAAAACTTTCCTGCGGAATATAACCAATAAATTTTCGATAATTTTCAAGATTATGGTCTTTCAAATTTTTGCCATCAACAAGAATTTCACCTTCAGTTGGATCAATCAAACGTGCAAGAAGAAGTGCGATGGTGGATTTTCCGCTTCCCGTTTTCCCCATTATTGCTAAAGATTTTCCGGCTTCGATTTTAAAACTTAAATTTTCCAGGGCTTTAATTCCCGTATTCGGATAAGTGTAGGAAACGTTTCGGAATTCGATGTCGCCTTTAATCGGATAAACTTCATGATTGGTATTAATGATTTCGGATTTCATATCCAAAAATTCATTAATTCTCGCCATGGAAGCTTCTGCACGTTGATTCACTGAAGTTACCCAACCCACCATTGAAAACGGCCAAATCAAAATATTGATGTAAAGGAAAAAGTCTGCGATTTTACCCACGGAAAGTTCATTCGCCAAATATTTTTGTCCACCGATAAAAAGAATGACTACATTCAACAAACCGATGACAAATAAAATGATGGTAAAAAAATACGCTTCTGTTTTTGCCAAATCCAGGGCTTTGTCTTGATAGTCTTTAACTTTAATTCCGTAATTTTTCTCGATGTATTTTTCTTTCGCAAAGAACTTAATCACCCGAATTCCCGAAAAACTGTCCTGAACAAAAGTCGAAACCGCAGATTGACTTTTCTGCATAATTTTCGATTTTCTGTTGATGATGGAACTTACTTTATAAATCACAAACGATAAAATCGGCAACGGAAGAAGCGACCATAAAGTCATCGGAACACTCGTGTTGAGCATGTAAATACTTGTGATAATCAGCAAAATCAGCAAATTTACCACGTACATTACACCGGGACCGAGATACATTCTTACCGCGACAACATCTTCGCTTAAACGGTTCATCAAATCCCCAATCGTGGTTTTTTTGAAATCTGTTAAAGACAATTCCTGATAATGTTCGTAGATTTTATTTTTAAGTTCGTATTCAATTCTTCGCGATGCAACAATAATTGTTTGACGCATCATAAAGGTAAAAAAACCTGTAAGCAAAGAAGAGCCAACGATAATGGCAACGTAAATCAAAACCTGCTTATTAAAACCAAGCGTCTCGGTGTGAGAAATTGCGTCAACCGATTTTCCTACGAATTGAACTTTATAAATATTAAAGAAATTACTTGCGATAATGAACAGAAATCCCCAAAACAAAAGGATTCGGTGCTTCCAAAAATAAGGATTTAGGGTTTTTAGTGCGTTCATAAATGGGTTTCTGCTTTCCGCAATATGCGTTCAGCGTTTTGAACTGCAAAAGTAAGAAAATGAAATTTGATTTAATTCTTATCTAAATATAAAAACTTAAACGGAAAGACGCAAAAATTATTAAAACTGTAGAATGCAATTTAAGGGCGCAAAGGCGTTTCACTTAGCTAAGCGAAGCGGCTTTGAGTTCTTGAGACAGATTATTTGCGTCTTTGCTTTTAAAAAACAGCTCCCAAAAGATTGCAACCCTTTCTTCCTGCCTCCATCTTCCATCTTCCAACTTTTTCCTATCTTTGCACCCATAAAAAGTTCTTTGAAATGTTAGGAAGAAGACAAATCCGCGAAAAAGTTGTAGAATCGCTGTATTCTTATCACCAAAATCCCATCAAGTTTGATGTTTTAGAAAAAAATATGTTTTCCGAAATCGAGAAAATCTATCACCTCTACATTTATCAGCTGAATTTTTTGGTCGCGCTAAAAAACTTGGCGGAAAGACAAATCGAAATCGGTAAAAACAAATACCTGAAAACCGAAAGCGAAATCAATCCCAACCAAAAATTCATCAACAACCAAATTCTCAATAAAATTGAGGAAAATGAGGAGAGACTTTCCTTCACCTCAAAACATCAGGAATTGAAATGGGACCAACACGATGACTTATTGGTAAAGACTTTTCAGCGAATGACCGCCGGAAAACGTTATCAGGATTTCATGAAGGAAGATGGGTATTCTTTTGAAGAAGACCAAAAATTTATCGGCAAACTTTTCTTGAGATATATTGCCGAAAACGAGGATTTCCACGAACATTTGGAAGAAAAGGAAATGAGTTGGGCAGATGATTTTCACATCTCGAACTCCATGATTCAGAAGACGATCGGCTATTTTAAGGAAGATGAACCAAGTCACACTTTAATTAGGATGATTAAAGATGATGAAGACCGCGAATTTGCAGCAAAACTTCTGAGACAGACCCTCAATCATTGGGAAGAAAGCGAAAAGAAACTCGAAGACAAACTTGAAAATTGGGACATGGACCGAATTTCTTTGATGGATAAAATCATCCTCATCGCAGCAATTTCTGAAATTGACTATTTCCCATTAACTCCGGGAAGAGTGATCATCAATGAATACATCGAGATTTCAAAGGTTTTTTCTACCGACCGTTCCAACATTTTCATCAACGGAATTTTAGACAAATACACGAAAGAAATAAACAGAAATTAAAATGAAAAATTTAATTAAAGTATTACCACTTATTGCAGTACTAAGTTTAACGAGCTGCAAAAAAGACCAAAAAGCTGACCAATTAATTGTTGAGGAACAACAAGCGGTTGAAGCTCCTGTTGTGCAAACGCAAGATGAATTAGTAAAAGAAGCACAATCTAAACCATTGACAACTCTGGCTTTATCGGAAGCAAACTTCGATTTTGGAAAATTGAAAAAAGGAGACCACGTTGAACATATTTACGAAGTAACCAACACGGGAACAAATCCTTTAATTATTTCCCAGGTAAAACCGGGATGTGGTTGTACGGTTCCTGATTATACAAAAGATCCGATTCTTCCGGGACAAAAAGGAAAAATCACCTTGAAATTTGACTCTACCAATTTTGATGGCTTGGTGAACAAACAGGCAGAAGTTTATGCAAACGTGGAAAAAGCTCCGATTGTGTTGACTTTTTCTGCCGATATTCAACCAAACTAGTAATTTTAAACCGAATTTTTTTCCCTTCCGTAAAGGGAGAAAAATTCTCTGATAATAAATAAAATAAGTTAAAAATGATTACAATATTTTTACAGGCAGCTCCTGCAGGAGATTCCATGTTGCCGACAATGTTAATGATGGGTGCAATGTTCGTGGGATTTTATTTCCTGATGATCCGTCCACAAATGAAGAAAGCGAAGCAGGAAAAAAACTTCCAGGAATCACTTAAAGTTGGAGCAAGAGTGGTGACCACTTCGGGAATGCACGGAAGAATCGCACAAATCCAAGACGATGGAGTAGTGATTGAAACCCTTTCCGGAAAATTGAAATTTGAAAAGGCGGCAATTTCTCGAGAATTCACGCAGCAAAGATTCCCTGATTCCGCGGATGACAAGAAATAATTTCCTTTAAAATACTTTTAAAAAGCAATCGGTTTCGGTTGCTTTTTTTTGTTTCATTTTTTTAATTTATCACATTCTCGGCTGGATCAGTTTTGCGACCGTTGCGGTCCATCCACATTGATGCGATGCACCGATTCCCATTCCTGTATCGCCGTTGAAATATTCGTAAAACATGATGTAGTTTTTAAAAAATTCATCATGGTTCAACAGTTCATTTCCCCCATTAAAAGGCATGTTTCCATCTTTGTCCTTCATGAAAATCGAACGTAATCGGTAACTCAAATCATCTGCAACAAATTCGAGATTTCTTATTTCGCCACTTCCTGTCGGATAATCTATTTGCAGACTTTCACCATAATAATAATGGAAACGTTGCAGACTTTCAACAATAAGGAAATTAATCGGGAACCAAATCGGTCCGCGCCAATTGCTGTTTCCGCCAAACATTCGGCTGTCACTTTCGGCAGGGGTGTATTTTACGGTAAAATCTTGCCCGTCAACAGAAAATTTGAAAGGTTTGTCTTCGTAAACTTTAGACATAGAGCGAATTCCATAATCGGAAAGAAATTCATTCGGATCACTCATTCTCTTTAAAATCCTTGTAAGACGAGTTTTTCTTAGAACGCTCATCAAATGTTTTCCGCCTTTTCCTTCCACTTCCCAATGCGAAACAAGATTGGCGAGTTCAGGTTTATTTTTCAGAATCCATTCCATTCTAGCGGTGAAATTCGGAAGTTTTTCCAACATCTCGTGTTCCACAATTTCCACAGCAAACATGGGGATTAAACCAACGATACTTCTTAACTTTAAGGAAATAGAATCACCATTGTTTAACTGTAGCAAATCATAAAAAAAACCGTCTTCCTCGTTCCATAAACCGTTTTTAGTTTCCCCAATATTTTCCATGGCTTCTGCAATATACAGATAATGCTCGAAAAATTTAATCGCCATATCTTCGTAAACAGGATTGTAAAGCGCCAATTCCATCGAAATCCGCATCATGTTTAAAGCAAACATTGCCATCCAACTGGTTCCATCGGCTTGTTCCAAATGGTCGCCGTTTTTGAACTGCATATTTCGGTCAAAAGCACCTATGTTATCCAATCCTAAAAATCCGCCACCGAAAACGTTGTTGCCGTTTTTATCTTTTCTATTTACCCACCAAGTAAAATTGAGTAATAGTTTTTGAAAAACGCTTTCTAAAAAAGGAATATCAGGTTTTCCGTTAATTTTTTCATCAATTTTAAAAACTCGGAAAGTTGACCATGCATGAACAGGCGGATTCACGTCGCTGAAATCCCATTCATACGCAGGAAGTTGTCCGTTCGGATGGATATACCACTCTTTTGTCAACAATTTCAATTGATGTTTTGCAAATTCCGAATCAATCAGTGCAAAAGGAACACAATGAAAAGCTAAATCCCAAGTTGCAAACCACGGATATTCCCATTTGTCGGGCATAGAAATAATGTCCTTGTTCTGCATGTGTTCCCACTCGGAATTTCGAACGTAATGGTCGAAATTTCGTGGAGCGACAAATTTTGGGTCGCCTTTCAACCATTTTGAAACATTATAGTGGTAGAATTGCTTATTCCATAAAAGTCCTGCAAATGCCTGTCTTTGAATGTTTTTTTCTTCATCATCTTGGATTTCGCATTGAATTTCTGAATAGAATTCGTCGGATTCTTTTTGTCTTAAACTGAAGATTTCGTCGAAGTCAAAAAACGCATCTTGCATTTCGTGTGGACTTAACCTAAAATCAAAAATTTGACTTTCACCCGCCTCTATTTCCGCATCAATATAAAAACTTGCTTTTGTTCCGAATTTTTCAGGATTAATGGCGTCTTCATCATCTTTAACCAAGAAATTATTGATGCCGTCTTTATAATATTCTGCATCTGTTTCAATATTCGGAATCACTTGAGGATTCGTTTCATTATTGCAGAATAGGGCGGTAGTATTTTGATTTCTTGCGTACAATTTTTTCATGGGAATGGAATCATGTTCAATATCAATAATTCCGTTCACCGAAGATTTTAGTTTTGGAATGTACGTTCCATAACCCCATCTCCAATTATTTCTAAACCAAAGCGTTGGAAGAATCACCAAAGACGCTTTTTTACTACTTCTGTTGAATGCAGTTACCCGAATTAGAAAATCATCGTGGTTGATTTTTGCGTATTCGATGAAGATGTCAAAGTAATTATTGTTGTTAAAAATTCCCGTATCTACAATCTCAAATTCGGGTTCTGATTTGCTTCTTTCAGTATTTTTCTGAATAATTTCATCATAAGGAAACGCTTCAATCGGATATTTGTAAACCATCTTCATATAAGAATGCGACGGCGTATTATCAAGATAATAAAAGATTTCCTTCACATCTTCACCATGATTTCCCTGATAATTGCTCAATCCGAAAAATCGTTCCTTAATCATTTTGTCCTTCTTATTCCAAAATGAAAAGGCAAAACAAAGTCGCTGTTTACTGTCGCAAATTCCTGCAATTCCGTCCTCACTCCATCGATATGCTCTGCTCATTGCCTCGTCATAAGTGGTGTAACCCCATGCATTTCCGTTGTGGCTGTAGTCTTCTCGCACCGTTCCCCATTGTCTGTTGCTCACATAAGGACCCCATTTTTTCCAATTTTCATCGTGCAGTCTTTCCTTTTCCGACATCATATTTTTTGATTTTCTCATACGAAAGTATGAAATATTATTTTTTTCAAAATATTGGGAAATTCGAAATTTGTTCTATATTTGCAGTCAGATTTGTTCATTTACATATTGAAAATGTTATCAAGAAAGGTGGAGAGACTAGACTCTGTGAAACCTTGGCAACCCTTCGGAAACGAAGAAGGTGCTACATTCTATTCGCTTTGGCGAAGAAGATAACAGGAACTATTTTTACCACTTTTAGGTAGCATTTTCAATTTTTATTTTTAAAGGAAATTGAAAACTTCGCTACAACATATCACCCTTTATAATTTTGAACTGATTTCAGGCAAAACGCTTGACATTCACTTGTCGTATCAAGTTTTCGGACAGGATTTATTTTCTGCGCCGATTGTTTTGGTGAATCACGCTTTAACAGGAAACTCCAATGTTTCAGGCGAAAATGGATGGTGGAAAACCTTGCTTGGCGAAAACAAAACCATTGATACCAACAAATTCACAGTCATCTGTTTCAATATTCCGGGAAATGGTTTTGATGGAAATTTGCTTGAAAACTATGAGGATTTCAAGTCTAAAGATATTGCGAAAATTTTCTTGGAAGGGTTAAAGTTATTAAAAATTGAAAAACTTCATACCATTATCGGCGGTTCTTTAGGAGGCGCAATTGGTTGGGAAATGTTGGCAGTTCAAAGTGATTTGACGGAAAACTTCATTCCAATTGCTTGCGATTACAAGACTTCGGATTGGCTTCATTCCCAATGTTTAGTTCAAAAATTTTTGCTGACTCAAAAGGAAGAACCAGTTCAAAAAGCCCGAATTCATGCGATGCTTTGTTACAGAACACCCGAATCGTTAAATCTTCGTTTCAAGAATGAAATTGATGAAGAAAGAGAAATTTTAAAATCACACGATTGGCTCAATTTTCATGGGAAATCTTTAAACGAAAGATTTAGTTTAAGTGCTTATCATTTGATGAATCATTTGTTGATAAACATTGATGCACCTCAAGAAGAACTAAAAAATATTAATGCAAACATCCATTTAGTTGCAGTTGATTCTGATTTGTTTTTCCCCGCTTTTGAAATAAAAAAGTGCCATGAAAATTTAATAAAAAACAAATCAAATGCTTTCTACCATGAAATCTATTCCATTCATGGGCACGATGCTTTTTTAATGGAATATGAACAATTAAATGAAATTTTAGGTAAAATAATAACGTAAAAATGAAAAATAGAAACGAAATAAAATTATTGAAAAACAAAGCCATCATCAAATTCGAAGGCAAGGATTTTCTTGGCGAAGTGGGAATTGACGGCAGAATTTTCAAGGCGCTCACATTTGCTAGAATCAGCGTAGGTGTCATTTCTCAGCAGGCGATTGAAAATGGATTGTCAGTTTTGGTGAATGAAACTGATGCGGAAAATGCGGTTAATTGTCTGATTAACGAGTTTGAGAAGGAAAGAAAATCAGGGAAGGTAAGTCAGATTTACAGTATTAATAATGTTTCTGTTCTTGGCTTTGTGGCGAAAGATTTCAATAAGATTTTATCTGAACTCGCCAGAAACAATGTTTTTCCATTAATTCTGAATCAAGTTGCAAGCGAAAACCGAGTAAATATCGTGGTGACTTCTTCACAGGATGAAAAAGCAAGAAACATCATCGAAGCAGAAATATTTGCAAAACCCAAAACGGTCCATTTGGCGATTATCGGACACGGAAATGTTGGAAAAACTTTGATAGAGCAGGTTTTGGAAAGTTCGGAAGAAATCAGAAACCGCAAAAAATTAGATTTAAAAATTGTCGCTGTCGCCAATTCCAAAAAAATTGCGTTGAACAAAGCGGGTTTTACCAAAAATTGGAATGACGAAGTTCTCACCGCAGAAAGACCTTCAAATATTGAAGAACTGATAAATTTCTCCCAACAGAATCAACTCGAAAATATGATTGTTGTTGATAATACTGCCAGTAAAGATTTTGTGAAAAATTATTCTGTTTTGGCAGAAAACGGTTTCGATTTGGTTTCATCCAACAAGATTTTCAACACTTTACCCATTTCTGAATACCGTAATTTTCGACATGTTTTAAATAAGAAAAACAAGAAATATCTTTATGAAACCAATGTTGGAGCAGGTTTGCCGTTAATCGACACTATCAAGCTTTTACATTTATCTGGTGAAAATATTACGAGAATTAAAGGTGTTTTTTCAGGTTCATTGAGTTATATATTCAATAATTTTTCGGTTCGAAGCGATAAGTTCTCAACCATTTTAAAAGAAGCGATGGAAAAAGGTTTCACCGAACCTGATCCGCGCGAAGATTTATCGGGAAATGATGTCGCAAGAAAATTGTTGATTTTAGCAAGAGAACTCGATTTAATCAATGAATTTGAGGATATTGATGTTCAAAATTTAGTTCCTGAAAGCTTACAAGATGTTGAAAAAACTGAATTTATTTCAAGATTAAATGAATTGGATGAAGTTTTTGAAAAGCTAAAAAAAGAGCAACCTGAAAATCACGTTCTTCGTTTTGTGGGAGACCTTCACGGAGATTTACACCAAGAAAAAGGTGAACTCGATGTGAAATTGATTTCCGTTCCCGCAAGTTCCGCACTTGGTCAACTGAAAGGTTCCGATTCCATTTTTGAAATTTACACGGAAAGCTATGGCGAAAATCCAATCGTGATTATGGGAGCAGGAGCAGGCGCAAAAGTGACGGCGAGAGGAGTTTTTGGTGATATTTTGAGATTGTCGGAGAATAAGTAATATCAATAGGAACGGACTTTAGTCCGTTTAATAAATTCAAAAATCAATTGGCTTTAGCCAAAATTTAAAAAAATGAACGAAAATTTAGAAACTTTATCGATAAGAACTCAAACTGAAAGAAGTCAGTTTGACGAACATTCAACACCTTTATACTTAACTTCAAGTTTTGTGTTTGAAGATGCGGAAGATATGCGCGCAAGTTTTGCCGAAGAAAAAGAGAAAAATTTGTACAGCCGTTTTTCCAATCCGAATGTTACGGAATTTATCGACAAGATCGTGAAAATGGAAGGTGCAGAAAGCGGTTACGCCTTTGCTACGGGAATGGCGGCGATTTATTCCACCTTTTCAGCGTTGCTCAATTCTGGCGACCATATCGTGAGTTGTCAGTCGGTTTTTGGTTCCACGCACACGCTTTTCACCAAATATTTTCCAAAATGGAATATTGATTATACTTATTTTAAAGCCGAAAATTCCGCTGATGTTGAAAGTTTAATTCAGCCCAACACCAAAATTCTCTATCTCGAAACGCCAACCAATCCTGCGATTGAAATTTTAGATCTAGAGTTTTACAGAAATTTGGCCAAGAAACATAACTTGATTTTCATCGTCGATAATTGCTTTGCTACACCGTATTTGCAGCAGCCAATAAAATATGGAGCCGATGTTGTGGTGCATTCCGCGACAAAATTAATTGATGGTCAAGGTCGAGTTTTGGGTGGAGTTGCAGTTGGTAGAAAAGATTTAATTCAGGAAATTTATTCGTTTTCCCGTTTAACCGGACCTTCGCTTTCGCCTTTCAATGCGTGGATTTTGAGTAAAAGTTTGGAAACTTTGGCAATTCGTGTAGAAAAACATTGTGAAAACGCTCTTAAAGTAGCCGAGTTTTTAGAAAATCATCCCAATGTAGAATTGGTAAAATATCCGTTTTTGAAATCTCATCCAAGTTACGAAATCGCCAAAAAACAAATGAAATTGGGCGGAAATATCGTCGCTTTCGAAGTAAAAGGTGGTATTGAAGGAGGCAGAAATTTTTTAAATAAAATAAAAATGTGTTCACTTTCCGCCAATCTTGGAGACACGAGGACGATTGTGACTCATCCTGCATCAACAACACATTCCAAACTTTCCGATGAAGAAAGAAATGAAGTCGGTATTACCGCAGGATTGGTGCGGTGTTCCGTTGGTTTAGAAAATGTGGAAGATATTATTGCAGATTTAAAGCAAGCGCTTGATAATTAATCTTTTATAAAATTAGAAAATGGGCTGAAAATTTAGTGATTTTGCAACCCGAAATTTCAACTATGACAAACAGCGAAAAACTATACAAAGCCCTCAACGAAAGAATTCTCGTTTTAGACGGAGCGATGGGAACAATGCTTCAACGCTACAATTTTCAGGAAGAAGATTATCGAGGCGAACGATTTAAAGATTGGGAACATCCTTTGAAAGGCAACAACGATCTGCTTTCTCTCACTCAACCACAAGCGATTGCCGAAGTTCATTCCAAATATTTGGAAGCAGGAGCAGACATCATCGAAACCAATACATTTTCGGGAACCACCATTGCAATGGCGGATTATCATATGGAAGATTTGGTGTACGAACTGAACTTTGAGTCTGCAAAGATTGCCAGAAAAGTCTGCGATGAATTCACCGGCAAAAATCCTGAAGTACAAAGATTTGTCGCAGGTTCAATTGGTCCGACAAACAAAACTGCCTCTCTTTCTCCCGATGTAAATGACCCGGGTTTCCGAGCGATTACTTTTGATGAATTGAGAATTGCCTACAAACAACAAGCAGAAGCACTTTTAGACGGCGGTTCCGATATTTTATTGGTTGAAACTGTTTTTGATACTTTGAATGCAAAAGCCGCACTGTTCGCGATTGATGAAATTCAGGAAGAAAGAAAAATTCAGATTCCGATTATGGTTTCGGGTACCATTACCGATGCTTCCGGAAGAACTTTGAGCGGACAAACAGCAGGTGCATTTTTGATTTCCATTTCGCATTTGAATTTGTTGAGTGTCGGGTTTAATTGCGCTTTAGGAGCCAAACAACTGACACCTTATTTAGAAGAAGTTGCCAATAATTCTGATTTCTATATTTCCGCTTATCCAAATGCTGGATTACCAAATGCTTTTGGTCAATACGACGAATCACCAGAATTTATGGCAGAACAAATTCGTGAATATGCCGAAAAAGGTTTAATCAACATTGTTGGTGGTTGTTGCGGAACAACACCGCCGCATATTAAAGCAATTGCGGAATTGGTGAAGGGATATAACCCGAGGAAAATTAATCAACATAACAATGTATCAATCTAACAATTTACCAATCAATGAGATTGGTACATTGGTACATTTTCAAATTGTTACATTAAAAATATGAAATATTTAAAACTTTCAGGTCTTGAACCTTTAATTATAACTCCCGAATCCAACTTCATCAACGTCGGGGAACGAACTAATGTTGCGGGTTCCAAAAAATTTCTTCGCCTCATTAAAGAAGAAAAATTTTCGGAAGCATTAGAGATTGCGCGACATCAGGTTGATGGAGGAGCACAAATTTTAGATGTAAACTTTGATGACGGACTGTTGGACGGAAAATCAGCGATGGTTAAGTTCCTTAATTTAATCGCCTCAGAACCTGATATTGCACGAATTCCGATTATGATTGACTCTTCAAAATGGGAAATTTTGGAGGCAGGATTGCAGGTTGTTCAGGGAAAATGTGTGGTCAATTCCATCAGTTTGAAGGAAGGTGAAGAAGAATTTATCGACCACGCCAAGAAAATAAAAAGATATGGTGCAGCCGTAATTGTAATGGCTTTTGATGAAGAAGGACAAGCCGATAATTACGACCGCAGAATAGAAATTTGCAAGCGTTCCTATGATATTTTGGTGAATAAAGTGGGCTTTCCATCAGAAGATATCATTTTTGATTTGAATATTTTTCCCGTTGCGACAGGAATGGAGGAGCACCGCAGAAATGCATTAGATTTCATTGAAGCCACAAAATGGGTTCGCGAAAATCTTCCGAATGTTTCGGTTTCGGGCGGTGTTTCCAATGTTTCGTTTTCGTTCCGTGGGAATGACAGCGTTCGCGAGGCGATGCATTCCGTTTTCCTTTATCATGCCATAAAAGCGGGGATGAATATGGGTATTGTAAACCCAACAATGTTGGAAGTTTACGACGAAATTCCAAAAGATTTATTGGAGTTGGTGGAAGATGTAATGTTGGATAGAAGAGATGACGCCACAGAAAGGCTTTTAGAATATTCCGAAAGAGTAAAATCCACCAAAAAAGAAGTGGTTGAAGATTTGGCTTGGAGAAGACAACCTTTGCAAGACCGAATTACGGACGCTTTGGTAAAAGGCATTGACCGCTTCATTATTGAAGATGTAGAAGAAGCCAGAACACAAACTTCCAGACCTTTAGATGTGATTGAAGGCAATTTGATGACAGGAATGGGCGTTGTTGGTGATCTTTTCGGAAGTGGAAAAATGTTCCTTCCGCAGGTGGTAAAATCGGCTAGAGTGATGAAAAAAGCGGTGGCTTATTTGCAACCCTTCATTGAAGCCGAAAAAGACCAAACCCAAAAAGCCAATGGGAAAGTGTTGATGGCGACCGTAAAAGGTGATGTTCACGATATTGGTAAAAATATTGTGGCGGTAGTTTTAGGCTGCAACAATTATGAAATCGTGGATTTGGGAGTGATGGTTCCTGCAGAAAAAATTATTCAGACCGCGATTGATGAAAAGGTGGATGCGATTGGTTTGAGTGGATTAATTACACCGAGTCTGGATGAAATGGTTCACGTTGCGGCGGAATTGGAAAGAAAAAATTTAAAATTTCCTTTGTTAATCGGCGGTGCAACAACTTCCAAAGCGCATACTGCTGTGAAGATTTCGCCAAAATATTCCCATACGGTTGTTCATATTAATGACGCTTCTCGTGCTGTAGGTGTGGTTTCGCAGTTGTTGGACAGAAATTCTGAACAGTATCAAATTGATTTAAAATTAGAATACGACGATTTCCGTGAGAAATTTTTGAGCAGACAAGTGGAAAAAGAATATGTCCCGATTGAGGAAGCGAGAGCCCAAAAATTCAATATTAATTGGGAAAAAGAAGACATTTTCAGGCCAAAAAAATTAGGAATTCAAATTATTGAAAACCAGGATTTAAGAGAATTATTGCCTTTTATGGATTGGTCGCCGTTTTTCAGAAGTTGGGAATTACACGGAAAATTTCCTGATATTTTGACCGACGAAATCGTTGGAGAACAGGCAACAGAAGTCTATAATGACGCCAAAAAGATGCTCAATAAAATTTTAGACGAAAAATTATTGACTGGAAAAGCCATTTTCGGAATTTTTCCTGCAAATGCTACAAACCAAGATGATATCGAAGTTTATGATGAAAATGGAAATGTGATTTCAACGTTTCATACCCTTCGTCAACAGTTGAAAAGATCGGCTGGAAAGGATTATCTCGCATTGTCGGATTTTATTGCACCAAAAGAAAGCGGAAAACAAGATTATATCGGTTGTTTCGCAGTAACGACAGGTTTTGGAACCGATGAGATGGTGAGTACATTCAAAGAAGATCACGATGATTACAACGGAATTCTTGCAAAAGCCCTTTCTGATAGATTGGCAGAAGCATTTGCAGAATATCTACACCATAAAGTTCGTACAGAATTTTGGGGTTATGCCGAAGATGAAATTTTAGACAATGAAGCCTTAATCGCTGAAAAATATTTAGGAATTCGCCCTGCTCCAGGTTATCCTGCGTGTCCCGATCATTTGGAAAAATTATCGATTTGGGATTTGTTAAAAGTGAAGG
This sequence comes from Candidatus Kaistella beijingensis, assembly GCF_020084865.1. Classification (NCBI taxonomy): domain Bacteria; kingdom Pseudomonadati; phylum Bacteroidota; class Flavobacteriia; order Flavobacteriales; family Weeksellaceae; genus Kaistella; species Candidatus Kaistella beijingensis. The sequence goes on along the minus strand of NZ_CP071953.1, from coordinate 1,633,473 downwards.
AAAATATTGGTCTAGAGCTTACCGAAAGTTTGGCAATGTTCCCAACAGCAGCAGTTTCCGGATATTACTTTGGAAATCCCAAAGCAAAATATTTCGGTGTTGGAAAAATATCGGAAGATCAATTGAAAGATTATGCTGAAAGAAAGGGAGTTGACGAGGATTTCGCAAGAAAATGGTTGGCGCCGAATTTGGCGGATTAACCACAGAGACACATAGAATACACAGAGAAATTTAAAAAACTCAGTGAACACAGTGCGCTACTCAATGTCACCGTGTTTAAAGATAATAAAATGAAAATCACAGAACACATAAAAAACTCAAACGGAAAAACTTTGTTTTCAATTGAAGTAATTCCGCCGACAAAAGGGACAGGAATTGAAGATTTATACAAAAATATTGACCCTTTGATGGAATTCAAACCACCATTTATTGACGTGACGACCTCTCGCGAAGAATACGTCTATATCGAAAAGGGAAATGGTTTGATGGAGCGCAAAATCACAAGAATGCGTCCAGGAACTTTGGGAATTTGTGCTTCAATTCAGCATAAATATGATGTGGATACGGTTCCGCACGTTTTGTGTGGCGGTTTTACGAAGGAGGAAACCGAATATCTTTTGGTGGATTGTCTTTATTTGGGAATTGATAATATAGTTGCTCTTCGTGGCGATGCTATGAAAGGCGAAAATCATTTTGTTCCAACGGAAGGCGGACATAAATATGCTGTTGATTTGGTGAAACACATCAACGATTTGGGACGAGGAAAATATTTAAGCGGAGATATCAATTGTGCGGATGACAATCGTTTTTGTATTGGTGTTGCAGGTTATCCTGAAAAACATATTGAAGCACCATCTATGAAATACGATTTGCAAAAATTGAAGGAAAAAGTAGATGCAGGTGCAGATTATGTGGTGACTCAAATGTTTTTTGACAATAAAAAATACATTGAATTTGTGAAACAGGCACGAGAAATTGGCATTAATGTTCCAATTATTCCGGGAATTAAGCCTATTGCGACGAAGGGACATCTTTCAATGCTTCCGAAAACCTTTAAAATTGATTTACCGGAAGACTTAATTTCTGAAATTACAAAAGCGAAAGACAACACCGCAGTGAAACAAATCGGTATTGAATGGGCGATTGCGCAATGCAGGGAACTTTTGGATTTCGGCGTTCCGGTGCTGCATTTTTATTCGATGGGGAAGAGCGATAATATCAAAAAAGTAGCGAGGGAATTGTTTTAAGTAAATTCTTAAAAAAAAACACATTCTGTTGGTGAATGTGCTTTTTCTGTGTTACGTGGAATTATTGGTTTAACAAAACGCCGAGTTTTAATAAATCTTCTTCCGAATTAAGTTTGATTTTGTTGGATTTAAGAAAATTATTCAATTCATCCTTCTTTTCTGGGAACAAGGCAGGTAACTCTTTGACGTTTTTTGGAACTCTTACCATTCCGTTTTCCGTTTTAATAAAATAAATGGGTCTCTCCATCTCAAACCTTGCAGGAGTGCCTGAAATTAATGAATTTGGTGCAGGAACCGCGTCATAAAATTTTGTAATTACCTTCCTCAAAATTCTATATTTACCATCAGAAAGCTCAAAGAAATAACCCGCATATTGATCACCTGTATTCAGCAAAACTAACTTCTCATTGGTCTTTTCAAGCGTGAATTTCGGATATGATTGTTCTTTTGGGATTTCGTAAACTTCCAGTTTATCAAGAATTTCTATGGTATCCAAAAAAGAATTGTAACGGATTGGAACCCAACTTGAAGTATCACCAACTCTTGCGTTTACAAAACCTTTGGTGTAGTACGGAATACCCTGAATATCTGAATAACTTATTTTTTGTTTACCATTATTGATTTCGTTTATGGTCTTGTTGAACTTAATATTTCTTGCGACATCGCTCACGCTAATTTGCTGTGCCTCTGCGAAAAGCATAACGGATAAAAAAGCTAAACTAAATATTGATTTCATACCTGATTTTTTTCTATTAATACAAATATACATTTAATTTCTGTTGGGTAAGATTACAAAATCCCTTAGAAGTTAAAGTATATCAATCGATTTTACTGTATTTCCTCATCAAATTTTCATAAAAATTCTGCGGCAAAATCCATTTTAAAGGAACGCCGATTTTCTGCCCGAATTTCCCGAAATAGTAATGGGCTTTCCAAGATTTTTTGGTTAAAAGTTTCTCTATGTAATTGGCAACTTCCGAAGGTTCCGTTCCGTCATCAACATGGGAATTCATAACGGAATAAATTTTTTCGAAAGTTTTTTGATAAGGTGCCGAAACTTTGGTTTGAACCCTGTTTTCGGCAATTTTAGTTTTAATGTCGCCTAAATGTAAAGCGCAAACATCAATTTTCCAAGGGGAAACCTCGTAACGGATTGCTTCTGTAACTTTATCTAAAGCCGATTTCGAGGCGGAATAAAACCCACGAAACGGAAGTCCCATTTCCGAACCGATACTCGAAATATTGATGATTTTTCCCGATTTCTGTTCACGCATTTTTGGCAAAACAGCGCTCATCATTTGCACGGAACCCACCAAATTCAAATTGAACAGTCTTAAAATCTCTTCCTGCGACGAATCTTCCACCGAACCAACCATTCCCATTCCGGCGTTGTTGATGAGGATATCGATTCTTTTTTCGGTTTCTAAAATTTTAGAAATCGCATTTTGCACTTGGGCATTATCAGTGATATCGGTTGGAATGGTCGTAAAAAATTTGGAATCCACATTTTTTCTGCTCAATCCGAAAACTTTGTGCCCTTTTTCTCCAAAAAATTCAGCTAAAGTAAAGCCAATTCCTGTGGAAGTTCCCGTGATGATGATGATTTTTTTTGTCTCAGAATTCATTCTTCAATTGCTATTTTTTTTAAATCTTCCCAGAATTCAGGATAGGATTTTTCTACAACTCCTTCATTTTCAATATTTAATTCTTTAACCAAGCAAAATGGAGCAAAACTCATCGCCATTCGGTGGTCGTTATAAGTTTCAATGGAAATGTTTTCGTTAGGCGCAAAAAACTTTACCGACTTTATTGAATCATCGGTAATTTCCGCAATACAGCCAATTTTGAAAAGTTCATTTTTTAAAGCCAAAAGCCGATCGGTTTCCTTTACTTTTAAAGTTTGCAGACCAGTAATCGTAAACGGAATGTTTAGTGCAGTTGCCGTCACACAAAGCGTTTGCGCAATATCCGGACAGTCATTCATATCCAAAGAAATTTTTTCTGGAAAATCGAAATACGGTTCAGGTAACAGGGAAATTTTGTTTTCGGCAGCCTCCGAAATCGTATTCACGCCGAAGAAATTCCAATAAATTTCTTTTAGGACAGAATCTCCCTGCAGCGAATATTGCCGAAAGCTCTTCAAATTTATGTATTCACGACCAATTGCAGCCAAGGAATAGAAATAAGAAGCCGAACTCCAATCACTTTCAACCACAAATTTGGTGAGTTGTGAAGATTTTTCGGATTGAATGTCGGGTAAAATTTGAATTATATTTCCTTCCCAATTGGTTGAAATTCCTACATTTCTTAAGATTTTCAGCGTCATTTCCAAATAGGGACGTGAGGTTATTTCTCCTTCAAGATTGATTTTCAAACCGTTTGCCAATTTTCCGCCAATCAACATTAAGGATGATATAAACTGACTTGAAATATTGGCAGGAATAGTTAGTGAAGATTTTTCGAGCTTTTTTCCTGTGATTTTCAAAGGCGGAAAACCTTCATCTTCAAGGTAAGAAATTTCTGATCCCAACTCTTTCAAAGCATCTACCAAAAACTTTATCGGTCTTTGCTTCATTCTTTCTGAACCTGTTAATACAACAGTTTTTCCTTCCTGAATGGCAAAATAGGAGGTCAGAAAACGCATCGCAGTTCCAGCGTGATGAATATCGATAATCTCCGAATCGCTGTTTAAAGCTTTCTCCAGAAGTTCTGTATCCTGCGAGTTGGAAAGGTTTTCAATCAGGATCTTGTCAAAAAGATGATTCAAAATCAGCAAACGATTCGAAATACTTTTCGAACCGCAAATTTTTATGGTTTGGTTGGATTTTAAAGTAGATTTTTTTAGTAACATTCGCGGGGTGATGGAAGTTGGATGCTGGAAGATGGATGCTGGAAGTTTACAAAATATCTTATTACTTTAGCTTTTGATTGTTTTGGTGGCGTTCTTTATCCCGTTCCGTTTTCATTTTCATTTTTTTGTCGAAAGCGCGCTGTAAATCCGTTCCAGTTTGATTCGCTAAACACAAAGTTACAAAGAGAACATCTGCTAATTCCTCACCTAAATCTTTGGATTTATCGCTTTCTTTCTCACTTTGTTCGCCATATCTTCTTGCGATGATTCTTGCAACTTCTCCCACTTCTTCGGTCAACATCGCCATATTGGTCAATTCGTTGAAATATCGTACTCCAACAGTTTTAATCCATTCATCAACTTCGTTTTGTAGTTTGGTGATTTCCATGTCATTGCGAGCATAGCGAAGCAATCCGTCTAAATTTGCTCTGAAATTTTATTAAAAATATCTGTTATTACTCATTACTTATGCTGTAAGTCCAAATCAAGGCTTTTTCCTTTGTTGCTCTAAAAATGGTGTTGTGTTTTTCTTTCTTTTCGTCGGAATATTTCCATTTCAGATGAGGAGGATTTAATGACTTTAAAATTCCATCAAGTTCGCGCGTGTGTTTGAAAATATCTTTTGCGCTGGAACCTGCAAACCATAATTTTTTGTCAGTTTCAGGAAATTTTGACAAAGATTCTTTCGCGGTTCTTACCAAATAATGATTGTTCCACCAAAGTGAAGGATCCATCGCAACATAATCATCAAATAAGTATGGCGTGGTGAAAAAAGTTTCCATTACGAAAAGTCCCGAAAGCGATTCGCCGATAATTCCTTTTCTTTTGGAAGTTCGGTAATGTTTATTGATATGTGGAATTAACTCGTCTTTGATAAATTTTCTGAAATTTTCAGAACCGCCAACAATGGGAGCTACTTTTTTGTCTTCTTCTATTTCGGTAAATGGCGTTAAATCTCTTCTTCTAACCGTGTTTTCAATTCCGACTAAAATGATTGGCTGAATTTTTTTTGCTTTTACCAATTCTGCAATCGTGTTTGCGATGTGCGGGAAATCTTCTTGAATTCCGCCATCTGCCATGTATAAAACGGCGAGAGAATCTTTGCTTTGTGCATATTCAGGCGGAGTCCAAACATTGATGATTCTTTTTTCGCCCACCTGTTTTGAAAAAAGAGGAAACGTTTCGTGAAGGGGTATTTCATCCTTTATTTGTGCTGAATTAGTGTAACCTATGGAAACAAAAATCAGCAGCAGCCAAAAATGGATTTTTTTCATGTTGAGATTTTTAGAAACTATTCATCAACTATTGATAAGCTCCGATCGTAGGAGAAGCTGTTCTTGAAACTCCAACAATATCCGTTGGAACGGAAGCTGCAACAGTAACATTCCCTTTTCCTTTTGCAGGCGAATCGTCTTTAACCCTCAAATTCATTTTATGAGTGAAATAATTTTGAAATTTTGGGTCTTGGTTTTTAATAGAGCCTGCATCAATTGCGTAGCTTGAACCAGTTCCGTATTTCAACAAACAATTTTGGAAAGTTGCATTGAAAGTCTGCCCAGAAGTTGGTTTAAAAACAATCGAATTTTCCTTGTCACCGTAAATTATTGAATTTTTAATACTCAAACTTAAAGCTCCTTGTTCCGTTGTAGTCCCGTTTTGATATTCGTTGGCTGCATAAATTCCCAATCCGGGAAGTGCGGCATTAAAATTCCAGTAATTCGCAAAAGTAGAGTGGATGATGTTGTAAGTTCCACCTTTGAAAATTCCAAAATCAGCTTCACCACAATTGTTCATTACCAAATTTTTTGCCGTTACAATTGAATTTACCGCATAAATTCCAAATTCCTGATGAGTATGAAAAATGGAATTATTGATGGTTGCATTGGCTTTTTTGAGTTCCAAACCTCTGGTTCCGCCAAAAATTTTGGTATAATCTAAATTAACGATGGCGTTTTCGTCGGCAGAAATCCCGTTCCAGTTTTTTGGGATGGTGTCGTATCTAGTGTCGTTTCTGTCCCCACGGAAAATAACCTCGTTGTTTAAACTTCCGGTTGCGGTTAAAGTCGAATTTTTAGAAATTTTCAAGCCGCTGTTTTTATGGAAATATACTTTCGTTCCAGGTTGAATAGTTAAACTTTTCCCTTCTGCCACAGTCAAATTCCCGAAAATGATTTTCGCTTTACTGTTTTCCCAAGAAGTATTGTTGGCTAAAATATTAGGATTGGTTTTGGTTTCAATAAAAAATTCTGCGTCCTGAACAACCGAAAATAAAGTTACGTGCTGCTTTCCTGCAGGTGTTTCTACATTCACTCGATCTTCTGCAATCGCTTCAGGTGCATTGGCAATCGGCGCAATTTCCACGAAAATATAAAGACTGTCCTTTTTTCTCAATGGAATATTGTTGAAGTCGGTTCCAGCTTTTCCATCGACATTAATTCTATAAAGAGAAGCAGCTCCTTTTTCCAGAGAAATTTTGGGAATCATCACATCTTTATCTTCATCATTGTAAATTTTAACGGCATAAGTTTCCGAACGAACTTGGTTATAAACGGTGTCGCAAAAAACGGTATCCGAAGAAAATCTCAACAGTTGCGAAGGCATTTCAAAGTTAATTTCATCCCTGTTACACGCAACCGCCGTTAACAAAAACCAAAAAGAAAAGCCGAGTATAAGTTTAAATTTATTCATTTGATATAGAAATATATAGAGATTCCAAATTTAATTAAAATTGTCGAACGATAAAATTTTCAAATTATTGGTTTTCCATTTGTAGTTTTAAAAAATATTTGTACTTTTGCAACCTAAAATTCAGCAGAGAAAAATCCATTACTCATTTCGAAGCGAATTTTGTATAAAATATTTAAATAAGATTTAGTTATGAAAAACGGAATTCACCCAGAAAATTATAGATTAGTCGTATTCAAAGATATGAGTAACGACGAGATGTTTCTTTGCAAATCTACCGCAGAAACTAAAGACACCATCGAATTCGAAGGAGCAACTTACCCATTGATCAAAATGGAAATCTCTTCAACGTCTCACCCTTTCTACACAGGAAAAGTGAAATTGGTTGACACTGCAGGTAGAGTTGACAAATTCATGAACAAGTACAAAAAATTCGCAAAATAATTGACGAATTTTAACGATAATTAAAGTCTTTCGGGTTTCTGAAAGACTTTTTTTATTGTAAATTTGGTCGAAATTTTCCTCCCTTGAGGGAAGTGGAAAAGAAAATTTCGAAACTCAACCCTAACCTCAACCTTTTGCTATGCAACTCGTTTTTTCCGATGCCCAATTCTGGGAAGATTTTTTACCGCTTACTTTCACAAGACCCGTTGCAGAAATGCGTTGCGGAATTCTCACTTTTTCCGAAAGATGGCAGAAACTTCTGGAAACTTCAGAAATCTCATATCTCACCGAAGATTTTTTGCAGGAAAAATTCCCAAAACCTGAAAAAAAAGAAAGCCTTTTCATTGTTCCGAATTTTTTACCGAATGAAAACGTTCTAAATCAAATTAAAGATCTAAAATTGGGTGAAGCATTGGTTTTTGAAAACGAATTACTCGCGGCAAAAGTCGATATGGATAATTTTTCTCTGAACCAAATTGAGAAAATGACGGACATTCATGAGGAACTTCTGCTGTTCAAACAACCTACAGATTTATTTTCCTTTAACGAAAAAGCAATTGATTTTGATTTTGAACTTTTAACGAAAGGAAGAGCTTCTCAAGAACTTTCAGCAACCAACGGATTTTTAGGGAATAGGGAAGATTTATTTATCGAAGAAGGTGCAACTATTGAATTTTCGACTTTAAATACAAAAACAGGAAAAATCTACATCGGCAAAAATGCGGAATTAATGGAAGGATGCAATCTTCGAGGTCCGATCGCACTTTGTGAAGATTCGAAATTTAATTTAGGGGCAAAAATTTATGGAGCAACGACAATTGGTCCACATTGCAAAGTTGGCGGAGAAGTGAATAATATTGTGATTTTTGGATATTCCAATAAAGGTCACGATGGATTTGTAGGAAATTCCGTGATTGGAGAATGGTGTAATCTCGGTGCAGATACCAATTCCTCGAACTTGAAAAACAATTACGCCTCCGTAAAATTGTGGAATTACCGAACCAAAAGATTCGCAAATACAGGTTTGCAATTTGCGGGGTTAATTATGGGCGATCATTCTAAAACAGCGATTAATACTCAGTTCAATACAGGAACGGTTGTAGGAGTTGCCGCCAATATTTTCAAAAGCGGTTTCCCGCCAAATCTCATCGAGAATTTTTCCTGGGGCGGAATGAAAGGCGACGAAAAATTCAAACTTGAAAAAGCCTACGAAGTCGCTGAACTGGCGATGGCGAGACGGAAAGTTCCGTTTACAGAAGTTGATAGGAATATTTTGAAGTATATTTATTCGGAGTACTGATATTACTCATTGCTCATTACTAATTACTCATCGAGAAATCATTATCTTTGCAAAAATTTTCTCACTTAAAACGTTTATAGCATGCAACTGTACAACACCTTAAGCGCAGAAGAGAGAGCTCGACTCATCGATGAGGCCGGAAAAGAACGGCTTACTTTATCTTTCTATGCGTACGCCAAAATTCAAGATCCCAAACAATTTCGCGACGAACTTTTTATAGCCTGGAACGCACTCGATGCACTCGGTCGTATCTACGTTGCACACGAAGGAATTAACGCTCAAATGAGTGTTCCTGCGGATAATTTCGAGGCTTTTCGCGATACGTTGGAAAAGTATGATTTCATGAAGGGGATTCGTTTGAATGTTGCTGTAGAACAAGACAACCATTCGTTTTTAAAGTTAACCATTAAAGTTCGAAATAAAATTGTTGCCGATGGTTTGAATGACGAAACATTCGATGTTACCAATAAAGGAATTCACCTAAAAGCGAAGGAATTTAATAATCTGTTGGAAGATCCGAATACGATTGTAGTAGATTTTAGAAATCATTACGAAAGTGAAGTCGGTCATTTTGAAGGAGCGATTACTCCCGACGTTGAAAATTTTCGTGAAAGTTTGCCAATTATCAATGAACAATTGCAAAACCATAAAGAAGATAAAAATCTTTTGATGTATTGCACAGGTGGAATTCGTTGTGAAAAAGCGAGTGCTTATTTTAAACATCAAGGATTTAAAAACGTCTATCAATTGGAAGGTGGAATTATTGAATATACCCGACAAATCAAGGAAGAAGGCATTGAAAGCAAATTTATCGGAAAGAATTTCGTGTTCGATCACCGTTTAGGAGAAAGAATTACCGACGATATTATTTCGCAATGTCACCAATGCGGAAAACCTTGCGACAATCACACGAATTGCGCAAACGACGCTTGTCATTTACTGTTCATTCAATGTGATGACTGTAAAGCGGCAATGGAAAACTGTTGTTCAAACGAATGTCAAGAAATTATTCATTTGCCTGTAGAAGAGCAAGTTAAGTTAAGAAAAGGTTTGCAGGTTGGAAATAAGATTTTCAGAAAAGGAAAATCCGATGCACTGAAATTTAAACATTCAGGAGATTCAATTCCTAATAAAGCTTTAGCAAAAGCAGACACCAAAGATATCCGTCAGAAAATTAAAATTAAAAAAGAATTGATTGGAAAAGCGGAACATTATTTTACAAGATCAAAAATCGCCCAATTTTTAATTGAAAAAAATGGACTTTCTTTAGGTGATAAAGTTTTGATTTCAGGACCAACAACAGGGAATCAGGAAATTTTGATTACAGAAATTTTTGCAAACGGAAATCAAACTGAAACTGCAAAAGTCGGTGACCAAATTACATTGCCACTTCCATTCAGAGTTCGTTTGTCGGATAAATTGTACAAAGTAATTTCATAAAATGAAGAAGGTCGAATTAAGAAAAAAATACCTACAAAAACGTGAAACCTTGTCGCAAGATGAGGTTTTGTCTTTTTCCCAAAAAATTTTCGAAAAATTTATTTTACAATTTAAACCAGTTGAAAATCAAAAAGTTCATTGCTTTTTGTCTGTTTCCGAAATGAGCGAAGTGGATACGAATTTGTTCATTAATTATTTTTTTGAGCATCATATCAGAGTTTTTGTTCCAAAGATTTATCAGAAAAAATTGATTTCGGTTGAAATCACGAAAGATACTCCATTAATTAAAAGTTCGTGGGGAATTGAAGAACCCAAAAGTAATGAAGACTCAGGCGAAAAAAACTACGATTTTGTGGTTACGCCTTTGTTATATTGTGATAATCAAGGGAATAGAGTTGGTTACGGAAAAGGTTATTACGATGGTTTCTTTTCAAATATCAATTCTAATTCGCTGCGAATTGGAATAGGATTTTTTACACCCAACGAAGATATAGATGACGTTTGGGAAGGAGATATTCCTCTGGATTATTTGGTAACTCCCACCGAAGTACTGTCTTTTGGAGGCATCACGTCGAAATCCACAAAATAAAATTTAAATTCTTTCTTGAATTTTACAGGAGAAAGTTTCAACATATATTGCGCATTTTTCTCAAAAACACCAATCGATTTATCTTTTCGGTCAAAATATTCCACGCTGAATTTTGCAAAATCTAAAGTGTCGTTTCCTTTGATTTCCTTTGTAACTGCGATATTTCCAACTTTTGCGGTTTTTACTTTAAAGCTGTCAAGCTGTTTTAAAATGGGTGCTAATTTTTCAGAATCTTTCTCTATAAAATAACTTTTCATTTGCGCATAAATCACGGAATCTATTTCGGTGTCGCGATTTCCTGAAGTGTAAAGCGTTGACAGGTCCAAAAGCTCCTGAATTTTCTGTTTCGTGATAAACGAAATTGCTTGAGCGCTATCCATTTTGGTGACTGGATACGATTTTTTGTTATTATTGTTTCTAACTTTCTGAAGGTCAGACATTTCGATTGTTTCTTTTTTGCATGAGGCAAGAATCAGGAGAAATGAAAACAATATTAAGAGGAGGCTATTTTTTTTCATTGGTCGTGATTTTAAATTTAATCATATTTATTTTGCCTGATAAATCGTTTTTGGTTTCAATTACTTCTAAGTTTTCAAGAGAGGTTGAAGGCAAAGTGACAAGATTGATGTACCGCTGTTTATCCATGGTTTCAACACCGTAAGTTTCGTTGTCATAGACCTGATAAATTAAGGCGTTGTCGCTGATTAAGTAATTCAAACTTTCCCGTTTTTTCTTCAAATCTTTTATGGATTTGGAATAATAGAAAAGCATAATCGCATAATCATTCGGTTTAAGTTCAATGTTTTCAGCTTCGGGAGCGGTTTCTAAATTTCTTTGAATGGTGTCGGTTCTATAATAAGGAGACGAAACCACCATGGTCAAATTCTTAGATTTTGTCGTATAAACAAATGGTTCGTTTGGTTTCGCCACGTATAAAATAGGAGATTCATTTTCCTTTAGAATCTGAACCTGTAGTTCAGCATTGATTTTTGAATTACGATCCGCATCAATAAAACTGTAGTAGAATTTTTTGCTGAACAATTCATCCTTAAAACCTAAAAGTCCAACAATTACTGCCAAAACGCCCGAAATTCCCAACCAAAGGTATTTTTTTACAATAGAAAAAGTTGATTTTTGTTCAGAAGTATCGTAGGTTGATAAATTTCCGTTACTTTGCTTAATAGTTTGATTATCAGTAGCTGAAATTTGTAAATCAGAATTTACCGTTGTTGTTTCGAATGCTTTTTCTTCTGTTTTTGGTGAAATTTCCGATGTTGGAATTTTAGCTTCTTCTACAGGAGAATTTTCAGCAGTTTTTTCTAATTCCTCCACTTCATTTTCATCTAAATCATCACCTTCCTTTAAGATTTCGTCTGCAAAAAGATGGTTCTTTTTAAAGTCGTACCAAGACACGTAACCTGCATAAACACTCAAAATGTTCAGCATATCAATTCGTGGAAGTTTGGTAACGGGTGAGTTTTTAAAATAAGTGTAAAACGATTTTTCAGAAATGTTGCCTTTGGCAATTTTCCTTAAATCTTCCTGGAAATAAATGATATCGATTCCCTTCCATCTTGAAATATCATCATGAGAAGGGGTGTGGTTTTCTAAATATTGGGTCTGAACCTCATTTTTTAGCTGTTCGAAGTGTAATAAATCTAAATCGCTCAATTGCTAAATTTTGTGTAATTTATTGATTTTCAATAATCATTATTTGTAAAATAATTTTACAAATATATTACAATTAATTTTCCGAAACAAATTTTTTTCTCGCTATACCTTTGTCCCGTTCAAATGAATGAACAGAACAATCGAAATTTTAAAATAACAAAACAATTAAATTTAATTTATTATGAAAAAGTCATTCTTCGTAGCTGCTATCGCTGCTGTAGCTCTTGTAGCTTGTAAAAAAACTGAAACTGTTGAAACTGCAAACGCTGCTGATTCTGCTGCTGTTGCTGCTACTGATTCTGCTGCTGTTGTAGCTGATTCTGCTGCTGCTGTTGTTGATTCTGCTGCTGCTGTAACTGTTGACGCTGCTAAAGATGCTGCTGCTGCTACTACTGCTGCTGCTGGTGAAGTTGCAAAAGACGCTGCTAAAGGAGCTGCTGATGCTGCTAAAGGAGCTGCTGATGCTGCTAACGATGCTGCTAAAGATGCTAAAGATGCAGTAAAAGAAGCTACTAAATAATTAGTAACAACTTTGAAAAAACAACCGTTTCTCTATGAGAAGCGGTTTTTTTATGTCATCTTTTGACGTAAAATTTCGTAACAACTAATGGCAACCGCATTGCTTAAATTCAAAGAATCAATCGTTCCCGCCATTGGAATTAAAATATTCTTAGATTTTTCTAACCAAAAATCACTGATTCCCGAATGTTCGGTTCCGAAAATGACGGCGGATTTTACTTTAAAGTCTTTCTTAAATAGATCTTCTGCGCTTTCATCCATAAAGGTGGAATAAATGTTGAAATTATTTTCACTTAAAAATTGAAATGTTTCTTCATTCGTAGCTGCAAAGATATTCATTCCAAACAAACAGCCAACGCTCGAACGAATGACGTTGGGATTATAGAAATCTACTTTTGCATCAGTTACAATCAACGCATCAATTCCAAACGCTTCAGAACTTCTTAGAATTGCACCCAAATTTCCGGGTTTTTCTACGCCTTCAACGATGATGAGCGAAGAGTTTTCTTTTGGTTTGAATTTATTGAGATTGGAATCCTTCGCCTTAAAAATCCCTATAATTCCTTCAGAAGTTCCACGATACGCAATTTTTTCGTAAATCTTTTCTGAAACCAAATTGATTTTTCCTTTCGGGAAATCATCATTAAAAATACTTTCGCAAATAAAAGATTCAACCAATTCAAAACCGAATTGGGTTGCTCTCTCATTTTCCTGTTTACCTTCCACGACGAAAACACCTGATTTTTTTCTGAAACGGTTGTCCGTAATTAATCGGGTTAAATATTTTATTTTATCGTTTTGTGTGCTTTCGATGATCATCATTCGTTTTCGGTGTTTTGGTTTTCATCGTCAAACAAACTGATTTCCGATTGGTCATTTGCTCTTTCAAGTAATGTTTCAGGAAGATTTTTCTTTGTTGAAGCTCCCAATTGTTTGATTCTCTGCACGCTTCCAACGAGATTTCCTCTTCCTGTGGAAAGTTTTTTCATGGCATTTTCGTAATCGCCTTTTGCATCGTCCATTTTCTTACCGATTTTTATTAAATCAGAAACAAATCCTTCGAATTTATCAAACAAAGCTCCGGCTTGTCTTGCGATTTCTTCCGCATTTCGGTTTTGGTCTGCCCTTTTCCAAACGTCTGAAATCAATTTTAAATAGGCAATCAAATTGGTCGGACTTAAAAGAATGATATGCTTTTGATAGGCATAATTCCAAAGATTTTGGTCATATTGAACCGCAGTTAAAAAAGCAGGTTCCACGGGAATAAACATAATCGTGAAATCCAATGCGTCCTTCAAGTTATCGTATCTTTTTTGTGCAAGAGTGTCGATGTGTTTTTTTACTGCCGCGATGTGAAGTTGAAGATTCATTTTTCGATCTTCTTCGTTTTCAGCGGAAACCATTCTTTCATAAGCATTCAAAGAAACTTTAGAATCAATGATAACCAATTGATTTCCTGGGAGTTTTAATACAAAATCGGGACGTTGGTTTTCACCATTTTCATTTTTAATGTTGAATTGGGTGAAATATTCCCGGTCTTTTGTTAAGCCAGAATCTTCAAGAATCCGTTCCAAAATCATTTCTCCCCAATCTCCCTGCGTTTTGGTTTGTCCTTTCAAAGCGGTCGCCAAATTATTCGCCTCCTGACTCACTTTGCTGGTTTGCTCCATCATCAATTTAATGGTGGAATTCAAGGAATGTCTTTCGCGGGCTTCGTTATCATACACTTCATTCACTCTTTTCTTGAAGCTTTCAAGATTTTCGCCAAGTGGTTTTAAAAGCAAATCGAGGTTTTCTTTATTGGTCTCGGTGAATTTTTTGGTTTTTTCCTCTAAAATTTCATTGGCTAAAATTTTAAATTCATTCTTTGCAGCTTCCTGAAGTTTGATGATTTCTTCTTTCTGTTCATCAAATCTTTCCTGCAAACTTTTGTTTTGTGCTGAAAGTTGAGCTTTCAAGGCAATTAAACTTTGCTTCTCTTCCTGAAGATTTTTGATTTCTGAAGTTTGGTTGAAGTTGATTTCCTGCTGTTCTGAAATCTTTTGGTTTTGAGAAGTATTTTCCGCAGAAATTTTCGCAATCTCAGTCTTTAATTGATTTAAAATCTCCGTCTGCTGAAAATTAATATCTTTTTCTTTTTGAACAGAATCGTTCAACTCGCTGATTCTCAAATTAGAATTTTGTAAATCAGAATTTACTTTGATATAGCTTTGATTGAGTTCATCGAAATCTTTTCGAGGGACATTTCCCGATTTTAAAATAAAATATAAAAGAAGAGCACCGAGAACGACGCCGATGATTATACCGATGATTAAAGTGGTGATTTCCATTCCTCAAAAATACAAAAAGAAAATACGAAAAATGAAGTTGTGGAAAAGTTGCTTACGGATTCTCCTTCGAAATCTTTTCATGATATTTCAAAAACATCGGCAAAGCTGCAGAACCATACCACGGATAAATTTCAAAATCAAAAACACCAGCAATTACGGCAGGATCGGTTTTTAAAAGGTTTTCGGCTTCCTCCTTTGTCTTTACATTAAAGATGAAAATTCCGCGATAATCTCTCTCGTTTTTCGTGGAGAAAGGTCCTGCTAAAGCAAGTTTTCCCTCCTTTGCCAAACGCTGAATATTTTCCATGTGTCCTCGGAAATGATTATTCAGCAAGTCTTTGTCGGTAAGGTTTGCTTTTTCCGTTTTTAAAATCACAAGGATATACTGTTTCATCCCATATTTGTCGGCGCCGAGAGAGTCTGCGAGTTTTTGGTCGAATTCGTTAGGAGATTTTTGGTTGGAATTTTTTTGTGCGGAACATGAAATCGGCAACAAAGAGAAAATTAGAATGTAAATAAGGTATTTCATTGATGGTTTTTCTGATGTCGCCACTTCGTGGCTCTTGTTACTTTTGATATTTTATTTTCAAAGGGCTTCACCCTTTGCTATTGATTTCGCCACTTCGTGGCTTCATATATGATTTCAATTTAAGATTTGTTATTTTGATTCATATCACTCATCTGTCAAAACGCGCAATTCAAACCTCGAAACACGAATCTCGTTCCCCGAAACACTTATTCCGAGTTATTCTTTGATTCTTAAAAATTCTTTCGCCAACTCAATCATTTTGGGATCGCCTGTATATTTTCCTTTTTCGTCGGAAAGTTTTACGGTCGGAATCCAATCGCCGTTGATGGATTGTGCGGCGATCAATTTCATGACGATATTCATTGGTTTTAAACCTACATCATTCGTTAGATTGGTTCCGATTCCGAAAGAAATTCCGATTCGGTCTTTACAAGCTTTGGTGATTTCTTCTACTTTTTCAAGATTTAATCCGTCTGAAAAGATGATGTATTTGAATAATGGATTGATTCCGTTTTCCTTGTAATGTTTGATGGTTTTGTTGGCAAACTCAATCGGATCTCCGCTGTCGTGGCGAACACCGTCAAACAACTTCGCAAATTTTTTATCGAACTGTTGAAAAAAAACGTCGGTGGTGTAAGTATCGGAAAGTGCAACTCCCAAATCACCGCGGTAAACATCCACCCAATGCTCGAGAGAAAGTGCGTTTGCCATTTTGAAACCATATTCCGCGGCGTGGAACATGAACCATTCGTGAGCGTGAGTTCCGATGGGTTTTACGCCGTACTTCATGGCGAAATGTACGTTCGAACTACCGATAAATTTTGAAGTTTTATTTTGAACCAAAGCTTCCACCACCAAATCCTGAACTTTGTAGGAATGTCTTCTTCGGGTACCAAATTCCGCAAAAGTAACTCCAAGCTTGTTGAGCTGATTCGCTTTCTCCAAAGTTTTTCCAATCACCATTTCGTTGGAATCTCTTTCCAGATGGTTCATCTCGTAATGAAGTTCAGAAATCAACGCCAAAAGCGGAACTTCCCACAAAATTGTTCTGTACCATTCTCCTTCAATAGTAACTTGCAAATCATTTTCTGTTTGCACGATTTTAACTTCTGAAGGGTCGTAATGATAACCGCCAAGAAAATCGAGATACGGAAGTTCTAAATAAGGACAAGTTTCCTTTAAAAACTGCTTCTCATCTTTCGTTAATTTCAGTTCTGCCATTGCATTTACGGATTTTCGTAATTCTTCTGCAAAACCTTCCGGGAAATGATGTTTTCCGCGGTTGATGAATTGATATTTTACTTTCTCATTCGGAAAAAGTTTTACCACCGCGTTCTGCATCGTGATTTTGTAGAAATCGTTGTCGAGTATGGATTTTAAGCGAACTTCATTCATGAAAATAATGTTTAAAACAAATTTAGCAATTCAAAACAGAAAATCGACTTAGTGATAAGCCGATTTTGCATTATTTTAAACTAATATTGATGATACAAATAAAATACGAACCAAAAATAAGGCGGTTTAAACTCTTAATGTTTGATGAATTTGAATGATTTCACGCCTTCAGGAGTTTTTATGGAAATCACGTAAGTTGCGGCAGGTAAGTTTTTTACGTTTATTTTTCTGCTGTTTTCCGTCATGATTAACTTACCGCTCAAATCGAAAATAAACACCTTTTCAATATCGAGTTTATGGGTTTTGATATTTAGAAAATCGGTAGTTGGATTTGGATAAACAACCAGTCCATAGTTAGCTTCTGAAGTTGCCAATCCTTTGGAAAGCGTCACAGGTTCTCTGAAAAAAGAAATTTCAACCAGTTCTGTGGGCAGCTTCTCGAAGTAATAAGCTTCGCAAGTATAATCGGTATAATCTTCCTCTTGAACGGTATTTATAGAGTAACTTTCAGTAGTTGAGGTAGTTTTGTCGCCTAAATTTTTAAACCAGGTAAACTGATACTCATCGCCCATTAAAGACTGTGGCAATGTTGCAGATGTTCCAAGAGCTGCGAACACCGTTTTTTTCTCATCATATCTCTGTGGTGAATAGGTAAAATCTGACATTTTTTTATCCAGTACGATGAAATTTTTGATGTCAGTTTTCGTGTAGCGATTATTGTCTAAAAACGTGAGGGCAGGAATGTTTTCGGGAATATCTCCAGAAAGTTGATTTCCCGTTAACGAAAGCATTTGCAACATTTTCAGCTGAAGCAAAGATGAAGGAAATGCACCTGAAATTAAGTTCTTATCCAAATAGATTTGTTCAAGCTTCGTTAAGGGCAACAATGTTTCAAAACCTCCGGAAATTTGATTCTCGGCAAAATTCAAATGAACCAGATTTTTAAGCTGAACCAATTCTGCAGGAAAAGCCGTTATCAAATTATTTTGAAGAGAAAGCCATTCCAAATTTTTCAAGTTTGAAAGTGCAGCAGCGTAATTTGTGCTAAAAGAATTGTTGCTCAAATTCAGCGTCGTTAAAGAAACTAAACTTGAAAGTTCGGTGGGAATTTTTGTGAGCTGATTTCCAGAAAGGTTTAATTCGCTCAATTTGATTAAAGTCGATAGATTGCTGAAGTTTTGGCTTAGATTGTTGTTGCTCAGATTTAAAGACTCCAGATTGGTAAGCGTTGAGATTTTCTGCGGAACAGAAACCAGTGCGATATGCGACAAATCCAGGATTTTCAGGGCAGGAAAGTTTTGCAGAAAAGTATCTAGGTCGGCAAATGTAAACTGGTTGTTTCCAACCGAGATTTCTGTAAGATTAGCAAGAGGCAAAATGGCAGCAGTTGGATCGCCTGTTAATCGGTTGTTGCTGACATCCAAACGAACTAAATTGGTAAGCGAAGATAACGACGGTGACAAATCTCCGGTCAACTGGTTGGAGCTTAAGTCGAGTTTTTGTAATTTATTTAACGCGGAAAGTGTTGCAGGGAAATTGCCTTTCAGCGCATTTCCGCGGAGGTTTAATTCCACCACTCTTCCATTGACGATTTTTACGCCGTACCAATATTTTGGGTCTTTCTCGAAATCCCATTTTTGGCTCCAAGTTTCTCCCGAAGTGGAATTGAAAAAGCTGATTAAGGCATTTCTTTCCGCAAACGAAATGCTGTATTGTTGAGAAAAATACAGCGGGGATAATGATAAAAAGAGCAAAAAGAGTAAAAATTTTTTCACCAGATTTTCAGTTTTTTTTGAGATACAAATATATATTAAAAGTTGACATGAGAAATAAAATTTTTAAATTTCGCATCTTTGCGGCATGAAGAAATATTTATACGCTTTATTGCTGGTTTTCACGGCGGTTACCGGATTTTATTTTTTTTACAGTTGGTCGCTTCTTCCACCCGGAGAGCGATTCATTTATCAGATTGATGATCCCTACATTCACATGGCAATTGCCAAGAATTTTGCTTTGAACGGCGTTTGGTCGATAAATTCAGGTGGTTTTGATAGTGCATCCTCTTCTATATTATACACGCTTTTGCTCACATCCCTAATTAAATTGTTTGGAATCTGGGAGTTTTATCCTTTAGTAATCAATGTTATTTGTGGCTACTTGGCAATTTATACAGTTTATCGATATTTTAAAGATTTTTACGGAGCGGCAGAATTGAAGTGGGCGATTGCGCTTTTGCTTCCCTTCTCCTTATTATATGCAATGGTTTTAATCAGCATGGAGCATACCGTTCACATGTTTCTAATGGTTTTGGCGATCTATTTTATTCACAAAAACGTTGAATCAAATTTTCAAACGAAAGACTTTATCAAGCTTTTAACGGTCGTGTTTTTTGTGTCGATTGTGCGTTTTGAAAGTATGTTTTTCACGGCAAGTTTGGCGTTTGCGATGTTCTTGAGGAAAGATTTTGCAAAGGGAATTTTAGTAATGGTTGCTGGATTTTCAGCGATTGTGATTTTTGGAATAATTTCTGAAATTCACGGTGGATATTTCTTCCCGAATTCGGTGATGATTAAAGGAAGTCTTCCATCGGGAAATAATATTGTGGAAAATGTGGTGACTTTAGTTAAGAAAGGAATTTTTCTGAACACAAGTTTTTATAAATGTCTGTTTTTCCCTTTTGTGATATTGATTGTTTATTTAACCGGAAAATACAGGTCTAAAAAAATCAATCTGTTTTTTAAAAATGAAACATTGATGATTACAATTGTTTCGATGTCGATCATCCATAGTTTATTTGCCTTCTTGAAGTACCGTTACGAAAATTATGTGATGATTTCGGTATTGATGGTCGTTATTCCTGTCATTTCAGCGTTCTTCAAGAGATTTAATGAGGAGAAAAGAAAACTCAATATTGCAAATGTGGTGATGCTTTTTAGTTTGGTAATGATGACTGTTTTCTCTCTTTACCGATTTCAGTTCATGCATAAACCCTCGATGGTGAGTTCTAAAAACATTTATGAGCAGCAAGTGGAGATGTCGCGCTTTCTTGGGAAATATTATCGTGGCCAAAAAGTTGCTGCAAACGATATTGGGGCGATCTCTTATTACAGTGGTGTTCAACTTTTTGATATTGTTGGACTTGGATCAACTCAAGTCGCCAAGTTTAAGATGGAGAATAAGAAGTTGCCAAGAAAAGTTTTTGATGAAAAATATAGAAATTTTCTTATTAATTATACCGCTAAAAATAACTTTGTAATCGCTGTAATTTATCCAGAATGGTTTCCTGGAAAAACTCCCGCAAGTTGGCTTCCAGTTGCGTCGTGGAAAATACAAGACAACAAAGCCGCTGCAATTGACCGTGTAGTTTTTTACGCCTTAGAAACAGAACAGGTAAAACCGCTCCAGCAAAACCTGATGAAATTTGATTTGAACAAAAATGTGGAGCAGTGGTTCTATGTTTTAAAATAGTTATTTGATTTTCATCACCGCTTCCCTTACCTGCAGATTGTTGGGTTGCTGGTTTTCACATTTCTGCACATCCTCTGCGGATTTATCTTTGATGAAATCATTGTAATCAGTGCAATTTTTAAAGATGTTGAACTCTTGGTTTTTGAAATCCCAAACAATTCCTTTTCCGGTATTCAAAGTTGAAGCTACCGCACCTCCTGCGGCTCCTGCGCTATAGGCAAGACCTTTGGCCCAAACATTTGCAAGGTCCGCCTCGGTATAAAGGTAGTTTTCGCCTCCAAAAATTACTTTTGTATAACTATTTGGGAAGTCGGAAGTTTGTGCTCTGTCGTTTTTGTTTCGGTTTACTAAAATTGCCGCGATGTTGAAATAAAGATATCCATTGTGAACAACTGCGAATACGTTTTTCAATTTAGAATCAGAAGTATCGTAGAAAAAGCAGTAATTTTCATCATCTCCAACTAATGGTTTCTCGAAGCCGATTAATCCTCTTTTTGAAATTTGTGGATTCGAACTTGGTGTCTTGCTGATGAAATCCTCCTTTGTTTTGTAAACACCTGTAGGATACCCGAAACTGGAACTGGTGATTTTTTTCTCTTCATTTTTCGTCGGAACATTTGCCAAAGGAGCAGCAGTAGTGATCTCCTTTTCTTCTATTGTTTTAATGGAAGCATCGAACAATTCTTCCGCTTGATTGTTGTTTGCATTAATATAGAAAGCCTTGTCGTTTTTCCAAGTCAAATCTTTAAAAAGGATTTTGTCATTATTAACCAGAGTCATTTCACCAGATGTCATATTTTTCTTTTCAATCTGCGAAAAGGCCATTTGTGCCATTAGCAGACAAACTAAAAATGTAATAATTCTCATATTTAAGGATTTTCTTTTCTGGCAAATATATCAAAAATCAATAATCGAAAGGGGATGATTGCTAATGATTTAATTCAGAAATAAATTTAAAAAGCAGTTTGTCAATTAAAATTTTATTCCTACTTTTGCACCCTAAAATAAAAAGCAATTAAATGCCTACTATTCAACAACTAGTAAGAAAAGGAAGAGCCACACTTGCCAAGAAGAGCAAATCGGCTGCCCTTGAATCTTGTCCACAAAGACGAGGGGTATGTACAAGAGTATATACTACCACACCGAAGAAACCTAACTCTGCACTTAGAAAAGTAGCAAGGGTAAGACTTTCTAACGGTAAAGAAGTCAACGCTTATATCCCGGGCGAAGGACACAATCTTCAAGAGCACTCGATAGTATTGGTAAGAGGCGGAAGGGTGAAAGACCTACCGGGAGTACGTTATCACATTGTTCGTGGAGCTTTGGATACCGCAGGAGTTAACGGAAGAACTCAGAGAAGATCGAAGTATGGAGCTAAGAGACCAAAACCAGGTCAAGCTGCAGCAGCACCTGCAAAAGGTAAGAAAAAGTAATCATTAATTTTTAAGAAACGAAACAATGAGAAAGACAAAAGCGAAAAAAAGACCGTTGTTACCGGATCCGAAATTTAATGATCAATTGGTAACAAGATTCGTAAACAATTTGATGCTTGACGGTAAGAAGTCAATCGCATTCAAAATTTTCTATGATGCTTTAGACATCGTAGAGGCTAAAAAAGGAGAAAACGAAAAAACTTCTTTGGAAATCTGGAAAGATGCTTTAACCAACGTAATGCCGCACGTAGAAGTACGTTCAAGAAGAATCGGTGGTGCAAACTTCCAAATTCCTATGCCAATCAGAGCCGATAGAAAAATTTCTATGGCGATGAAGTGGTTAATCAAATATTCTAAGGCAAGAAACGATAAATCGATGGCTCAAAAATTAGCGTCAGAAGTTATCGCGGCTGCTAAAGAAGAAGGTGCTGCGTACAAAAAGAAAACAGACACTCACAGAATGGCTGAAGCTAACAAAGCATTTTCACACTTTAAATTCTAATCTGAAATGGCAAGAGACCTTAGATACACAAGAAACATTGGTATTGCTGCTCACATTGACGCAGGGAAAACCACCACTACAGAAAGAATTTTGTTCTACACAGGGAAAACCCACAAAATTGGTGAAGTTCACGAAGGTGCTTCTACAATGGACTGGATGGAGCAGGAAGCAGAGAGAGGGATTACCATTACTTCTGCAGCTACAACCTGTAAGTGGAACTTCCCAACTACACAGGGTAAACTTTTACCAGAATCTAAAGAATATCATTTCAACATCATCGATACACCGGGACACGTTGATTTTACCGTAGAGGTAAACCGTTCTTTGAGAGTATTGGATGGATTGGTATTCCTTTTCTCTGCGGTTGACGGAGTTGAGCCTCAATCTGAAACCAATTGGAGATTGGCAGACAACTACAAAGTGGCGAGAATGGGATTCGTAAACAAAATGGACAGACAAGGTGCTGATTTCTTGAACGTTGTAAAACAAGTAAAAGAAATGTTAGGTTCCAATGCAGTTCCTATCGTTCTACCAATCGGTGCTGAAGAAGATTTCAAAGGCGTAGTTGACTTAATTAAAAACAGAGCAATCGTTTGGGACGAGGCAGGACAGGGAGCAACTTATGAAGTAGTTCCAATTCCTGATAACATGAAGGACGAAGTGATGGAATACCGCGAAAAGTTGGTAGAAGCTGTTGCTGATTATGACGATACTTTGATGGAGAAATTCTTCGAAGACCCAGATTCAATCACAGAAGAAGAAATCAACGAAGCGTTGAGAAAAGCAACCATCGATTTATCAATTATCCCGATGACTTGTGGTTCTTCTTTTAAGAACAAAGGTGTTCAGTTTATGTTGGATGCAGTTTGTAAATATTTGCCTTCACCAATGGATAAAGACAATATTAAAGGAACTGACCCAAGAACTGACGAAGAGATCGAAAGAAAACCTTCAGTTACAGAACCATTCTCTGCATTGGCTTTCAAAATTGCAACAGATCCATTCGTAGGAAGATTGGCATTCTTTAGAGCTTATTCAGGGAAATTGGATGCAGGTTCTTATGTTTTGAACACAAGATCTGGTAACAAAGAAAGAATTTCTAGAATTTACCAAATGCACGCAAACAAGCAAAATCCTGTTGAAATGATTGAAGCAGGAGATATCGGTGCAGCGGTAGGATTTAAAGATATTAAAACAGGTGATACTTTATCTGACGAGAAAAACCCAATCGTTCTAGAATCGATGATTTTCCCAGATCCGGTAATTGGTATCGCAGTTGAGCCTAAAACTAAAGCAGACCAGGATAAAATGGGTAACGCTCTTGCTAAATTGGCAGAAGAAGATCCTACTTTCCAGGTAAAAACTGACGAAGCTTCTGGACAAACGATTATTTCCGGAATGGGTGAACTTCACTTGGACATCATCGTTGACCGTATGAGAAGAGAATTCAAGGTAGAAGTTAACCAAGGTCAACCGCAGGTAGAGTACAAAGAAAACCTTACTACAACTACAAACCACAGAGAAGTTTACAAAAAGCAATCAGGTGGTCGTGGTAAATTCGCAGATATCGTTTTCGAACTTGGACCAACTGATGACGGAAAACCAGGATTGGAATTCATCAACGAAATTAAAGGTGGTAACATTCCTAAAGAATTTATCCCTTCAGTGGAGAAAGGATTCAAAGAATCCATGAAGAACGGTCCATTGGCAGGTTTCGAAATCGAAGGTATCAAAGTTACCCTTAAAGACGGATCTTTCCACGCAGTTGACTCTGATCAGTTATCTTTCGAATTGGCAGCTAAAATGGGATTCCGTGAAGCTGGTAAGAAAGCGAAGCCGGTAATCATGGAACCAATTATGAAACTGGAAGTAGTAACTCCGGAAGAATACATGGGAGATATCGTGGGCGACCTTAACAGAAGAAGAGGAACCGTAAACGGTATGGACGATAGAAATAACGCCAAAGTAATCAAAGCTTTCGTGCCACTTTCTGAAATGTTCGGATATGTAACATCGTTGAGAACTTTATCTTCAGGTAGAGCAACCTCTTCAATGGAATTCGAAAGATATGAAGCAGCACCTACAAACGTTGCCGAAGAAGTAATCGCAAAAGCTAAAGGTTAATTTTAAAAATTAGATTAAAATGTCACAAAGAATCAGAATAAAATTAAAATCTTACGATTACAATTTGGTGGACAAATCTGCTGAGAAAATCGTAAAAACGGTAAAAGCGACTGGAGCTGTTGTAAACGGACCAATCCCATTGCCAACAAACAAGAGAATCTTCACCGTGTTGAGATCTCCGCACGTAAACAAAAAAGCAAGAGAACAGTTCCAACTTTCTGCACACAAAAGATTGATGGACATCTATTCTTCTTCTTCTAAAACTGTAGATGCTCTTATGAAATTGGAGCTTCCTTCAGGAGTTGACGTAGAAATTAAAGTGTGATTTTGTAGAGACGCGATTTATCGCGTGTCAACAGCACTTTGCTATGATAACAAATCCGTTCTCGAAAGAGGGCGGATTTTTTTTCTTGTCAAAAACCTACATAATATTATCTTTGATAAAATTCTGCAAATGTCATTCGTAGTAATATACTTGCTTTTCATTTCGGTTACCAGTTTTGCAGTATTCGGAACGGATAAATTTTTAGCTAAAAATAGCCGCGCAAGAATTTCAGAAGCCACTCTACTCGTTACCACATTTTTCGGTGGAACCATAGGTTCAGTTTTAGCGATGTTTATTTTCAACCATAAGATCGCGAAGAGAAGCTTCTTAATGAAATTTTTTATATTGGTTTCCGTTCAGCTTTTATTGATATATTTGGTCTATAGATATGGAATTAAATGAAAAAGTTCATCCTCATCTTGTTTCCTCTATTGTTTTCCGCGCAAACCCACCGTTTTATTTTTGAGTTTAAATTTAAGAGTGATTCGCTCTCCAAAGAATTTCGGACTGAAAACATGGTATTGGATATTAATCCCGATGAATTCAAATTTTATCCTTACGCTTACGCAGAAAACGATTCTTTGGGGAAAGTTCGCAATTACAAAAACATCATGTGGGATGACCAACTTCCTGCTTTGAAGCGCAACAAAAATTCATATACCAATATTTCCTATATTTTATTGAACGATTTTTTCAGCTTTCAGACCGAAGACAAAATCAGTTGGAATCTTTCAAACGAAACCAAAAAATCCGCTCAATATACTTTGCAAAAAGCAACCACCAATTTCGGTGGAAGAAAATGGACGGCTTGGTTTTCCAAAGAAGTGAATTTAAGTGAAGGACCTTACAAATTCAGAGGATTGCCGGGTTTAATTTTTGAAATTCAAGATGATCAACAGAATTTTATTTTCAGTTTGGTCAAAAGTCAGAAATTTAAAAATACTTATGACACGTCCGAGTTTTTGGAATCTTTCGGTGGTAAAAAACCCATCCCGATTAATGAGAAGGTTCTATTGAAAAAGAGAATGGAACTTTTTAACGATCCTTTAAGAGACTTCAAAGAAGATTTTAAAAAGAGTAATGGCGCCGGAAAATTTTCTGTTTTGGGGATTGAAGTTAAAAGCATTGAGCAGTTCAAAGAGCTTACGGAACGATTTCAGGAAATGATGCGCAAAGAAAACAATCCGATTGAAATCGATAAGGCTTTAAAATATCCTACTAAAAAACGCTGATTAGGCAACGAAATTAAAAACCAAAATTTCCAAAATTGCTGTTCAAATGATAATAAACGATATTGTAGCTGTTTAATTTTTGGTCCAAGTATTTTCGCACTTCAAGCAGCTGTATGTCGGAAATATCACCTGATTTTGTCCGAAATCCCTTTACTGGAAGTACAATGTCTATATCAACGGGATAACGGTGAACGTAGGCCAAATATTTTTTCAACGTCTTGAGCTCAAGAATTGAATTTTTATCTGAATCTTCCAATGGAGAAGAAGTGGAGTAGCACATCAAATAAACCTTTTCCACCGGCGGAACTCCGGAAAGTGCCCGGTGATGAATTTGATGAAGGCGCAAAGTGCAGGTGATTTCTTTTTCCGAAATTTCCTTCAGCTGTTTTAAAAATTCGAAATACTCTTTGTTAGTTCCTGCTGTCCAATCGCAATCGATTTGGATTTCTTTGGAGATTTTAAAACCAAATTCGTTCTGTTTTTTCTTTATCAAAGAATACACATTTTTTGCGAGGAAGGCAATTTCATCTAATTTAATATCATAAAACACGTCATTTTTAATAAAAACCACCGGAACGATTTCTTTGTCGGTTTCAAAAGATTTGTCCTTGTTAATTATCGCAACCGGTTGAAATTTACCATCCACTTTTTCGATGTCGAAAAACCGTGCATATAGATAAGGTATAGTTGCTTTTTTTAGTTCCTGTTTTTCTGTTTGGTTTAAAGAGAGGTTTGTGCGCCAATAATAGAATGTATAGGGATGGTTTTCCTGATTTTGGCAGGCGAGGAAGATGGTTAAAATTAAGAACTGTGAAAATTTCTGCATGTTCAAATTTATAAATTCTTTTCAACGTACTTTAAAATTCTTTGAAGTTGTGCTTTAACACAAATGTTTTTTAAATTTGATTATGAAAAATCCGTGTTAAATTACTGGGTCAAAATTTTAAATAAAAAGAAGGTGAAAACAATAAGCAACGACAAAAAGGTTAGTTTTTTCGATAGGTTTGCTAACTGGGCAACAAACTTTACAGGAAGTCCCGGAGCATTTCTTGGAGCAATGGTATTAGTTATTGTATGGGCAGCTACCGGTCCCTTTTTTCAATATTCAGAAACCTGGCAAATGATCATCAATACTGGTACTACAATTATTACGTTTTTGATGGTTTTTTTAATTCAAAAGGCGCAAAACAAAGATTCCAAAGCGATCCAAATTAAATTAAATGAATTGATTGCCGCCAGTGAAAAGGCCAGCAATAGAATTGTGGATATTGAGGATTTGACGGAAAAGGAGCTGGATAACTTGCATAAGTTTTACGAGGAATTATCAGATTTGGCGGAAAGCGATAATGATTTGCATCAGTCTCATTCTATCGATGCTGCCAAAAATAACCATGAATTCAAAAAAAGGGGCAGAGACTTGAACGGCGCATTTGAAGATTAATGTGATTTGCTTATTTCATCATATACCACAAGATGCGGAGATATTGTTGATTTCGCAGCACTTTTCCTTCTCCATGACTTATATTTTTTATTTCAATGATGTATTAATCCACAATGGGAGCAATTTTAAGTTTTTTGAGTTTTTATTAATATTTTTTTAACTCACTCATTGTCAATTCAAAAAATCTTCTTACATTTGCACACTCAATTTGGGGAAGAAGTGTGCCTATTTCATACGTAGAAATCACTGCAATCTCTGATTGATAATGAAGAACTTAATAGATATATATAAATAATGTCAGGTATTATTGGTAAAAAAATCGGGATGACTTCCCTGTTTAACGAAGAAGGAAAAAATATTCCTTGTACCGTTATTCAAGCAGGTCCATGCTCGGTTTTACAGGTCAGAACCAAAGAAACTGATGGCTATGTTGGCTTTCAGTTGGGTTTCGATGACAAGAGTGAGAAGAACGTTGGTAAAGCGTTAACCGGCCATTTCAAAAAGGCAGGTTCAACTCCTAAAGCTAAATTGGTAGAATTCCACCACGGGTTCGACCACTTGAAAGTAGGAGACGAAGTGAAAGTAAACCTATTCGCAGAAGGTGAATATGTGGACGTTACAGGAACTTCAAAAGGTAAAGGTTTCCAGGGTGTTGTTAAAAGACACAACTTCGGTGGTGTAATGCAGGCAACTCACGGACAGCACAACAGATTAAGAGCTCCAGGTTCTATCGGTGCAGGTTCCGATCCGTCAAGAGTTTTCAAAGGAATGAGAATGGCGGGAAGAATGGGCGGTAAACAAGTAACCGTACAAAACCTTGAAGTGTTAAGAGTAGATGAAGAGCAAAATCTTTTAGTAGTAAAAGGTGCTGTTCCGGGAGCGAAAAATTCATACGTAATTATCAGAAGATGGAGTTAGTAGTTTATAATACATCAGGAAAAGAAACCGGAAGAAAAGTAACTTTGGACGAAACCATCTTCGGAATCGAGCCAAATCAGCACGCGGTTTACTTAGAAGTGAAACAATACCTTGCTGCACAAAGACAAGGAACACATAAATCAAAAGAAAGAAGCGAAATCACTGCTTCTACTAGAAAGCTTAAAAAGCAAAAAGGTTCAGGATCTGCGAGATACGGTGACATCAAGTCGCCAACTTTCAAAGGTGGAGGTAGAGTTTTTGGTCCAAAACCAAGAGACTACAGATTCAAATTGAACAAAGCTTTGAAAAGATTGGCTAAAAAATCTGTGCTTTCTCAAAAATTGAGAGATAATTCTATCAAAGTTTTGGAAGCATTCACTTTCGACGCTCCTAAAACTAAAGAATTTATCAACTTGAACAACGCATTAGGTTTCGAAGGGAAAAAGTCTTTGTACATTTTGCCTGAAGCAAACAAGAACGTATATCTTTCATCAAGAAATTTACCGAAAACTAAAGTATTGACTTATAACGAGATCAGTTCTTACGACTTGGTACATGCAGGTGAGATTGTATTCTTAGAAGGTGCTATCGAAAAATTCCAGGAAAATTTAAGAAAATAAATCATGTCAGTAATTATTAAACCAGTTATTTCAGAAAAAGCAAATTACCTTACTGATTTAAGAGGGACTTATTCTTTTTTAGTGGATACTAAAGCGAATAAAATCCAGATTAAAAAAGCGGTAGAAGATGCTTACGGTGTGAAAGTAGCGGAAGTAAACACCATGATTTACGCTCCTAAAGTTTCATCAAAATACACCAAAAAAGGATTACAGGTTGGGAAAACCAACAAATTGAAAAAAGCGGTAGTGAAGCTTGTTGAAGGTGAAGTTATCGATATTTTTGCAACGAATTAATTAAATATAAACAATAGTAATGTCTGTTAGAAAATTAAAACCTATCACCCCGGGACAGAGATTCAGAGTTGTAAACAACTTTGAGGAAATTACTACCAACAAACCAGAGAAATCTCTAACAGTTGGTATTAAAAAGTCAGGTGGACGTAACCAAACTGGTAAAATGACCATGCGTTACACCGGAGGTGGACACAAAAAGAAATACAGAATTATCGACTTCAAGAGAAATAAATTCAACGTTGAAGCTACGGTAAAAACTGTAGAGTACGATCCAAACAGAACTGCTTTCATCGCGCTACTTGAGTACGCGGATGGAGAGAAGAGATACATCATCGCTCCAAACGGAATCAAAGTAGACCAGAAAGTAATCTCTGCAGAAACTGCTGAACCAGAAGTTGGTAACGCAATGAAACTGAAAAACATTCCTTTGGGAACTGTAATCTCTTGTATCGAATTGAAACCTGGACAAGGTGCAATTATGGCAAGATCTGCAGGTTCTTCAGCGCAATTGACTTCAAGAGACGGGAAATATGCAATCGTGAAATTGCCTTCAGGAGAATCCAGAATGATCCTTACTGAATGTATGGCAATGATTGGTTCAGTTTCAAACTCTGACCACCAGTTGACCGTTTCAGGAAAAGCTGGTAGAAGCAGATGGTTGGGTAGAAGACCAAGAACAAGACCAGTAGCAATGAACCCTGTAGATCACCCGATGGGAGGTGGTGAAGGACGTTCTTCTGGAGGTCACCCAAGATCAAGAAACGGTAAACCGGCTAAAGGTTACAAAACAAGAAAGAAAAATAAAGCGTCTAACCGATTCATCGTATCTAAAAGAAAATAATTATGGCAAGATCACTTAAGAAAGGACCTTTCATTCATCATACTTTAGATAAGAAGGTTCAGGCAAATATAGAGTCTAATAAAAAGACAGTTATCAAGACTTGGTCCAGAGCATCTATGATCTCTCCGGACTTCGTAGGACAGACTATTGCGGTACACAACGGGAAATCTTTTATCCCAGTTTATGTAACCGAAAACATGGTTGGTCACAAGTTAGGCGAATTTTCTCCGACAAGATCTTTCAGAGGTCACGGTGGTAACAAAAATAAAGGAGGTAGATAATCATGGGATCAAGAAAAAGAGAAAGTGCATTGGCACGTAAAATAGCAAACCAGGATGTGGCAAAAGCCTTACATAACGACTGCCCTTCTTCTCCAAGAAAAATGAGATTGGTTGCAGACATCATCAGAGGAGTTGAGGTTGACAAAGCATTGGCAATCCTTAAATTTTCAAAGAAAGAAGCATCCAACAAATTAGAGAAAGTTTTACTTTCTGCAATGGCAAACTGGCAGTTGAAAAACGAAGGTGCAGACATTGAAGAAGCAGGACTTATCGTGAAGGAAATTCATGTGGACAGTGCAAGACAATTGAAGAGACTAAGACCGGCTCCACAAGGAAGAGGTTACAGAATCAGAAAGAGAAGCAACCACATCACATTAATCTTAGGTACTAAAGATAACAAATAATTCAAGGTATGGGACAGAAGACAAATCCAATTGGTAACAGATTAGGAATCATCAGAGGATGGGATTCTAACTGGTTTGGCGGAAACGATTATGGAGACAGAATCGCGGAAGACTACAAAATCAGAAGATACCTTGAAGCGAGATTATCTAAAGGTGGTATTTCAAAAATCTTTATTGAAAGAACCCTGAAATTAGTAACAGTAACAATCACTACAGCTAGACCGGGATTGATCATCGGTAAAGGAGGGCAGGAAGTTGATAAATTGAAAGAAGAATTGAAAAAGATTACCGACAAGGATATCCAAATCAACATCTTCGAAATTAAAAGACCTGAACTTGACGCAGTATTGGTTGCAGACAGCATTGCTAAACAAATCGAAAACCGTATCTCTTACAGAAGAGCAGTTAAGATGGCAATGGCTTCCACAATGAGAATGGGTGCAGAAGGAATCAAAGTTCAGATTTCTGGAAGATTGAACGGAGCGGAAATGGCAAGAAGCGAGTCTTTCAAAGAAGGAAGAATCCCATTGTCAACTTTCCGTGCAGATATCGATTACCACATCGGTGAAGCACTTACTCAGTACGGAAAGCTTGGAGTGAAAGTTTGGATCATGAAAGGTGAGGTTTACGGTAAAAGAGAACTTAGCCCATTAGTAGGACAACAGAAAAAAGCACCTGCAGGTAGAGGAGAGAGAAGCGAGAGAGGTGACAGAGGAGACAGAAGACCAAGAGATAGAAAATAATTAAATTTTAGATTGATAGACCAAGTTTTAAATTACCGTTACTTTTTAAATCTGAAATCTGAAATCTGAAATCTGAAATCTAAAATTTAGAAAAATCATGTTACAACCAAGAAGAACTAAATTCCGTAAAGTTCACAAAATGAAGATGAAGGGGATTGCTCAAAGAGGTAATCAACTCGCTTACGGAACTTTCGGTATCAAAGCAACTGAAGGAGCTTGGATCACTGCAAGACAAATTGAAGCTGCGCGTATCGCCGCTACAAGATATATGAAAAGAGAAGGTCAGCTATGGATCAAAATCTTCCCGGATAAGCCAATTACCAAAAAACCTGCGGAAGTACGTATGGGTAAAGGTAAAGGTGCCGTGGAATATTGGGTAGCTGTAGTAAAGCCTGGTAAAATTATGTTCGAAGTAGGAGGTGTTCCTTACGAAGTAGCGAAAGAAGCACTTAGACTTGCCGCACAAAAATTACCGGTAGTTACCAAATTTGTAGTCGCTAACGATTTTGTTCAACCTCAATAATTTTAAAGAAATGAAGAAAGCTGACATCAAAAATCTAAGCGCAGGAGACATCCAAAACAAATTAGCTGAGGCAAAAGCAGATTTCACCAAATTGAAATTGGCCCACAGAATCAGCCCGATTGAAAACCCAATCCAAATCAGAGATTTGAGAAAAACAATCGCAAGATTAGAAACTGAATTAACACTTAAACAACAATAAGGATTTCATCATGGATAGAAATTTAAGAAAAGAAAGAATCGGAATCGTTTCTAGCAATAAGATGGAGAAAACCATTGTTGTAAGTGAAACGATGAGAATGAAGCACCCGATGTACGGTAAATTCGTTTTGAAAACGAAAAAATATACCGCTCACGACGAGAACAACGAGTGCAACGAAGGCGATACAGTATTAATCACTGAAACAAGACCTTTGAGCAAAAGTAAGAGATGGAGATTAGTAAGAATCATTGAAAAAGCTAAGTAATGTTACAAACAGAATCAAGATTAAAAGTTGCTGATAACACAGGTGCAAAAGAAGTACTTGTAATCAGAGTTCTAGGTGGAACTAGAAGAAGATATGCTTCAGTTGGTGATAAAATCGTAGTTACTATCAAAGATTCTACACCACAGGGAAACGCAAAAAAAGGTACCGTTTCTAAAGCAGTAGTAGTAAGAACTAAAAAAGCAGTTCGTAGAAAAGATGGTTCATACATTAAGTTCGACGACAACGCTTGTGTTCTTTTGAACGCTGCAGGCGAAATGAGAGGAACCCGTGTTTTCGGACCGGTTGCTCGTGAACTGAGAGATAAAGAATATATGAAAGTCATTTCATTAGCTCCTGAAGTACTTTAATTTTAAAATTTACAAGAAAATGACAAAGTTAAAAATCAAAAGAGGAGATAACGTAATCATCACTACCGGAAGAAAAGAAATCAAAGGTAAAAAAGGTGAAGTTATTGAAGTGATTCGTAAAGAAGGCAAAGACGCAAGAGTAATCGTAGCAGGTTTGAACATAGTGAAAAAACACACCAAACCATCTGCAGGAAATCCTCAAGGCGGAATTGTAGAGAAAGAAGCATCCATCCATATTTCAAACGTAGCATTGCTTGATGCAAACGGAAAAGCAACCAAAGTGGGTTACAAAGTGGACGGAGATAAAAAAGTAAGAATTGCTAAAACAACCGGTAAGGAAATTTAATTATGGAATACGTAGCAAGACCAAAAAAAGCATATAAAGAGAAAATTGTTCCTGCAATGATGGAAGAATTTGGGTACAAATCTGTAATGCAGGTTCCTAAATTAGAGAAAATCGTTGTATCACAAGGTTTGGGAGCTGCAACAGCTGACAAGAAAATTGTTGACTATGCAGTAGAAGAACTTACAGCAATTACCGGCCAAAAAGCAGTTGGAACACTCTCTAAAAAAGACGAGGCAGCGTTCAAACTAAGAAAAGGAATGCCTGTAGGAGCAAGAGTGACTCTAAGAGCAAACCAAATGTATGAGTTTTTAGACAGATTAACTTCTTCAGCTTTACCGCGAATCAGAGATTTCAACGGTATCAAAGCTGATGGTTTCGACGGAAGAGGAAATTACAACTTAGGGATTACCGAGCAAATCATCTTCCCTGAAATCGTAATCGACAAAGTGAAAAAAATCCAAGGGATGGACATCACTTTCGTAACTTCTGCGAAGACAGACAAAGAAGCAAAAGCATTATTAACTCACTTCGGTTTACCATTCAAAAAGAACTAAAAGATGGCTAAAGAATCAATGAAAGCGCGTGAGCGCAAAAGAGAAGCTACAGTAGCAAAATATGCCGAGAAAAGAAAAGCTTTGAAAGAAGCCGGAGATTACGAAGCATTACAAAAATTGCCGAAAGACGCTTCACCAGTAAGATTACACAACAGATGTAAATTAACAGGAAGACCAAGAGGTTACATGAGAACCTTCGGTATTTCTAGAGTAACTTTCCGTGAAATGGCAAACGCAGGTTTGATCCCGGGAGTGAAAAAAGCAAGTTGGTAACAATTTAGAACAATCGAGATAGTAAAGTTGATTGTTAGAATCAAGAGCCAAGAAGCAAGAGCCTGGATGTAAGTCTTGAATCTTGTGTCTAGGTTCTTGAATCTCAATCAAAACTAACTATCATAAACCAATAATTTAAAACAGAAAAATGGTAACAGATCCAATTTCAGATTTCCTGACCAGAGTAAGGAACGCACAAAGCGCAGGCCACAAAGTGGTGGAAATTCCTGCATCGAAAATCAAAAAGGAGATTACGAAAATTTTGTTTGACCAGGGTTATATCTTGAACTATAAGTTCGAGGACAACGCTGTGCAAGGAAATATCAAAATCGCTTTAAAGTATGACAAACAAACCAACAAACCAGCAATCAAGAGCATTCAGAGAGCTTCAAGACCAGGTTTGAGACAGTACAAAGGTTCAGAAGAACTTCCAAGAGTACTAAACGGTTTGGGAGTGGCTATCATCTCAACTTCTAAAGGAGTAATGACTGATAAGAAAGCCAGACAAGAAAAAGTTGGTGGAGAAGTAATCTGCTATGTTTATTAATTTTTAATCCAAGGAAAATGTCAAGAATTGGTAAAGCAATTATAGAAATTCCAGCAGGAGTTACCATTACTGAAAAGGATGGTTTGGTAACTGTGAAAGGTCCGAAAGGAGAACTTACACAGCAACTTAATGAGGGAATCACTCTAAAGCAAGAAGACGGAGTTCTTACTCTAGATAGAGCTTCAGAATCAAAACAGCACAAAGCATTACACGGTCTTTACAGAGCGTTAATCAATAACATGGTTCAAGGTACAGCTACAGGTTGGACTAAGCAACTTGAACTTGTTGGGGTAGGATACAGAGCATCAAATACCGGTAACAAACTGGAACTGGCTTTGGGATTCTCTCACGGTATCGTATTGGATCTTCCAAAAGAAGTGACCGTAGAAACACTTTCTGAAAAAGGTAAAAACCCAATCATCACGTTGACGTCTTATGACAAGCAACTTTTGGGAATGGTTGCCGCTAAAATCAGATCATTCAGAAAACCTGAACCTTACAAAGGAAAAGGAGTTCGTTTCGTAGGAGAAATTGTTAGACGTAAAGCTGGTAAATCTGCTTAATAAAATTTAAGAAAATGGCACTGAATAAAGTACAAAAAAGAGACAGAATCAAAAGAAGAGTTCGTGGAAAAATCTCCGGCTCTGCTGAATTGCCAAGATTATCCGTTTACAAAAGTAACAAGGAAATTTACGCGCAATTGATCGACGATAAAGAAGGTAAAACCTTAGCTTCAGCTTCTTCAAGAGCTATGAACGCTAAAGGTACAAAAGTAGAAATCTCTGCAGAAGTAGGTAAAGCAATCGCTGAAAAAGCTAAAGCTGCAGGTATTGAAAATATTGTGTTCGACAGAAACGGTTTCGTTTACCACGGTAGAGTGAAAGCTCTTGCTGATGGAGCGAGAGAAGGCGGACTAAAATTCTAATCATTAAATTTCGGAAAATATGTTAGGACTAGATAATATAGAAAAAGTAAAACCGGGCGGATTAGAACTTAAAGATCGTCTCGTAGCTGTAAACAGAGTAACCAAAGTAACCAAAGGTGGACGTGCATTCGGATTTTCTGCAATCGTGGTTGTAGGAGACGAAGCCGGAACTGTAGGTTATGGTTTAGGAAAATCAAAAGAAGTTGCTTCCGCTATTGCAAAAGCAGTAGAAGATGCAAAGAAAAATTTGGTAAAAGTTCCTGTAGTAAACCACACCATTCCTCACCAAACTTCCGCTAGATACGGTGGCGCAGATATCTTCTTGAGACCTGCAACTCACGGTACCGGTGTAATTGCGGGTGGAACAGTGCGTATGGTGGTAGAAGCAGCAGGAATTAAAGATATTCTTTCAAAATCTAAAGGATCTTCAAACCCGCACAACGTGGTGAAAGCTACTTTCAAAGCATTGTTGGATATCAGAAGACCTGAAGAAATTGCAAAATTGAGAGGTGTTTCATTAGAAAAAGTGTTTAACGGTTAATATTAAAACAATGGCAAAAATTCAGGTAAAACAAGTAAGAAGCGCTATTGGTAGAACAAAAACCCAAAAGAGAACGCTTGAAGCATTAGGATTGAAAAAACTTCACCAAGTTGTAGAACATGAGGCAACTCCTGCAATCCTTGGAATGGTAGCTGCGGTTAGTCATTTAGTAGAAGTTCAAAAATAATTTTTAGGATAAGGATTAGGTTGAGTTAATGCTCAACCTCTGCCTTAACCTTAACCTTTAATTTTAAAATAATGAATTTAAATAACATAAAACCGGCAGCAGGTTCCACTCACAGCCAGAAAAGAATTGGTAGAGGACAAGGAAGCGGATATGGCGGTACTTCAACAAAAGGTCACAAAGGTCAGAAATCCAGAGCTGGTTATTCACAGAAAATCGGTTTCGAAGGTGGACAGATGCCTTTACAGAGAAGATTGCCTAAATTCGGTTTCAACAATGTAAACAGAAAAGAGTACAGAGCAATTAATCTTGATACTATTCAGGCTTTAGCGGATGCGAAAAATATCACAGACGTCACCAAAGATGTTTTGGTAGAAAACGGATTGGCTAAAAAATCTGAAATCGTGAAAATTATGGGTAGAGGTGAATTGAAATCAGGTGTTTCAATCTCTGCGAACAAATTCACAAAATCTGCTGAAGAGGCAATCTCTAAAGCGGGAGGTAAAGCAATTACTCTATAATTTTACTCATGAAAGAATTTATACAAACACTAAAAAACATTTGGAGTCTTAAGGAACTTAGGGAAAAAATTCTTTTCACTCTTGGGATTATCCTAGTGTATAGATTCGCATCTTATATTTCCCTACCTGCGATCAATATGGCAGAAGTAGGGAATCTTTTGGAACATTACAAAAACCAGGGCGGCAACAAGCAGGGAGCAGGACTTCTTGGGTTGCTTTCTTCGTTTACAGGTGGTGCATTCTCTCGAGCGTCGATTATGGCACTCGGAATTATGCCCTACATTTCTGCTTCCATTATCGTACAGTTAATGGGAATGGCCATTCCTTATCTTCAGAAACTTCAGAAGGATGGGGAAAGCGGCAGAAATACTTTGAACCAAATTACAAGATGGTTAACAATCGCAGTTTGTTTGGTACAGGCTCCTTCTTATCTTACTTCAATTACTCAGATGTTCTTGCCGCATGCACAGTTTGCATCGGCTTATTACGTTCATCCACAGTCAGTTATGTTTTGGCTTCCGAGTATTGTAATTTTGGTGGCAGGTTCTGTATTTGCAATGTGGTTGGGAGAAAAAATTACAGATAAAGGTATTGGTAACGGTATTTCTATCTTGATTATGGTGGGGATTCTTGCGGATCTTCCGGGAGCTTTCATTCAGGAAGTGGCAACACAAACTGGAAAAGGAGGTTTAGGAACCATCATGATTTTAATTGAAGTATTGTTCTGGATGTTGGTAGTTCTTCTTGCCATTATCTTATCGGTTGCGGTAAGAAAAATCCCAATTCAATATGTAAGCCGCGCTCAAGCGAGAGGTGGAGTAAACAGAAACTTGATGCAGGGAGCAAGACAATGGATTCCATTGAAAGTGAATGCAGCGGGAGTTATGCCGATCATCTTTGCACAGGCATTAATGTTCGTTCCGGGATTATTGACAAAAGTTGATGAAACCAACACGTTCCTTGCAGGCTTCAAAAATGTATTCAGTTGGCAGTATAATTTGTTGTACGCGTTGTTGATTATCATTTTCTCATTCTTTTATACCGCGATTACAATTCCGGTAAATCAAATGGCAGATGATTTGAAACGTAACGGCGGATTAATTCCTAAAGTAAGACCAGGGAAGGAAACGGCTGATTATCTGGATGATATTTTATCAAAAATTACTTTGCCAGGTTCCATATTTTTGGCTATCTTTGCAGTCCTTCCGGCATTTTTGCACGGAACGTTTGTACAGACGGATAGATTTGCCCTGTTTTTCGGGGGTACATCGCTGTTAATCATGGTTGGAGTAATCCTAGATACTGTTCAGCAAATTAATACTTATTTGTTGAATCATCATTATGATGGCTTAATGCAGTCAAAATTATCCAGAAATACAAACCAGTAATCATTTATGGCAAAACAAAAACATATCGAACAAGATGGCGTGATCGTGGAAGCACTTTCTAACGCCATGTTTCGTGTTGAGCTTGAAAATGGGCATGTCCTCATCGCCCACATTTCAGGTAAAATGAGAATGCATTACATCAAACTTTTACCTGGAGACAAGGTGAAATTAGAACTTTCTCCCTATGATTTATCGAAAGGGAGAATTACTTTCAGATACTAATCTGAAATAAATAGAAGAATACTTTTAAACATAAAATGCGAAAAGCCGAAAGCCGAAAGCCGAAAGCGGATTGCTAAAAGCAAAATCAAATGAAAGTTAGAGCATCTATCAAAAAAAGAAGTGCTGATTGCAAAATCGTTCGCCGTAAAGGTGTTCTGTTTGTGATCAACAAGAAGAATCCAAAATTTAAACAAAGACAAGGCTAAAATTAAATTATGGCGAGAATTTCAGGTATTGATTTACCAAAAAACAAAAGAGGAGTAATCGGACTTACTTACATCTACGGAATCGGAAGAAGTACGGCTGCTGAAATTTTGAAGAACGCTGGAATCAGCGAAGACAAGAAAGTCTACGAATGGAATGACGATGAATTGGCATTGATCAGAAACTACATCACAGACAACGTAAAAGTTGAAGGTGAATTGCGTTCTGAAGTACAGTTGAACATCAAGCGATTGATGGACATCGGTTGCCAACGAGGAATACGTCACAGACTGGGATTACCTTTAAGAGGCCAAAGAACTAAAAACAATTCTAGAACCCGAAAAGGAAGAAGAAAAACTGTTGCTAACAAGAAAAAAGCAAGTAAATAATCTTTAGAATTAATTATGGCAAAACAGACAAAAGTTGTTAAAAAAAGAAAAGTAAAAGTTGAGGCGATCGGTGAAGCACACATCCAGGCATCATTCAACAACATTATTATTTCTTTAACGAATAAAAACGGAGAAGTAATCTCTTGGGCATCTGCCGGAAAAATGGGATTCAGAGGTTCTAAAAAGAATACTCCATTCGCAGCGCAAATGGCTGCAGAAAATTGCTCGCAAGTTGCTCACGAAGCAGGTCTTAGAAGAGTAAAGGTGTTTGTGAAAGGTCCAGGTGCAGGTAGAGAATCTGCCATCAGAACCATCCACAATTCAGGAATTGAAGTAAGTGAAATCGTTGACGTGACTCCAATGCCACACAACGGATGCAGACCACCAAAAAGAAGAAGAGTATAATAATTCAAAATTCAAAATTTAATATTCAACATAAAAATCTTGAATCTTGAATCTTGAATCTTAAATCTAAAATTTTATGGCAAGATATATTGGACCTAAAACTAAGATTGCAAGAAAATTTGGTGCTGCAATCTACGGAGACGACAAAAACTTCGAGAAAAGAAAAAACCAACCACCGGGACAACACGGCCCGAATAAAAGAAGAGGAGCAAAAAAATCAGAATACGCAGTTCAGTTAACTGAAAAGCAAAAAGCAAAATACACTTACGGTATTTTGGAAAGACAATTTGCTAACCTATACGAAAAAGCGCAAAGAGCAAAAGGCGTTACAGGTGAAGTTCTTTTACAGTTGTGTGAGTCGAGATTAGACAACGTGGTGTACAGACTTGGTTTCGCAAAAACCAGAGCTGCTGCACGTCAGTTGGTGTCTCACAGACACGTAACAGTAAACGGAGAATTGGTAAACATTCCATCTTATTTGTTGAAAGCGGGTGATGTAGTGGCAATCAGAGAGAAATCAAAATCTCTTGGAGTGATCGCTGATTCATTGGCTTCAAAAGCAAACTATGAGTGGTTACAATTCAACGACGAGAAAAAAGAAGGTACTTTCATTTCTGCACCGGAAAGAATCCAAATTCCGGAAGATATCAAAGAACAATTGATCGTCGAACTTTACTCTAAATAATAATTTTTTCAAATTTTTGCTCAACCCAAATTATATGGCAATTTTAACATTTATTAAACCCGATAAAGTAATCCTTCTTAATTCTGATGACTTCAAAGGACAATTTGAATTCAGACCATTAGAACCGGGATTTGGACTTACTATCGGTAATGCTTTGAGAAGAGTTTTGCTTTCTTCTCTAGAAGGATATGCTATCTCATCTATCAAAATAGAAGGCGTAGAGCACGAATTTTCAACTATTCCTGGAGTAATTGAAGACGTTACAGAAATTATTCTGAACTTAAAGCAATTAAGACTTAAAGCTAAATCTGAAAATGCAACCGCAGAACAGGTTACCGCTAAAGTTTCCGGGCAAACTACTGTTACAGCAGGAGATTTAGGAAAATCAATTTCAGGTTTTGAAGTTTTGAACCCTGATTTGGTGATCTGTACGCTGAATAAAGACGTGAAGTTTGAATTGACTTTCAGCATCGAAAAAGGAAGAGGTTACGTTCCATCGGAACAAAACAAGTCAAACAATGCTCCTATCGGAACCATTGCGATTGACTCTATCTTCACACCGATCAAGAAAGTGCAGTACAGTATTGAAAATTATCGTGTAGAGCAAAAAACAGACTACGAAAAACTCGTTTTGGATATTGAAACTGATGGTTCAATCAGTCCTCAAAACGCTTTGACGGAAGCTTCGAAGATATTAATCTATCATTTCATGTTGTTCTCTGATGAGAGAATCACCTTGGAAACTGAAGCAGTAAAAGCATCCATCCAATACGACGAAGAAACACTTCACACAAGACAATTGCTTAAATCTAAATTGACCGACATGGATCTTTCAGTAAGAGCATTGAACTGTTTGAAAGCTGCCGAAGTGGAAACTTTGGGCGAGTTGGTTTCTTACACCAAGTCTGATTTGATGAAATTCAGAAATTTCGGTAAAAAATCTTTAACAGAATTAGAAGAATTAGTGCATGCAAAAGGTCTTAACTTCGGTTTCGACGTTGCTAAATATAAATTAGACGCTGATAAATAAAAAACAATGAGACACGGTAAAAAATTCAATCACTTAGGAAGAACTGCTTCACACAGAAGCGCATTGCTTTCTAATATGGCTTGTTCTCTTATTGAGCATAAAAGAATCAACACAACTGTTGCCAAAGCGAAAGCTTTGAGAGTTTATGTTGAACCAATCCTTACAAAAGCGAAAGAAGATACAACTCATAACAGAAGAACGGTTTTCTCTTACCTGCAAAGCAAAGAGGCAGTTACTGAATTATTCAGAACTGTAGCTCCGAAAATTGCTGAGAGAAACGGTGGTTACACCAGAATCATCAAAACCGGATTCAGACCGGGAGACGCTGCAGATACTGCAATGATCGAACTTGTAGATTTCAACGAACTTTACAACCCGAATGCTGAAGAGAAAAAAGCAACAAGAAGAAGCAGAAGAGCTACAACCAAAAAAACGGAAGCTGTTGCTGAAGTAAAGGCAGCTCCTGCAAAAGAAGAAGCGAAAACTGAAGAAACAAAAGCAGAAGCTGCTGATTCTACAGAAGAAACTGCGGAATAATTTTCCAAAGTTCCATATACTTAAAAAGCCGTTCAGAAATGTCTGAACGGCTTTTTTTATTTGGTTTGAAGTTGTTTGAAATGGTTTGTTGTGATTTGATTGACTTTGAAAATTCACCATTCACTTGCGTAGCAAAATTCGCAGAGAAGCAAGTTCACCATTTTCAAAACTTGGTTCTTTTACTTGGCTCTTGTTTACTGACCTCTCGCTTTTTTCAAACTAATTACCGCGTTTCCTTGCGTAATCGTGATATTGTCGCCTTCAGATTTCACTTCGATACTTCCATCCGAATAAATCGCGCCTTTTGCCCAGGCTTCTTTTTGTGGTAAGGTGATGGTTTTGTTGTTGCTTTTGATGCTGATGGTATTTTCTTTATCGGAATTTTTAAAGGTTACCAAAGCCGAACTTCCATCATCTGCAACGTAACGATAAGTGTATTCCTGAACTTGACTGTCACCATTTTTTACCGTTTTCTCCGCGGCATAAGTGCTGTCAACTTTTCCATTATTGTTGGAAACGTTTTCTGTAACGTTTTCTTCTACGATGACGTTTTTATTTCCATCCGTGGTTTTCTTGCAACTGAAAATGGCTAAAAATGCAATGGAGGAAATAATTAAAACTGATTTTTTCATTTTTCTTAAATTTATTTTCAAATTTATGATTTTTATCCGCATTTTAGACCCACTTGTTTTCGTAAATTTGGTTAAATATCTCCTTAAAACGTCAGAAACTTTACAAACCATTCTGCTTCACACGATGATTCCATTGGTAACGTTTGTTGCAGGA
This sequence comes from Candidatus Kaistella beijingensis, assembly GCF_020084865.1. Classification (NCBI taxonomy): domain Bacteria; kingdom Pseudomonadati; phylum Bacteroidota; class Flavobacteriia; order Flavobacteriales; family Weeksellaceae; genus Kaistella; species Candidatus Kaistella beijingensis. Next base: position 1,590,955 of record NZ_CP071953.1, on the reverse strand, counting down.
GGAATTATCGAAACCTACAAAAAACCAGGAAAAGCTTTAGAAGCATCACCTGCATTTTGCCGCAGGTGTGATTATTGGATGGAGTTGGTTTTATCGTTTGGTTTATCGGCATTATTGTATTTGGTTACCGAAGAACTTTTAGTCGAAGCACATTCCGAAGAGGACAAACCCATGTACCAGGAACATTTTTCCTTGGTTTCTTAATTTTCTTGATTTTGTGAATGGTGGTTTAATGAAAACTAAATGTTTTCATGAAAAACCTTCAAATATTTTCGAAGAGTTGACGATTCTTTTCCGAAACCTTAAAAATGATTTACAATTAACTAAAATTTAACGCAAACCTTACTAAAATCATTAAAAGTAGCCTTAAAAATAATTCAATTTTAACTAAATTTGTACTTCAAAAAATAAAGTCAATTTTTGCAGAAATTTTGTTGCACCCTGCATCACGTATCCTGCACCTAACAAATTAAACCGTAAACTTTTAAACATAACATAATGAGTTACATTTCTTACATCGAGGCAAGACAAATTTTGGATTCACGCGGAAATCCTACCATTGAAGTGGATGTATTCACGGAAAGCGGCGCAATGGGACGTGCTGCAGTTCCTTCAGGAGCATCTACAGGAGAACATGAAGCAGTTGAACTTCGCGACGGCGGACCTGATTATTTAGGAAAAGGAGTTTTGAAAGCCGTAGAAAATGTAAGAGAAGTAATCGCTCCCGAATTGGTTGGACTTCCTGTTTACGACCAAAACTTCATCGATCAAATTATGATTGATTTGGACGGGACTAAAAATAAAGGAAATCTTGGCGCAAACGCCATTCTTGGAGTTTCACTTGCTGCTGCAAAAGCCGCTGCAACGGAATTGAGAATGCCGCTTTACAAATATGTGGGTGGTGTAAATGCAAATACACTTCCTGTTCCAATGATGAACGTGATCAACGGTGGGTCGCACTCCGATGCGCCGATTGCGTTTCAGGAATTCATGGTGATGCCCGTAAAAGCAGATTCTTTCTCGCACGCTTTGAGAAAAGGAACCGAGATTTTCCACAACCTAAAATCAATTCTTCATTCAAGAGGACTTTCAACTGCGGTGGGAGACGAAGGCGGATTCGCACCAACTTTCACAGGAACTGAAGACGCTTTAGATACTTTGCTTCAAGCAATTGAAAAAGCAGGTTACAAACCGGGAGACGATGTGATGATTGCTTTAGATTGTGCCGCATCAGAATTTTACAAAGATGGTGTATACGATTACAGAAAATTCCAAACTCCAGACTCAGCGCAATATAACAGAAGCGAGCAAGTAAATTATTTGGCAGAATTGGCTGCGAAATATCCAATCATTTCCATTGAAGACGGAATGCACGAAGACGATTGGGAAGGATGGAAAATGTTAACCGAAAAAATCGGTGACCGAGTTCAATTGGTGGGTGACGATTTATTTGTAACCAATGTAGAAAGATTGGCGAGAGGAATCAAAGAAGATATCGCAAACTCAATTTTGGTTAAAGTAAACCAAATCGGTTCTTTATCTGAAACTATGGCGGCTGTTCAAATGGCGCAACACAATAAATACACTTCCGTAATGTCCCACAGATCGGGTGAAACGGAAGATGCAACCATCGCAGATTTAGCCGTTGCAATGAATTGTGGACAAATCAAGACAGGTTCGGCTTCACGTTCAGACAGAATGGCGAAATACAACCAACTTTTAAGAATCGAGGAAGCTCTTGGTGAAACCGCAATTTTCCCGGGAATGGATGCGTTTAAAGTAAAAAGATAATAGAAAAAATTTATCGGGATTCGTGAATTTCGTTTGCTATTCTCTATCAATAATCATAAATTAGTAAAAAAATAAATTTAAAATGTCAGATAATAAAGTTGTATTGAACTATGACGGCAATTCCTACGAATATCCGATTGTAGACAGCACTCTCGGCGACAGAGGAATCGATATTTCCAAACTGAGAGATCAAACAGGATTGATTACTTTAGACTTGGGTTACAAAAACACCGGAGCAACCATCAGCGAAATTACCTACCTCGATGGTGACAACGGAGAACTTTACTACAGAGGTTATCCGATTGAGCAAATTGCTGAAGACTCCAACTTCACAGAAGTAATGTATCTTTTGCTTCATGGTGAATTGCCAAATCAGGAACAGTTCAATAAATTCGACAAAGGAATTAAAAATTACAACTACGTTGCGGACGAAATGAAGCGTTTGATAGATGTTTTCCCACGTTCGGCGCATCCAATGGGAGTTCTTTCATCTTTGACCTCTGCATTGACTGCCTTTAATCCAAAAGCAGTGAACGTCAATTCAAAAGAAGATTTAGATCACGCCGCAGAAATGTTAATTGCGAAGTTCTCACATCTTTGCGCATGGACTTACCGCAAAAAAATGGGATTCCCAATCAATCACGGAGACAACAGCTTAAATTATGTGGAGAATTTCTACAAAATGTGTTTCCGTCGTCCAAACGAAGAATTCGAGATGAATCCTGTTGTTGTTGACGCTCTAGACAAATTATTAATGCTTCACGCAGATCATGAGCAAAACTGTTCTACTTCTACCGTAAGAATGGTTGGTTCTGCACACACAGGTTTGTTCGCTTCAGTTTCAGCGGGGATTTCTGCACTTTGGGGTCCACTTCACGGTGGTGCAAATCAGGCAGTAATAGAAATGCTCGAAATGATCGAACAAGATGGCGGCGACGTTGCAAAATATGTAGAAAAAGCAAAAAATAAGGACGACAATTTCCGTTTGATGGGATTCGGACACCGAGTGTACAAAAACTTCGATCCAAGAGCAAAAATCATCAAAAAAGCAGCAGACGATATTTTGGATGCACTTGGAATTGAAGATAAAGCTTTAGACATCGCAATGCAGTTGGAAAGAGTAGCGTTGGAAGACGATTATTTCGTAAGCAGAAAACTCTATCCAAACGTAGATTTCTATTCAGGAATTATTTACCGGGCATTAGGAATTCCAACCGAAATGTTCACCGTAATGTTCGCATTGGGAAGACTTCCGGGATGGATTTCACAATGGAAAGAAATGCGTCTCCACAACGACCCAATCGGAAGACCAAGACAGGTTTACCAAGGAGCACAAAAAAGAGAATACGTTCCAATGAGCGCAAGATAAATTTTTATCATACATTTCAAATTCCCTTTCAATTGATTTTGAAAGGGATTTTTTTTGGCGCACATTTCACTGCGTCGAATGATTATTAACTTTATTTTATACGGCGCACATTTCCGGCTGTCACTACTCGCTTTTTTTCGGCGGCGGCGAAGCCGCCGCCGCCGAAAAAAGAGCTCAAACATGCCGTTCCATCCGGGGCGCAGTTACCGCCCCGAAAATCTATTTTAGCAAAACTTAAAATTTCAGTATCTTAACACTCTAGAAAATTTTAAATTTTATCAACTACGCAGAATCAAACCAAAACTTTGTTATCCTGAGTTTCTAGAAGGATAAAAAAAACTTAGCCAAAAAACAATGCATAAATTTTCTGCAATCGCATTTTTATTTTTAATTCTATTTTCCTGCAAAAAGGTAGAAAAAACTTCAATTAATCTTGAACTAAAAAAAGAGCTTTCAGAAATTGAATTCCGCGATCAGGCATTACGCTTTATTACAGACCAAACACCAAAGGACAGCCTTGATCTGATTGCAAAAAGGATTAAGGTAGATCCAACTTATTTCAAAAACAATTATAAATCAGTTTCGGTTACTTTAGATGGTGAAAATATTAAAAGAGTAGAAGAAATAATTGCGAAATATGGTTATCCCGGAAAAGCTCTTGTTGGAACTCCGGAAAACCGTGCAGCTTGGATTGTAATTCAACATTCTTCACCCCAAGTTATTCAAAAATATTTACCAATGCTTCGTGAAGCAGTTAAAAATGGCGATCTTGATAGACAATCACTGGCTCTAACGGAAGACAGAAACCTAATGTATCAGGGAAAAAAGCAAATTTATGGTTCTCAGTTTTTTGAAGTAAATGGGAAACCCGCTTTTTGGCCAATTGAAAATTCCGAAAAAGTAAATGAATTAAGAAAAGAAGCTGGTTTTGTTCAAACAATTGAAGAATATTCCAAAGATTTATACGGAAAAGATTTTCAATATAAAATTTATACATTAGAAGAGGTGAGGAAATTACAAGCACAGTAAATAGCATCAATAGGAACGGGCTTTAGCCCATTTTCAAAAAATCAAAAAATCAATTGGCTTTAGCCAAAATTTATAAAATGAAATTTTCAAAGAAAACGGGTTTTATTTCTTTCATAGTATTTATTTTTATAAATGTTATTGTGTTTTATATTATAATTAAAGCTCTTGAAAATAAACAACTTTGTATTGAAATTTTCACTTCAATTTTTTTAATCATTGAGATTGCCGTCATACTTTTTATAATATTTTTGATAACAAAATATATTTTCAAATTTTTGAAAACATCCATCACGCAACATCAAACACCCAACATAAAATGAAACTAAAAAACTATATCGCCGGCCAATGGATTGAAGGCACCGGAGAGGGAATTGAACTAAGGAACGCTGTAAACGGTGAACTGGTTGTCATTTCCGACACCGAAGGAATTAATTTTGAAGAAGCACTCCAGTACGGAAGAACAGTCGGCTACGAAAACTTGTCATCAATGACATTTTACGACCGTGGCGAAATGCTAAAAAAAGTCGCACTTTACCTCCTCGAAAGAAAGAAAAAATACTATGAACTTTCCTACAAAACCGGAGCCACGCACGCAGATTCCTGGGTGGATATTGAAGGCGGTTTCGGAACTTTTTTCACCTACTCCGGTTTGGCAAAAAGAATGCTGCCAAACACTCCATTTTGGGTTGATGGTGATGTTCAGAAAATTTCAGCCAGCGGAACACACCTCGGAACACATATTTTAACGCCAAGTGAAGGTGTTTCTGTTCAAATAAATGCGTATAATTTTCCGGTTTGGGGAATGCTGGAAAAATTGTCAACTTCTTTGTTGGCAGGAGTTCCAAGCATTGTAAAACCTTCGCCATATGGTTCTTATCTTACCAACGCCGTTTTTCAGGATATGATTGAAAGTGGTTTACTTCCGGAAGGCGCCATACAGTTGGTTTGCGGCGAACCCGGAAATATTTTGGATTTCGTTCAGGATGGTGACAGCGTTTTGTTTACCGGTTCTGCAACTACGGGACGAAAATTAAAATCACTTCCTTCCGTTGCCAAAAATGCGGTGCGTTTCAATATGGAAGCCGATTCTTTGAACTGTTCTATTCTCGGTTTGGATGCAAAACCCGGAACTCCCGAATTTGATTTGTTCATCAAAGAAGTTCGCAATGAAATGACGACAAAAGCCGGACAAAAATGTACGGCAATCCGCCGAATTATCGTTCCTGAAAATTTAATAGGTGATGTTCAAAATGCTTTGTCAAAGGCTTTAGACCAAACGAAAATCGGAAATCCTCTCAACCGGGAAACGAGAATGGGTTCTTTGGTCGGAAAAATCCAGTATGAGGAAGTTCAAAGAAAAATCGATTTATTGAAAGCCGAAACTGAACTCATCTACGACGGAAAACACGATTTAGTTGATGCCGATTACGAAAACGGCGCATTTATGTCCCCAAAACTATTCTTGAACGACAAACCTTTTGATAAAGATATTTCGCACGAAGTAGAAGCATTCGGTCCGGTTTCCACCTTGATGCCTTACAAAGATGCGGAAGAAGCCGCCGCTTTGGCAAAACGCGGAAAAGGAAGTTTGGTTGGTTCCATCGTTTCTCACGACGAAAAATTTGTCGCCGAAACTTCTTGGAAAATGGCATCCACACACGGAAGAATTTTTGTACTGAACCGTGATAACGCCAAAGAAAGTACAGGTCACGGTTCTCCGTTGCCTACTTTAATGCACGGCGGTCCCGGAAGAGCAGGAGGTGGCGAAGAAATGGGCGGATTGAACGGACTTCACTTCTTTTTGCAGAAAACCGCAATTCAAGGTTCTCCGGATATTTTGACGGCGATTACCAAAATTTATACGCAAGGCGCCGAAAAAAAATACAGCGACAAACATCCGTTCCAAAAATATTTTGAAGAAGTGGAAGTTGGTGACAGTTTAGAAACCGCCGGAAGAACCGTTACACAAGCCGATATCGTGAATTTTTCCAATGTTTCTTGGGATCATTTTTACGCTCACACCGATGCGACGAGTTTAACCGGAACTATTTTCGATGAGGTGGTTGCACACGGATATTTCATTCTTTCTGCGGCGGCTGGTTTGTTTGTTTCAGGAAAAAAAGGCCCTGTTATCGCGAATTACGGATTGGAAAATGCGGCATTTTTCAAACCGGTTTACGCAGGAGACACGATTACGGTTTATCTGACGGCGAAAGAAAAAATCAACCGTGGTGTTAAAGGAAGGAATATCCCTTCCGGAGTTGTAAAATGGTTGGTCGAGGTGGTTAATCAGCGTGAAGAAGTGGTTTGCGTTGCCACGATTTTGACTTTGGTTGCTAAAAAATCGCCATTTATTGAACTGAAAAAAGACAAAATTCAAAAATTGTTGAATGGTTTGACGCAAAATTCAGAAAGAAAATTTGGAGAAATGACGCCACAAATGATGGTTGAACACTTGCAAGATGTAATGCAAAACAGCATTAGAAAACTAAATCCTGCAGATTTTCCAGAAATTCCTGAGGAGCACCTGGAAAAGTTGCAAGATTGGCTTTACACGAATAAAAAAATCCTTCCCGGAGCGAAATATCCATTATTAAAAGAAGGCGAAACGCCAATTTTGAGATATAAGAATCTCGATAGTGCAAAGGAAGAACTTCTCAATACTTTATCAGAATATTTGATATTTTTCAAAGAACATCCAAAATCACAGAATTTCCATCCGAGATTTGGACTCTTGAATAAAGAAATGATGGAACTTTTTCAAAGAAAGCATTTCACGCATCATTTTGAGCAGTTTAATCTAATATAACAATGTGGAAATGTAACAATTTATCAATTTACTGTATAAAGAGAAGGCGTTTGGAACATTCCGTAGGAATGTTATCCGTGTAGAAATATAATTAGCGCAGGATAAGGGCGTTCCGTAGGAACGCTATCTTCAATATTTTTTTAGAAAATTTAAATATGCCAAACACATACACACAAATTTATTTGCAAATCATCTTCGCTACAAAAGGAAGGGATATAAAAATATCTTCCAACGTTCGTGACGAAATCGAAAAATATATATGTGGAATTTTCAACAATAAAAAACAGAAAGTTTTAGCAATCTATGCAAATCCAGACCATTTGCATATCTTTTTCAGTTATAAAAATTTGCAGATTACCATTCCGGAATTAGTGAAAACTGCAAAAATAGAATCTTCAAACTTCATTAATGATAACAGACTTTGTTTAGGAAAATTTAATTGGCAGGAAGGTTATGGAGCATTTTCATATTCTAAAAGTCAAAAAGATAAAGTGGTGAATTATGTTTTAAATCAGGAAGAACATCACAAGAAGAAAAGTTTTAAAGAAGAATATTTAGCATTGTTGAAGGCGTTTGAAATTGAATTTAAGGATGAATATTTATTTGAATTTTATGATTGACTTTTAACTATTTTTGAAAAAGATAGCACTCCTACGGAGTGCCCTAAATCGCAATCCAATGTTATTCCTACACAGATAAGATTCCTACGGAATCCACCAACGCACTTAAAATTAAAAGAAAATGATACTAATTAGTGGTAAATTTAGAATAAAAATATAGAAGAAAAGTTCATTCCGCAGGAATGTAATCTGTTTAGAAATATCTGAAGATCGATTGAAGGCATTCCCGTAGGAATGCAACCTCCGTAGGAAAAAATTAACGATAAACGGAGCATTCCATAGGAATGCAATCTCTGTAGAAAAAAGATAAAGCAGAAAGAAGCATTCCGTAGGAATGTAATCTGTGTAAAAATAAAGTTTAAAGTTTGTAAATGCGTTCCGTAGGAACGCTATCTAAATAATAGATGAATAAAACCTTCGGCCAAAAAGTCATCTCCTTCAATAAAAACCTGAAATATTCAGGGAAATTGCCAAAAGATTTTTCGGTGATGAACCCTTTTTTGGAAAATCCTGAAACTTTGGTGGTGATGAAGGAGTTTTATGAAAAGTTTTACAACGATAACCGAAAAAGAAAATTCATTATCGGCATCAATCCAAGTCGTCACGGAGCGGGTGTTACAGGAGTTCCGTTTACCGATACCAAAAACTTGGAAAAATATTGCGGCATCAAAATGACTTCTGCACGAACGCACGAAATTTCCTCCGTTTTTATGTATGATATGATTGAGGAATTTGGTGGCGTTGAAAAATTTTACAGTCAGTATTATATCAATTCGCCCTTTCCATTGGCGATTACGAGAAAAAATAAAAATGGACAATCGTTGAACGCCAATTATTATGATGACAAAGAACTTTTCAAATGCGTTGAAAATTTTATGATTGAAAGTGTCAAAAAACACATCATTTTAGGTTTGGATACGTCGGAAGTGTTTATTTTAGGAAAGAAAAACGCTGAATTCATCAAGAAAATCAACGATAAAGAAAATTTTTTTGAAAAAATGACTGTTTTGGAACATCCGAGATACATTCAACAATATAAATCAAAGGAAAAACAGTTGTATATTGACAAGTACATTTTAGCGCTAAATCATTAAACAATTAAGTAATCAGGAGATTAAGAAATTATTTAAGTAAGAAATTGTATTTAAAATTGCGAGGAGAAGCGCTTCTTTGCGTGTAAAAAAATTATGGAAGCATTTGTAACATCAGAAATCAAAAACAGCATTGCCGAAATCACTTTCGGAACCCCGAAAAGCAATTCTTTACCGGGGCATATTTTAGAAAAACTGGCCCAAACTATTTTGGATGAAGGCGCGAAAACTGAAGTAAAAGCAATTTTACTGAAATCCGAAGGCGAAAAAGCATTTTGCGGAGGAGCAAGTTTTGATGAACTTTTAGAAATTCAAGATTTAGAAACCTCAAAAAAGTTTTTTGGAGGATTTGCCAAAGTGTTAAATGCCATGCGAACTTGTGGAAAAATCGTAGTAGTTCGTGTTCAGGGAAAAACGACGGGAGGTGGAGTAGGAATTGCTTGTGGAGCAGATTATTGTTTTGCCACAGAGAATGCAAGTTTGGCGCTTACGGAAATCAATTTGGGAATTGGACCGTTCGTGATTGGACCTTATGTTGAGCGAAAAATTGGGAAATCACAATTCGCAGCTATGGCGATTGATGCGGACTTCAGGAGTTCAGATTGGGCTAAAACCCACAATATTTATCATTCTGTTTCACATACGATTGAGCAAATGGATGAAGAAATTTTTAGTTTTTTACAGAAATTATCCTCCAGAAGTTCAGATGCATTGGCGTTAATTAAAAAAGTGTCTTGGGAAGGAACGGAACATTTTTCAGAATTGATGCCGGAAAGAATTCATATGAGTGCTTCTTTGATTCTAGAAGATTCTGCCAAACAAAATATTGAAAAAATTAAGGAAAGATTGAGGGCGAAATAGAAATTCTATTTTAGATTGCAAATGAATTCAGAAAAAAATGTTTTGATTTTAGGAGCCAATTCCGATGTGGCGAAAGAATGTGCGAAATTATACTTGAATAAAAGTTTCAAAGTAATCATGGCTTCTCGAAATTTAGACGAAATGAAAAATTTCATCAATGAAAACCATTTGAATTCCGATAAAATTGAATTGAAATATTTTGACGCAGTGGATTTTACTTCCCATCAAAAATTTTATGATGAACTTCATTCAAAACCAAATATCGTATTGTATTCCGCAGGATTCTTAGTTCAAAATTACGAGGCTTTTCAAGATTTTGAAAAAACCTTGACGATGATGCACACCAATTATTGCTGTGCAGTTTCTGTTTTGAATATTATTGCGATGGACAAATCCAACAAAAATTTAGAAAGAATTATCGGCTTGTCCTCACTTTCTGGAGTTCGTGGACGGAAAAGTAATTTCGTTTATGGAAGCACTAAATCGGCTTTTACGCAATATTTAGCCGGACTTCGACAAGAATTATCTTCACGAAAAATTCAAGTGAATGTTTTTGTTTTGGGATATATCCGAAGTAAAATTAATGAAGGTTTGCAACTGAATCAATCTTTGATAATGGAGCCGGATTATGTTGCAGAAAAAATCGTGAACGTTGGAAATTCATTTATAAATGTTCCGAATTTCAAATGGAAGTTGATTTACCAACTTCTGAAAAATATGCCGGAAAGTTTAGTGGCGAGGTTGCCGTAGAATTAACCACAAAAGTCACAAAAGCATTTGTATAAACAGAAGTTTTTTTAAAAGTTTAAAAAAGAAAAAATCAAAGATTTTTAAATGTAAATCTTTGATTTTCTATCTTTTGTGTGGTTCTTTGCGTGTTAAATTTCCACTAAAAATCTTTTGTGAATTTTGTGGTTTAAAAATTTTTATTCTTTCGTTTCCACTTTCAACGAAAGTTCTTCCAACTGCAAATCCGCAATCGGACTTGGTGCATCAATCATCACATCACGTCCGGAATTATTTTTCGGGAAAGCGATATAATCTCTAATGACTTCGTTTCCATCCAAAATCGCAACCAAACGGTCAAAACCAAACGCCAAACCTGCGTGCGGAGGAGCTCCATATTTGAAGGCGTTCATCAGAAATCCGAATTGTGCTTCTGCTTCTTCTTTGGAAAAGCCTAACAAATCGAACATTTTGCTCTGCAAATCTCTATCAAAAATTCTTACAGAACCGCCGCCAATTTCGTTTCCGTTAAGAACCATATCGTAGGCGTTGGCTCTTGCTTTTCCCGGCTCGCTTTCCAATAAATGAACATCTTCCGGTTTTGGCGAAGTAAAAGGATGGTGCATTGCATGATATCTTCCTGATTCTTCATCCCATTCCAAAAGTGGGAAATCTATCACCCAAAGTGGAGCGAATTCGTCGCCTTTTCTTAACCCAAGACGATTTCCAAGTTCCATTCGGAGCGCCGAAAGTTGGGTTCTCACTTTATTGGCATCTCCGCTCATCAAGAAAATTAAATCTCCTGCTTTTGCATTGAATTTTTCTGCGATTTTCTTTAAGTCATCTTCAGAATAAAATTTATTTACGGAGGAAGTTAAAACGCCATCATTTTGGAATTTAATCCAAACCATTCCTGAAGCACCAATTTGGGGGCGTTTTACCCAATCTATGAGTTCGTCAATTTGTTTTCTAGTATAATCTGCACAACCTTCAACGTTGATTCCAACTACCAATTCTGCGTCATCAAAAATTTTAAAATCTTTCCCTTTTACCAAATCATTAACTTCCACGAATTTCATTCCAAAACGGATGTCCGGCTTGTCGTTTCCGTATGTTTTCATCGCTTCCTCGAAAGTCATTCTTGGGAATTTTCCAAAATCTTTTCCAGTGATGTCTTTCAGCAAACTTGCGGTTAATCCTTCAAAAGTTTCCAACACATCTTCCTGCTCTACAAACGCCATTTCACAATCGATTTGGGTAAATTCCGGTTGTCGGTCTGCTCTTAAATCTTCATCACGGAAACATTTTACGATTTGAAAATATCGGTCCATTCCACCAACCATCAACAATTGTTTGAAAGTTTGTGGTGATTGCGGAAGTGCATAAAACTGTCCTGCATTCATTCTGCTCGGAACCACAAAATCTCTCGCACCTTCCGGAGTGGATTTGATGAGAACTGGCGTTTCGACTTCGATAAATCCTGCATCGGAAAGGTAATTTCTTACTTTCTGCGCCATTTTGTGACGGAAAATCAGTTTGTCTTTCACTGGATTTCTGCGGATGTCCAAATATCTGTATTTCATACGAAGTTCTTCGCCACCATCGGTTTCATCTTCAATGGTGAAAGGTGGAAGTTGTGCTTCGTTTAAAATGTTTAAGTTTTCAACTAAAATTTCAATTTCTCCGGTTGGAATTTTTGGATTTTTAGAACTTCTTTCAATCACTTTTCCTTCCACTTGAATGACAAATTCGCGTCCCAATTTTTTGGCTTTTTCTAAAATTTCTGCGGAAGTTCTGTCTGCATCAAAAACCAACTGCGTAATTCCATAACGGTCGCGTAAATCAATCCAAATCATAAAACCTTTGTCGCGGATGGTTTGTACCCAACCGGAAAGAGTTACTTTTTCATCAAGATTTTTCAGCGATAATTCGCCGTTGGTATGCGTTCTGAACATAGAAGTTTTGTTTGAAGTCGTTTGAAATTGTTTGAAATCATTTGAAGTGGTTACATCAAAAATTTCGTTTGCAAAGATAAGGTTTTTGGGTGATTCTAACTTCGACAAAGCTCCGAACTTTTGCGAAGTTTTTTAACTGATGCTAGTATTTTAAAGAAGGTGGGACTTTGGGTCAGAGATTGTAAGGGTGCGAATGAACGGAGTAGTGCGCAGCGAAGCGAAGCACCGAAACGAATTCGAGCCCTGAAAAGCCCGACTCCAGTTGTGGGGAAACCTCATGGGTTTCCGAAACCTATGAGGTTTAAGCGTAGGGTAGGACACACCAAAATTTTATGAATTTTTAAGATTTAAAATGTTAGTTTTTTAATTAACTTTGTGAAAATCAATTAACAAAATTCATTTAATTATGGGAAAAGGAGATCAAAAATCCAGAAGAGGAAAAATCACGGCAGGAAGTTATGGTAAGAAAAGACCGAGAAAGTCATCAAAACCTGCACCCGCTGTAGTTGAGAAAGTTGAAAAACCAATGAAGGAGGCAAAACCGAAAGCTGCACCGAAAGCAAAAGCTGAAAAAACTGAAGAGCCAAAAGAAGCAAAACCAAAAGCAACAAAAGCAAAAAAAACCGAAGAATAATCTTCGGTTTTTTTATTGTTATTTGGGGAAATTATCTTCCGCCAAGAATTGAACCTAAAAGTCCTCCAAGTCCACCTTGCTGTTGCTGTTGTTGACCACCGCCAAGAACTTGACCAAGAATGTCGTTCAAAGGATTTCCTGAGGATTGCTGTTGTTGACCGCCGCCAAGAACTTGTCCTAAAATATCGTTCAAAGGATTTGATGGTTGAGCCTGAGCTTGGTTTTGAGCGCCGCCCAAAATTCCGCCCAACAAATCGCCTAAACCGCCACCAGAATTTACATTGTTTGCTTGTTTTTCTTTTCCGATGTAACCCATAATTAATGGAGCCAACATTGCTAAAATAGGTCCAATTTTATCCATTGAGATTCCCGTATTTTGAGAAAGTTGGTTTTCAACAGTAGCTTTTTGTCCGCCGAAAATGTGGTCAAGAATAGAACCTCCTTCTTGTTGTCTTGCTGCGGCTTGTGAAGGGTCATTCAGGATGCTTCCGTCGTGATCTCTGTCAAGTGCGTTATTCAAAGCATTTGCTTCGTCCGGACTTTCTTGCGATTTTTTTCTTAAATAAGAAATTACCAAAGGTGCAGCCACTGCTAAAAGTGCAATTACCTGATTTTTACTGATTCCGAATTTGTTTTCAGCATCGGAAGCGACTTGATTTCCGGCATTTCCTGTGATGAGGTCTATTAAACTCATAGTTTGTTTATTTTAAATTGTTTAAAAACTGAGAATCAAAGTTACCAAAAATTATTCCCCTTGCTACCGTTTAAAATATAAAATATTGTTAAAGTTTTTTGATTTCTTCCAATGTATAACCTTGGGATTTTTTCAATTCAATAAATTCTATTGCGCTTGCGGTCATCCAGTTTATTGGTTCGGGTGCATGCCTTTTTTCAATAGTGAATTCTAAAATGCCGACATTGTTGCTCATCCATGGTAGAAGATAGTAGCTCAACCCGCCTTTATAAGATTTTTTTTCCTGGAAGGAAACACTTTGAGGAATATTTGAAACAAAATAGAATGTTAAACAATAAAAAAGAGGGATGAATAGTGATAAAATAACCAGTCTCCTTATAGAAACAGAGTTTTTAAATCTTTTTAATCCAAGCCCGATTCCAATAGCAAAAATGAGATAGGCAGGGATAAAGAAGACATAATTATCGGAAACCGCGTAAAATGTTGCGAAGCCAAAATTCAAAGTACCTGCAATAAATAAAAGGTAAAATATTTTCTTGTTATACCGGTAAAGTTCACCCACCCCAATAATTCCGAAAAAAGTGAAGATATTAAAATTGTACAGTAAATATAGAATGGAAACGCCCACGTCTTTGGTGTAGGTTTTCAGGTCTTTTTCCAAAGAATCCTGCACCCAGCTAACTCCTTGGTCGGAAGTGAAAGGCGATAATAATGCAAGTCCGCTTATTTGATTTACAACAAACATTAAGGAAAAAAGCAATATGAATAGGAATAACGAGATAAAAATGCTTTTTCGCTGTGTCCTGAAGTAATATAAAAAAAGTAAAAAAGAAGGTATAAAAAAAATGTTCTGAATGTGAGACCATAGGCTCAAACCAAGAAAAAAACCGCTTAAACTTATATAATAAGAAGAATTTTTTTGTTGGAAGCTTAAGACCATAGAATAAAGGAAAAGCGCAATCAAAAAGGTGTTAAATGTATAAACTTCCACAATTTCAGCATTTCGCCAAAACGTAAAACTCAACCCGAAAACAATAGAGGTGGTAATGGACACCCATGGTTTAACAGAAAACAACTGTGTAATCTTATAGAGAATAAAAACGGTGAATGCAGCTGAAACAATGATCAAAAAACGGTGTGACAGTACAGCGTCAAAACCCAACATTTTTTTGATGATGATGGTGGAATTGATGTACAAGAGGTGAGAAGTAGAAGTAAAGGCATTAACAAACTTTTCTGTTTCTGTGGTATAAATGTACCCCACACAATCACCGAAGGGAATCCTGCTAAAACTTCCGATCGCGTACAAAAAAATAAAAATAAAAAATATGGTGTACGGAAAATACTTTGAACTCATATCTAATTCTTAAAAATCGGTACATTCGAACACGCTTCGCCGAACATCAGGGATTTCACGATGGGTTTCAGTTGTTCCACCAATTCGATGTAGGCGTTTTCGGGAATCGATTCATCGGAACAGCCTTTAACCAAAACTCTTTTCTGCATCAAATCCGTATAATCATAAGTTTGGATTGCGTTGTGCATTAACAAAACTTCCAAATCCTCACGATTTCCGTAAACAATTTTTTTGGCGGAGTCTGTTAATTTTGCAGTAATCAGAAAGTAAGCCCAAAGTGGAACAATCACATCAGCAGAATTGTAGATGTAAACATAGGAATCTGCATAATCTTCTGTATTCAAAGAAGCCACTTTTTCTCGGAAGTCCTTTTCCCTTAAAATCAACCCTTCAAAAAGAAAATCCTTCAGGTCAATCCCGATTCTTTTCCCTTTCGGAACTAGTTTGGAAAGGTCGAAATTCACCAAACCGCTTTCTGCCACCTTATTTTTTATTTCGAAATCTTCTGCCATTTTTATTTTATCTTTGAAACAAAATTAAGTTAAATATTTGATTTGTTTTTTTAAAATCTCAAATCTCAAATCTCAAATCTACATTGAAATACTACATCATCGCAGGAGAAGCATCAGGAGATTTGCATGCCTCCAATCTAATGAAGTCGATTCTGAAAAAAGATTCCAACGCAGAGTTTAGATTTTGGGGCGGAGATTTAATGCAGAAAGTTGCCGGAATTTCTCCCGTGAAACATTACAAAGATTTAGCATTCATGGGTTTTTTAGAAGTTGCGAAAAATCTGAATACCATACTTAAAAACATTAAATTCTGTAAAGAAGATATTCAGAAATATAAACCCGATGTTTTGGTTTTGGTAGATTATCCCGGCTTTAATTTAAGGATTGCGGAATTTGCAAAAAGTCTTGGAATCAAAATCGTCTATTACATTTCACCACAGCTTTGGGCCTGGAAAGAAGGCCGCGTCGAGAAAATCAAAAAGTTCGTCGATGAGATGCTCGTAATTCTTCCCTTCGAGAAGGATTTCTATAAAAAACATCAAGTTGAAGCCCATTTCGTGGGACATCCTTTGCTTGATGCGATTTCTGATTTGCCAACATTGGACTTACAAAAATTCAAATCAGAAAATAATCTAAACGAAAAAGAAATTATTGCGCTTCTTCCGGGTTCGAGGGAGCAAGAAGTTGAAAAGATGTTACAAATCATGCTTTCGGTTCGTCCTTATTTCCCGAAACATCAATTTGTAATTGCGGGTGCGCCAAGTTTACCCAAAAGTTTCTACCAAAAATTTGTGGATGAAAATGTACATTTCGTTTCCAATAAAACGTACGATTTATTGAGGAGTTCAAAAGCGGCTTTGGTGACTTCGGGAACGGCAACCTTGGAAACAGCACTTTTAAATATCCCAGAAGTGGTTTGCTACAGAAGTTCCAAAATTTCTTATGAAATTGGAAAACGAGTGGTGAAAAACATCAAATACATTTCGTTAGTCAACTTAATTATGGATGAAGAAATTGTGACGGAACTTATTCAAAATGAACTGAACACCAATAATTTGGTAAAAGAATTAACTAAAATTTTTGAAGGAGAAAACCGCACAAAAATGCTTAAAAACTATGAAGCACTTCGTGAAAAATTAGGCGGAAAAGGAGCAAGTGATCACGCTGCAGAAATTATTGTAAATGGGTGATTTCACGGTAGATTTTGTCAGAGCAATTTGGTAATTTTACCTTAAAACACCAATTGAACAAACAACCTCTACTCATTCTCTGCGTTTCGTTTATTCTAGGAATTTTCTTGCAGGATGAATATTATTTGGCTGAAAAAACAATTTATATTTTTCTGGTTTTCAGTTTTTTAACGCTTTTTTCTTTTTTTATTAAAAACTTCTACTTTCATAAATTTCGGTATACCTCACTGCTTTTGCTTTTCTTTTCATTAGGAATTTTCGCACATTTCCTAAAGATGCAAAAACCAAAAATTCCAGACCTTCAAGGAAAGGAATTCATCTATTTTAAAATTACTAAAAAATTGAATTCCAACGAGAAAAATAAACGTTATGAAGTGGCTGCATGGAGCAACAAAGAGTTTTTTCAAAGCGTTCTTTCCATGCCGAAAGAGGAAAAAGACCTCGATTTTCAGCATTATTACAAAGGTGAAGTGTACATCAATAAAATCCAAAAACCGTACAGCGATTTCCAGTTTGATTATGGGAAATATTTGGCGAGAAGAGATATTTATTTTCAATGCTATCTTCCGAATTCCTATCAAAGTGCAAAAAGAAACGACCTTACCTTAGCTGAAAAAATTCGACAAAAACGCTTGGAAACTTTAAAAAAAATCGATCAATCGGCTTTAAGCAAAAGAACCCGTGAATTCACCAAGGGAATCATCCTCGCCGACCGAACTGAAATGGACAAAGAAACCGTGCAGGATTTTCAGAAATCAGGTTTGATGCACATTTTGGCGATTTCTGGTTCTCACATGGCGGTGATTTTCTGGCTGATTTTGATTCTTTTAAAACCAGTGTTTCCAGTAAAACTTAGAAATATAAAGATTGTTGTCGCGCTGCTTTTAATTTGGACGTTTGCAATTTTCATAGATTATGGAAGTTCGGTTGTTCGGAGTTGTATGATGATTTCGTGTTACTACATTTATGTGTTGCTGCAACGGAAAGCCGATTTGCTACATTCGATGGCGGTGGCAGCGTTTGCGATACTAATTGCAGATACCAACCAACTTTTTGATGTAGGGTTTCAACTGAGTTTTTTAGCGGTTCTGGGAATTTTTTGGTTAAATAAGCCGATTTTAAAATATCTGCCAAAACCTAAAAACAAATTCCAAAATACATTAATCAACATTATTTCTGTGAGCTTTGCGGCACAGATTGCGACGCTTCCATTGGTGATTTATTATTTTCATCAGTGGTCTTTTATTTCGATTTTGGCCAATTTGGTGGTGATTACTTTTGCGGAAATTTTGATAGTTTTTGCTTTGTTGATGACGGTTTTAATCACATTTTCGCTTCAATTTTCCTGGATTAATGTACTGTATGATTTCAGCGTGACTTGGATTTTGAAGCTGATTCACTTTTTCGCTGACATTGATTTCGCGTTTCACAAAATGATTCCAATCACGCTTTTGGAGGTTTTGGCTGCATTCATCATCATTTATTATTTAAGATTTGCCATTCAAAAATTCAATATCAACAATGTTTCGAAAGTGGCTTATTATCTCGCGGTTTTTATTGCTTTAAGGTTTTTTCTGAATTTTAGGGCCAATCAAATTAATGAAGTTTTAGTTCATCAATATTTCAAAGAACAAATTGTTTCAATTAAAAATAAGGATAAAGTCCAATTCCTAATTTCTGAAAAATCAAATTTGGAAAAGATAAAAACTTATCTGATTGAACCCTATCTAACTTCAAGAAGAACAAATAATTTTGAAATAAGAGTTATTCCAAAAGAAACTGAAAAAATAAGGATTAATGGAGTGGAGTATCGTATGAAATAAATTTCAAAAACCTTGCAAACCCGAATCCTCGCACCTCTTATTTAGAAACATTACAAACTGTAAAATTCTGACGAATCTCACTTTTAGTTACCTTAACAATTCTTTAACTTTGTGAAAATTCAAAATAATCAAATTTTATGGCAGGTTTAACGAGTTCTACCATCGGTAGAAAGTATGCAATGGCATTGTCCGCAATGTTTTTGCTGATTTTTCTTGTGATGCACCTTTCGGTTAATATGCTCTCGGTTTTCAGCGAAGATGCGTTCAACAGTGCGTCCTATTTTATGGGTTACAATCCCGCGGTTCAGTTTCTGATGCAGCCTATTTTAGTTTTTGCGGTGTTCTTTCACTTCATCATGGGCTTCGTTTTAGAAATGAAAAACAACAAAGCAAGACCTGTAAAATACGCAGTAAACGGTTCTGCAGCAAATTCAACGTGGATGTCGAGAAATATGATTATTTCCGGAGCCGTGATTTTGGCGTTTCTTGCACTTCACATGTATGATTTCTGGGCACATGAAATGACTTACAAATATGTTCCAGGAGAAGGAGATCCAAATGATATGACAAGATTTTGGGGTGAACTTCACGCAAAATTTGGAGAGATTTGGAGAGTGGTACTTTATGTAATTTCTTTTGTTTTGCTTGGTTTACATTTGGCGCACGGTTTCCAATCGTCGTTCCAGTCCATCGGAGCAAGACATCCAAAATATACACCGGTGATTAAGGCTTTAGGAAATTGGTATTCCATCCTGATTCCTGCAGGTTTTATCTTCATCGCAATTTTTCATTACGTAACTCAATAATTTTCAATTAAAATGGGAGTATTAGATTCAAAAATTCCGGCAGGTCCTTTAGCGGACAAATGGAAAAATCATAAAGACCACATGAACTTGGTTGCACCAAACAACCGCGATAAAATTGATATTATTGTGGTGGGAACCGGACTTGCAGGTGGTTCTGCAGCCGCAACTTTGGCGGAGCAAGGCTATAATGTAAAAGCATTTTGCTACCAGGATTCACCAAGAAGAGCGCACTCTATCGCGGCTCAAGGAGGGATCAACGCAGCAAAAAATTATCAAAACGATGGTGACTCTATCTACAGATTATTTTACGACACGATAAAAGGTGGCGATTACCGCGCAAGAGAAGCAAACGTATATCGTTTAGCAGAAGTTTCCGGAAATATCATCGACCAGTGTGTTGCGCAAGGTGTTCCTTTCGGTAGAGAATACGGCGGACAATTGGATAACCGTTCCTTCGGTGGTGTTCAGGTGAAAAGAACTTTCTACGCAAAAGGTCAAACCGGGCAGCAATTATTGTTGGGAGCATATTCCGCAATGAGCCGACAAATCGGAAAAGGAAAAATAAAAATGTACAACCGTCACGAAATGCTTGAATTGGTAGTTGTTGACGGAAAAGCGAGAGGAATTATCGCAAGAAATTTAGTAACCGGAGAAATCGAAAGACATTCTGCACACGCAGTCGTTATCGCTTCCGGAGGTTACGGAAATGTCTATTTCCTTTCTACCAACGCGATGGGTTCCAACGTTTCAGCCTCTTGGAAAATTCATAAAAAAGGAGCGTATTTCGCAAATCCTTGTTATGTGCAGATTCACCCGACTTGTATTCCGGTTCACGGAACGCAGCAATCGAAATTAACTTTAATGTCGGAATCTTTAAGAAACTCAGGACGAATTTGGGTTCCAAAAAACATTGAAGATGCTGTAGCGATTCGCGAAGGAAGATTAAGACCGGAAAATATTAAAGAAGAAGACCGTGATTATTACTTGGAAAGAAGATATCCGGCTTTCGGAAACTTGGTTCCTCGTGATGTGGCTTCCAGAGCAGCAAAAGAAAGATGTGATGCAGGTTACGGAATTGAAAATAATGATACGAAAGAAGGCGTTTTCCTAGATTTCTCTACGGAAATTATGAAAAAAGGAAAAGAAGCCGCTTTGGAAAAAAATATTCACAACCCGTCTCAACAGCAGATTTACGATTTAGGAAAAGCGTGGGTGGAAGAAAAATACGGAAACCTTTTCGTAATGTACGAAAAAATTACGGCAGACAATCCTTATGTAACGCCGATGAAGATTTATCCTGCAGTTCACTACACAATGGGCGGAGTTTGGGTTGATTATAACTTGCAGTCCACAATTCCAGGATGTTTCGTGATTGGCGAGGCGAATTTCTCCGACCACGGTGCAAACAGATTGGGTGCTTCTGCATTGATGCAAGGTTTAGCAGACGGTTATTTCGTGCTTCCTTACACGATTGCGGATTATCTTTCTGCGGACATCAGAACAGGAGCAATTCCAACAAATACAGCAGATTTTGACGCTGCTGAAAAAGAAGTGAAAGACAAAATCCATTTCTTCCTTAATAATAAAGGAAAACATTCGGTTGATTACTTCCACAAAAAATTGGGCCACATCATGTGGAACAAAGTAGGAATGGGAAGAACTCCGGAAGGTTTGAGTGAAGCGATTTCTGAAATCGAAGAAGTAAGAAAAGAATTTTGGAAAGACGTTAGAGTTCCAGGTTCCAACGACGAAATGAATCCTGAATTGGAAAAAGCATTCCGTGTTGCAGACTTCTTGGAATTGGGTCAACTGATGGCGAAAGATGCTTTAACAAGAGAAGAATCTTGCGGTGGACATTTCCGTTGGGATCACGCAACACCAGAAGGAGAAGCTGAAAGAGATGATGCAAATTTCAAATTTGTTTCGTGTTGGGAATATAATGGAGAAGATATTAATGCTGAAATCCTTCACAAAGAAGATTTGGTTTACGAAAATATCGAAGTGAAAACAAGAAGTTATAAATAATCTCCAAAAACAGTAAAGAAAATGAGTACAAAAAAAGGCTTAAATCTGACTCTGAAAATTTGGAGACAGAAAAACAATAAATCAAAAGGACAGTTTGAAACCTACAAACTTTCTGACGTTTCTACCGATTCATCATTCCTCGAAATGTTGGATATGCTCAACGAGCAACTGGTGAACAACGGAAGCGAACCTGTAGCTTTCGACCACGACTGTCGCGAAGGAATCTGCGGAATGTGTTCCCTTTACATCAACGGTCGTCCTCACGGTCCGGATACTGGAATTACGACTTGTCAGTTACACATGAGAATGTTCAAAGACGGTGAAACCATCACCATTGAACCTTGGAGAAGTGCGGCGTTCCCAATCATTAAAGATTTGGTGGTGGACAGAAGTGCATTCGATAGAGTAATGGCTGCAGGTGGATTTATTTCGGTAAACACTTCCGGAAGAACAACCGATGCCAATAATATTTTAGTTCCAAAACCTGAAGCAGATAAGGCGATGGACGCTGCAGCTTGTATCGGTTGTGGAGCGTGTGTTGCGACTTGTAAAAATGGTTCAGCGATGCTGTTTGTTGGAGCAAAAGTTTCCCAATATGCATTGCTTCCACAAGGTCAGGTTGAGGCGAAAAGAAGAGTTTTATCGATGGTTGCCGCAATGGATGAAGAAGGATTCGGAAACTGTTCCAACACCGGAGCTTGCGAAGTAGAATGTCCGAAAGGAATTTCTTTGGAGGTAATTGCAAGAATGAACCGCGAGTTTATGGGAGCAATGGTGGATAAAGGTTAAAATTTCTTTTTTAATAGTTAAAATCGCTTTCAATGTTTATTGGGAGCGATTTTTCGTTGTTAAATCTTTCACAAATAATCAATAATATTTTCTTTAAAGGATTGAAAAAGTTATTTTTGCGAAAATTTAAATTTAAATAATGAAGACGTATTTTTTAGTATTACTTTTCTCGATTTTAGCAGTTTCATGTTCCAAAAAAGTGGAGGTTAAAGGTAATTTTGCTGGCGGTTCACCTCTTGAAAGAATCGAGTTTATCGAAGCTTCTGGTGTTGCAACGCTTCCGTTAACCAATATTGGGGTAGATTCTAAAGGAAGTTTTACAGGAAGTTTCGAAGCTCCAAAAAATGGAATGTATATCATGACCTACGCGGGAAAACAGGCGATGGTTTATTTGAAAGGCGGCCAAACCCTAAATATTTCAGGTCAGGCACAAAATTTTCCACAACAGTTTACCGTTACTGGTGACGCTAAAAATAATAACGATTTACTGAAAGAATTCCAGAAATTTTTTGAGGGTTATGCAGCTAAAGTAAATGTCGGCGAAATGGTAGCTCAAGATGAAGCAACTTTCCTTAAAACAATTGACAGAATCAAAAACGATATCGAAAAAGGAATTGACGCAGCCGCAAAAAAGACTTCAGCAGACAGTGAGGTCGCAGATTTCAAAAAAGACGAACTGCATGCAAGCCTACTTGGGTTGATGAACCAATACGAAATGAATCATGGTTTGGCTTCGCAAAATCCATCTTTCAAAGTTTCTAAAAATTTCAGGGATGTTGAGAAAAAATTGGAAGGAGATACTGATAAAATGCTCAGAAGTCAGCCCATTTTCAGAAATTATCTCTTAGGCAAATTAAGCCAGGATTTCCAGACATTTGCTACCGATAATAATAAGGATGGTAAAGCATTAACCTCTGAACTTTTTGCAAAATTTATCAACACCAAAAAGGATCTGTCTCAACTCGCGAAAGATTATCTTTTAGGATTCGTGCTTTCAAGCACTGATATTCAACAGGGAATGCCTGCTGAAAATATTGCGAAACTTGATAAAGTAATCAAGGATAATGTTAAAGATGCTGAAATCAAAAAAGATTTGGAAAAAGTTTTATTTGTGATTTCAGGACCTAAAGTTGGCGAAGCAGCTCCTGCCTCAAAATTAATCAAGCAGGACGGAAGTTCCGATAAACTTTTCGACGGTAAAGGAAAACCTACTTTGGTGATGTTTTACGCTTCCTGGAACCCCTATATTTCTGAAGCCACGGTGCCTGTGTTAAAAGAAGTTGTTAATTTCTACAAATCGAAAATGAATTTCACTTTTGTGAATGTAGATGATACCAAAGAACAGTTCGTAAAAACGAGTAACGCCATGCTGAAAGGAATTCCGGGCACAAACCTTTATGGTGAGGGCGGATTGAATTCACAAGTCGCCAAAGATTTCGGTATTTATGGTTTCAAATTGCCTTCATTTATCGTTCTTGATAAAGACGGTAAAATTGCAAGCCGTTTCTTCTACAATCTGGGTGATCCAGAAATAGTGACCGTTCTTGATAAAGTAACAGGGTTAAAAGCACCAATGGTTCAGCCAGAAGCTCATCTGCAGAATGATTTGCTCGCACCGCAAAATCAAGCACCTCAAGAACAAAAAGCACCGGCTACAAAATAATTTTTAAGATAAATGATGTGGTTCCTGACAGATTTCTGTCAGGAATTTTTTTATATTTACGAAAATTAAAAAATGAACTCAAAATTACTCATCCCCAAAAATGTGTTTTTCCAATTGTATTCTTCGTTTTCATCCTTTGCCTGATGAATCGGGACAGGATTTTGTGGTTGAACTGATTTACTAACATTTTTCTTGACTCAGTAACCTACTTTTCCAAACGCAAAAAACTATATTTAAAGCTATCTGAAAAAAATATAAACTCCTATGAAAGGCCAAAACAAACTCTTCATCGCCATTGTGGTTGCATTAATTTTAGGTGTAATTCTCGGCGGAATCGTTCACACACAATATCCTGAAAGTTCAGAATCTTTCTCAAAAAACATCAAACTTCTCGGAACCATTTTCATCAGGCTCGTTCAGATGATTATCGCTCCTTTGGTTTTCACCACGTTAGTTGTGGGAATCGCCAAGATGAGCGACATGAAAATGATTGGAAGAGTGGGAACGAAAGCGATGCTTTGGTTTATTTCCGCATCTTTAGTTTCTTTGATGATTGGTTTGGTTTTGGTGAATTGGTTGGAACCGGGACACGTTACCAAACTTCCGATTCACGATGCCGCTTCTGCCGACGAACTTTTGAAAACTAGCAAAGGTTTTTCCATGGAAGATTTTGTAAAACATATTTTCCCGAAGAGCGTCTTTGAAGCATTTGCTACGAATGAAGTTTTGCAGATTGTGGTTTTCTCCATCATGTTTGGAATTGCTTTGGCAAATATGGGCGAAGAATATACAAAACCTTTAATCAAAGCTTTTGAAATTTGCGCTCATGCAATTCTAAAAATGGTAGGTTACATCATGTGGTTTGCACCTTTTGGAGTTTTGGGTGCAATTGCTGCGGTCGTCGCAACCAACGGATTTGAGATTTTCAAAGTTTATGCGATTTATCTCCGTGATTTCTTTTTTGCATTGGGAATTTTGTGGTTGGTTTTATGTATTGTTGGATATTTAATTTTAGGAAACCGACTTTTCGAATTATTAAGAAGAATTAAAGAACCTTTACTCATCGCATTTTCCACTACAAGTTCCGAAGCAGTTTTCCCAAAATTAGTGGAAGAACTCGAAAGATTTGGCTGCAACAACAGAATCGTATCCTTTATTTTGCCTTTAGGATATTCCTTCAATCTCGACGGTAGTATGATGTACATGACTTTCGCTTCCATTTTCATCGCACAGATTTACGGAATTGAAATGTCCATCGGACAGCAAATCACCATGCTTTTGGTGCTTATGTTGACTTCCAAAGGAATTG
This sequence comes from Candidatus Kaistella beijingensis, assembly GCF_020084865.1. Classification (NCBI taxonomy): domain Bacteria; kingdom Pseudomonadati; phylum Bacteroidota; class Flavobacteriia; order Flavobacteriales; family Weeksellaceae; genus Kaistella; species Candidatus Kaistella beijingensis. Next base: position 1,565,902 of record NZ_CP071953.1, on the reverse strand, counting down.
CAGGAGTTCCACGTGCAAGTTTGGTGATCATTGTCGCAACCTGTACCATGTTCGGAATTCCCCCGGAAGGAATTGCGCTAATCTTGCCAATCGACCATTTCTGTGATATGGGAAGAAGTATGACGAATGTTCTTGGAAATGCTTTAGCAACTTCTGCCGTTTCAAAATGGGAAGGACAGTTGGATAGTCACGGCGGAGATTTGTAAGTTGATTAAATTACTGAAATAAAAATCCGTTGCGAGAAATTTAGCAACGGATTTTTTTATCGCTATTTCATCAATAAATTATCTCACCACCTTTCCATCTAACAAAACATTTGTCGCATTTTTCAATTTGAAAGGATTTCCTTCGCACAAAATTTTCGTATTCTTCATAAAAACATGCTCCACATTCTCCGCCACAAAACCATTGTTTGCTTTAATCATCACATTTTCAAAATACAAATCATGAATAGGAGAATTTTCTAATCCATTAAGGTTTACCGCAGTTTCAGCCCCTTCGCACGTAATATTTTTGAAATAAAAATTAAAATATTCAGGAATTTTTTCGCCTTTTACATTGTTGTCGGGAGTTTTTCCAACTTGCCTGTTTTCATAAACAGAGGACATATTAATGGCTTCTTCAACGATGTTTTTCATTACAATATTCTCAATATAAATATTCGAAACGTTTCCGCCGATTCCTTCATTGCTTTTCACGCGAACTCCAATATCTGTTCCGATAAAGTTGCAGTCTGTTACAAAAATATTGTTCATTCCACCGTCTGTATTTGAACCAATTGAAAATCCGCCATGTGCGTTGAAAACGGTGTTTTTTGCAATAATGATGTTTTCAAGTTGGGTGGAAGTATCGTCTTTTTTGCTCGAACTTTTCATGCAAATTCCATCGTCGCCAACATCGACTGTGCAATTGTAAACGAGAACGTTTTTAGAACCACTGATGTCGATTCCGTCTGTGTTTTGTCCCCATTTTGGATTGAGAACTTTCAGATTGTTTAGAATAACTCCATCCGATTGAGAAACATAAACCGTCAGTTTCGGCGAATTCTGAATCGTAATTCCGTGAATCTGTAGGTTTTTACAGTTGATGAGGTTCATTAAATAAGGACGCAGAAAATCTCTCGCAGGTAGAAAATCTTTTTCGGTCAAATCTGTTTTCTTTTTTAGACTGTTTAAAATATTGTCGCCATTCATCGCGTCAGAACTTGGCCACCAAACTTTTTTGTCGTCGCTTAAAACACCTGTTCTGATGAGGTTTTCCCAAAAATCTGCGGTCACTTTTCCTTTTTTTACAGGTCTCCAACTGTCGCCACCTCCGTCGATAGTTCCTTCCCCCGTAATGATAACATTCGC